>NZ_JBEYSJ010000016.1:0-217504 GCF_040704195.1 Amycolatopsis sp. NPDC047767
GGCGAATAACCGGGGGGGGGGGGTGGCGGCCGCGGGCGTGGGGCCCGCCGCCCCCCCCCCCCCCCCCGCCCCGCCGCCTCGGGCGGGGCCCCCGGGGCCGGGCCAACGGCTCGACGCGCTGGTGACGTGCGCGGCCATCTACGGCGAGACGATGCGCCTCGACGAGCTGCCGGAGTCCGAAGTGGACGCGGTGCTCGGCGTGAACGTCAAGGGCACGCTGTGGTGCATCGGCGGCGCGCTGCCGTTCCTGCGGGGCCACGACGCGCGGGTCGTCTGCATCGGGTCCGTGGCGGGCAAGGTCGGCGGCGTGCTCGCCGGCCCGCACTACGTGGCCAGCAAGGGCGCCGTCCACGCGGTGGTGAAGTGGCTCGCGAAAACCGAGGCCCGCAACGGGATCGTCGCCAACGCCGTGGCGCCGGGCGTGGTGGACACGGACATGATCGTGGGCAAGGGGTATTCCGACGACTACAACCCGCTCGGCCGGCTCGCCCGGCCCGAGGAGATCGCGCGCGTCGCGGCCTTCCTGGCTTCGCCGGCGGCGAGCTACATGACGGGTGCGGTGGTCGACGTCAACGGGGGTTACGCGATGGGCTGACGCCCCGCGGAAGGAGGTCCACTGTGGACAAGACAGGCTGCGCGGTCGTCACCGGGGCGGGCTCCGGGATCGGCCGCGCCTGCGCGCTGCGCCTGGCCGAGGACGGCCGCGCGCTCGTGCTGCTCGACTCCGACGGCACGGCGGCCGAGCGCACGGCCAAGGAACTCTCCGTTCCTGCGGCCGCGTTCGCGGTCGACGTCACCGACGAGGAGGCCGTGGCCGACGCGGTGCGCCAGGCCGTCGACCGGTTCGGCCCGCCGAAGGTGCTGGTGAACGCGGCGGGGATCATCATCCGCAAGAAGCTGCTGGAGTCCACTGTGGGCGAGTGGCGGCGGGTGCTCGACGTGAACCTCACCGGGTACTTCATCCTGCTCAAGCAGGTGATCCCGGCGATGGCCGCGGGGGGCGGCGGCTCGATCGTGCAGATCGCGTCGATCGCCGGGCACACCGGGTACGGCTTTTCGTCCTACACGGCGGCGAAAGGCGGGGTCCTGGCGTTGACGAAACAGCTGGCCGCCGAGCTGGCCGCGGACGGGATCCGCATCAACTCCGTGAGCCCCGGCGTCGTCCACAGCGGACTGAACCGGGACACGCTGGGCAACGAGAACATCCGCGCGGCCACGGTGGCCAACACGCCGCTGGGCCGCATCGGCGAGCCGGACGACATCGCGCGCGTGGTGGCGTTCCTGGCCGGGCCGGGCGCCGACTACGTCACGGGCACCGACCTGGTCGCCGACGGCGGCATGATCAGCACCATCCACTGGGGATCGGCCGGGGGCGAGCTGCACAGCTTCCACGCACAGGAGCGCTGATGTCGAACTTCGCCACGATCCTCGACCACAACACCGGCCGCTACCCGGACAAAGTGGTGCTCAGCCAGGGTTCGCGGTCCTTGACCAACCGCGAGCTGCTCACCCGGGTCGACGCGCTGGCGGCCGGCCTCACGGAGCTGGGCATCGGCCGCGGGGACATCGTCGGGCTGCTGCTCTACAACCACCTCGAGTTCCTGGAGGCGGTGTTCGCGGTGAACCGGATCGGGGCGGCGTTCCTCCCGCTCAACTACCGGCTCTCGCCCGAGGAGTGGCGCTACATCCTGGAGCACTCGGGTGCGGTGGCGCTGCTGACGGAGCCGGAGTTCCAGTCTGCTGTGGACACTCTGCCGTTGCCCGGCCTGAAACAGCGGCTGCTGCTCGGCGGCAGTGCTTCGGGCTGGACGTCGTACGACGATCTCGTGGGCTCGCACCTCGGCCGCACGGTGACGCCGGCGTCGGTCGGCGCCGGCGACCTGCAGCGGCTGATGTACACGTCCGGCACGACCTCGCGCCCCAAGGGCGTGCAGATCACGCACGGGAACCTGGCGTGGAAGAACCTCGGCCACCTCGTCGAGTTCGGCATCACCGCCGACGACGTGACGCTGGTGTGCGGGCCGCTCTACCACGTCGGCGGGTTCGACCTGCCCGGCGTCGGCACGCTGCACGCGGGCGGTTCGCTGATCGTGCTGCGGAAGTTCGACGCGGCCGAGGTCGTGGACACGATCGAACGCGAGCGTCCGACCAACATCTGGCTGGCGCCGTCGATGATGAACGCGATCCTGCAGCTGCCCGACATTCTGGAACGTGACACGTCGTCGATCCGGTTCATCATCGGCGGCGGGGAGAAGATGCCGGTGCCGCTGGTGGAGAAGATCCTCGCCGCGTTCCCGAAAGCGTGGTTCTCCGACGCGTACGGCCTCACCGAGACCGTGTCGGGCGACACCTTCAACGACCCCGAGCACATGCTGGCGAAGGTCGGTTCGGTCGGACAGCCGGTGGTGCACCTGGAGGTCCGGATCGTCGACGAGGCCGGTGCGCCGCTGCCGATCGGCTCGATGGGGGAGATCGCGTTGCGCGGGCCCAAGGTGAGCATCGGGTACTGGCGCGACGAGGCTGCGACGGCCAAGGCGTTCCGCGACGGCTGGTTCCACACGGGCGACGTCGGGCGGCTCGACGAGGACGGCTACCTGTACGTCGAGGACCGCAAGAAGGACATGATCGTGTCCGGCGGCGAGAACATCGCGACGCCCGAGGTGGAGCGGGTGCTGTACGAGCACCCGGACGTCGTCGAGGCCGCGGTGGTCGGCATGGGCCACCCGCGGTGGGGTGAGGTGCCGCAGGCGTTCGTCGTGCTGCGCCCGGGTGCGGTCCGGGACTCGGCCGCCTTGGTGGCGTTCTGCCGCGAGCGGCTGGCGAAGTTCAAGGTGCCGGCGGAGCTGGTGTTCCTGGACGAGCTGCCGCGGACGCCGTCGGGCAAGGTGCTGAAGAGGGATCTGCGCGGATGAACGAGTTCGACCTGACGGGCAAGGTCGCCTGGGTCACGGGCGCGGGCAAGGGGCTGGGCCGGGCCATCGCGGTGGCGTTGGCCGCGGCCGGGGCGACGCTGGCCGTGACGTCGCGGACCGAGGACGACCTGACATCGCTGGCGGCGGAGATCGGTGGCGCGCTGGTGCTGCCGGGTTCGGTGTCGGATCCGTCCTTTGCGGACAGTGCGGTCTCGCGGATCGTCTCCGGCCACGGGCGGTTGGACGTCTGCGTGACTGCGGCCGGGATCAGCCCGACGTTCCGGCGCAGCGAGCAGGGCAGCGACGACGACTGGGCGCGCGTGCTCGACGTGAACCTGTCGGGCACCTACTACTGCGCCCGCGCGGCCGGACGGCAGATGCTCACGCAGGGGGCGGGTTCGATCATCACGGTGTCGTCGGTGCACGCGCGCACCGGGTTCGACCGCATCGCCGCGTATGCCGCGAGCAAAGGTGGAGTCGAGGCGTTGTCGCGCGTGCTCGCCGTGGAGTGGGCGCCGAAGGGTGTCCGGGTGAACGTGCTGGCGCCGGGTTACTTCCACACCGATCTGTCGGAGGGGCTCGTCACGAGCAAGTGGGGCGAGCGGATCCTGGCGAACATCCCGCAGAACCGCGTGGCCTCGCCGCCGGAACTCGGTGGTGCGGCGGTGTATCTGGCGTCAGACGCTTCTTCGTACACGACCGGCTCGACGCTCACCGTGGACGGTGGCTGGACGGCATAAGCGCCGGTTCCGGGGCGAGCACGAAGTCTTCGCGGCGGAAGACGCCCTCTCGGAAGAAGGTCCGGCGTGCGGTGGGCTGGCGGCCGGGCGCGGTCACCACGAGGTCCACGAACTGCTCCGGCAGCCCGCCGACGGCGAAGGCACCCTCGTCGTCGGCGGTGGTCCGCACGAGCTGGCGGCCTTTTCCGTCGGTGACGGTGAGGATCGCGCCGCCGACGCGTTCTCCGGTGGTGGAGCGGACGGTGCCGATCAGCATGGGCACGAGCTCACCGAAGCGGTGGCCGTGGGTCGGGAGGGCCGTGGGCTGCGGCATCTCGAGCACGGGATCCTCCACGGGTGGCTGGGTTTCCTGCCTGGTCTTTTGCCGCACCCACAGCGCGTGGCCCACGTTGAGGGCGATGCCGAGCGCGAGCCAGGCGCACAGCACCAGGACGTGCCCGGCGACGCCGGCGCCGTGGAAGTAGAAGACGCCGCGCAGTGCGTCGTTGAGATTGCCCATCGGCAGGATCGGGTGCAGCGCGCGGTACAGCGCGGGCTGCATCTGCGGCGGGATGATGCCGCCGCTGGACGCCGAACTCAGGATGACGAACAGCGTGACCGCCACGCCGGGGAAGAACTGCTTGAAGATCGGCACAAGTCCTTGGGAGACGAGGGAAACCACGAGACTCGACAGGAACGCGAGCGGAATCGCGACCGGGTCGCCCGGGATCACGTCCATGGCGCGGGCGATGAGGAAACCCGCCACCGACAGGAACGCGGCCCAGCCGACGAACGTCGCCATCCGTGCGCGACGGCTGAGCCCGACCGCCCGCAGCAGCATCATGACGACGAAGTAGCTCGGCAGGCCCCACGCGATCAGCAGGTAGAACAGCCCGTTGCCCAGCGGGTCGCCGGCCACGGTGGGGGCGAGGTCGACGACGGCGAGCTTTCCGCCGGTCAGCGGGGTGAAGGTCTGGGTCAGCAGGGACTGGAGGGTGAAGCCGTTGGCTTTGGCGACGTAGAGCACGGGGTGCTGTGGGTCCGGCGCGAAGGCCCCGCTCGTGGCGCGGTCGAGCACGGCTCGGCGGGCCGCCTGCGCGTCCGGGACCGCGACGACGTGGAACCCGCCGGGACTCATCTTGTCGAGCTGGCTTTGGACCCGAGTCGCGGCGGGTGGGCCGGCGACGGCCACCGGCACCTCGTGCGGCTGTGGCCGGTGGAAGGCGGCCAGGTAGACCACGGCAAAACCGAGAAAAAGGACAACGGGGAACCAAAGGTTCTCGGCGAGGGTGCGGGTGATCGAGGGTTTGGCCAGTTCTTCCGCCATGGCCGGTACGTTATCTTGCAGTACTGCAAAAGTGCAGTAGTGTAAGAAAGATGACAGAGGCGGGACTCCGCGAGCGCAAGAAGGAAGCAACACGTCAGGCGATCCGCGCGGCGGCCGTCGCGCTGTACCGCTCGCGCGGGCCGCACGAGGTGACCGTCGACCAGATCTGCACCAAGGCCGGCGTCTCGGCGCGCACGTTCTTCAACTACTTCGACAGCAAGGAAGCCGCGGTCTTCTCCCTGGCGCTCACCCCCGACGGTGTCCGCTCGGGCGTCGCCGCACGCCCCGCCTCGGAACGTCCACTCACGACCCTGCGCGCGGTCTTCACGGAACGCTTCACCGAGGCCACCGCCGACCCCACCTTCGGCGAGCGGGCTCTGATGCTGCGCGAATACCCGGAGCTGTGGGGCCGGCTGGCGCACGTCAACAAGCTCGTCGAGCAAGCTGCCCTCGAGTCCATCGCCTCGCGCACGGGCCTGCCCGCCGACGACCTCTACGTGCGGCTCACGGTGGAGACCGCGTTCGCGGCGAACCGGGCGGCGTTCAAATGCTGGTACCCGGGGAGCGACCCGGACCTGGTGGCGCTGCTGAACCAGGCGATGGACGCGCTGGCCTCGGGCCTCGAACCGCCGCGTTGATCAGCCGGGGCCGGGGTTTCTCCGGCCCGACCCTTTGTTGCTGGGCCAACGGTGATGCGCCTGCGCGCCGCAGGACCGGTCAGGCCGGCGATCCGAGACCGTTCGCAATGCCGCGCCAGGTGGTGGATGTCGGTGCCGAGGCTTGAGCGGCCCCGTTGATCAGCCGACGTCGAAGGTCGTGCCCGTCAGTTTTTCCGACCACGTCCACAGTTTGGCCGCGCGTTCGGGGTCCCGGTCGACCTTGACGGCCGTCTTCGGCACGGGGCGGCCGACGCCGCCGCGGGAGGGGCCGTAGAACTGGCCGCCGGTGGCTTGCGGGTCGACGGCGGCGCGGACGGCGGGCCAGGCGCCGCGGTCCTTGCCCTGGGTGATGGGGGCGAACAGGCGCATCAGGGGCTTCGGGTCGGTGATGCCGTCGCGGCGCGGGCTGGCGCTGCCGAGGCTGAAGCCGGGGTGGGCCAGCACGCAGGAGACCTTCGAACCGGCGGCGCGCAGCCGGCGGTCGAATTCGAAGCCGAAGGACTGCACGGCGTGCTTGGACTGGGCGTAGGCGCGGAACTCGGAGTACTTGCGTTCGGTCTGCAGGTCGTCGAGGTCGAACGGCTGCAGCCGGGTGATCAGGCTGCCCATCGGGACGACGCGGGCGCCGGACGCCGTGAGCACCGGCATCGCGAGCGCGGTGAGGGCGAAGTGGCCGAGGTGGTTGGTGCCGACCGCGAGTTCGAAGCCCTGTCGCGTCGTCCGGCGTTTGCGGCCGGGGGAGGTGGAGCCGGCGTTCTCGATCAGCCCGTCCACGCGGCCCAGCCGGTTGAGTTCCTCGGCGGCCTCCGCGACGGACTCCAGGTCGGCCAGATCCAGGCGGATCGTGCTGATTTCGGCGTGGGCGTGGTGGTTCTTGATCGCCTCGGCCGCCGTTGCCAGCCGCGCCGGGGTGCGGCCGAGGATCACGACGTGCGCGCCGGCGCCGGCGAGCTGTTCGGAGATGAAGTAGCCGATCCCCGCGTTCCCGCCTGTCACGGCATAGGTGCGACCGGACAGATCGGGCAGCGCTTGGGGGTTCCAGGACACGTTCGCTCCTCGGGCTCGGGCCGCGTGCAGCTTAGCCCGGTTGATCGGGTCCGAGAGCTGCGTGGCCGGGCTTGGTACGGGCGCGGATGCCGGGAACTCCCGGTGCCCGGCATCCGATCGCCCGTCTGTGCGGCGCCGGGATCGCCGCCGAACCGAACGGTACTCAGCCGAGGAGCTTCGCGATCGTCTCGGTGATCGGTGTCGTCGGGCGGCCCAGGAGCTTCGCCAGGTCGCCCGGGGTGCCGGCGAGGCGGCCGCGGGTGATGGCGGCGTCGACGTCGACCAGGATCGTCGCCAGGAACGCCGGCACGCCGGCGCCGGTGAGGATCGCTTCGAACTCCCCACCGGGGACGGTGGTATGGACCACCGGGCGGCCGCCGAGCCGCGCGAGCTCTGCGGCGAACTCGCCGTAGCTCCACGCGGTGTCGCCGCTGAGCTCGTAGGCAGCACCGAGGTGGCCGTCGGTGCTCAGGACCGCGGCGGCGGCCCCGGCGTAGTCCTCGCGGGCCGCGGTGGCGATGCGCCCGTCGGCGGGGACGCTGTTCGCCACGGCGCCACGGGCGAGCGAGCCGGCGACGTCGGGGACCGCCATCTCGGAGTACCAGTTGTTGCGCAGGAACGTGTACGGCAGCCCCGAGTCGAGGATGCGCTGCTCGGTCGCGCGGTGGTCGTCGGCGAGGGTGAAGTCGGCGTCCGGGCCGCCGAAGACACCCGTGTACGCGATCTGCGCGACGTCGGCGGCCTTCGCGGCCTCGATGACGGCAGCGTGCTGGCCGACGCGCTTGCCCAGCTCCGTGCCGGACACCAGCAGCACGCGGTCCCCGGCGCCGAACGCCCCGGCCAGCGTCTCGGGCCGGTCGTAGTCGCCGACGTGCACCCGCACACCCAGGTCGGCCGCCTTCTCCGCGCTGCGCGCCACGGCCGTGATCTCACCCGCGGGCACACCGGCCGCGAGGAGGTCGGCGACGACCTGACGGCCCAGCAGCCCGGTGGCGCCGGTGATGACGATGCTCATGTTCTTCCTTCGGGTCGGTGGAACTTCCGCCGCTCACCGTAGGACCGTTACTCTCTCACGGAAAGTACCCACTTCAGAGTAAGGTACTGGTGTTCGAGTAACCAGGAGGGTGACATGACCGAAGCACTGCCCGAGGCGCCCAACGTCAACCGCGCGACCTGCCCGTCGCGCATCGTGCTGGAACACGTGACGAGCCGCTGGGGCATCCTCGTGCTCGGCGCCCTTCTCGAACGCTCGTACCGCTTCAGCGAGCTCCGCCGCGAAATCGGCGGCGTGAGTGAAAAAATGCTCGCCCAGACCCTCCAAACCCTCGAACGCGACGGCTTCCTCAACCGCGACGCCAAGCCCGTCATCCCACCCCGCGTCGACTACTCCCTCACCCCGATGGGCCACGAGGCCGCCGAACAGGTCCGCAGCCTGGCCCGCTGGGTCGAACGCCGGCTCCCGGCCGTCACGGACGCCCGCGACGCCTACGACGAGGCCCGCGCTTCCTGACCCACGCGGCGACCGGTCGGCTCGCCGAGGTGCGGCGGTGTGAGCTGCGCGCCGGCCGGCTGGGTGCCCTCAGCCACTGCGCTGGTGCGGTGTGCTGCTGCGGTATTGGGAGGCTAGCGCGCGGGGCAGGGTTACCCGCATTTCTTGACGCGTGAGGACTCGCGCGGCGAACGGTCGCTTCGCCGGGGCGCAACGGTGCGAGCTGCGCGCTGGCCGGCTGGGTGCGCTCAGCCACCGCGCTGGTGTGGTGAGTTGCTGCGGCGCTGGGAGACCACCACGTGGTGCCGAGTCGCCCGCGCTTCGTGGCGCGTGAGGACTAGCCCGGCGAGTGGTCCGCTCGCCGAGGTCTGGGGGCGCGAGTTGCATGCAGGCTTGGCGCGCTCAGTCATTGCGCGGGCGCGGTGCGCTGCGGCGGCGTGGAGGAGACCACCGCGCGGCGCCGAGTCGCCCGCCCTTCGTGGCGCGTGAGGACTTGGCCGGGCGAACGGCCCCTTCACCGAGGTGTGGCGGTGCGCAGGTCGGCTGGGTGCGTTCAGCCATTGAGCAGGGGCGTGAGCTGTTGCGGGTGTCGGAAGGCCACCGCGCGCCGGATTGCTCGCGTATCTCGGGCATGAGGACCTGCCCGGCGGAGGGTCGGCGTCGCGAGGCCGCTTCACGCGACGCGGCTCCGGGTTGTCTGCGCGTCCTGGCTCGTGAGTGCCGGAGCTTGGCCCCGGCGCTCAGGCGGCGAGAGTCAGCTGGTCGGCGTGGTGCTCGTCGTCTCCGGGGGCGGCGTGGTGGTGGTGTCCGAGCCCGTCGAGGCGGACGAGTCCGAGGACGAGGGCGACGGCGTGGTGGTGGTGGTCGTCGTCGAGCTGGACGGGGGGGTCGAGTCGGCCGGAGGTGTCGAGCTGCTGGACGGCGGGGTGGAGCTGTCCGAAGACGGCGGGGTGGAGCTGTTGGCCGGTGGTGTCTGGCTGGAGTCCGACGGCGACGTGGTGCTGGTGGCCGGCGGAGTCGTCGTGGGGGAGCCCGGCGTCGTGGACGGCGGGAGCTGCGAGGGGGAGCCCGGCGGGGTGACCACCGGGGGCGGCGGCGGGACCGGGTCGCCGAGGGGGCTTCCGGCGGCGGCCGCGATGGCGCCCGGGCCCGGGGGTGCGCCGATGGGGACCTGGCTGTCCGGCAGTGGCGACACGCCGCCGCGGTAGGCGGCCGCGTAGGCCATGACCGTGTCCACATAGGACTGTGAGTTGTTGTAGCGCCGCACGGCCACGCGCTGCATCGCGTCGCTGGAGAGGTCCAGGCCGCCGGAGCACAGGTAGCGCGCCGTGGCGAGGGTTTCGTCGTAGATGTTGTTCGGGTTGGACACGCCGTCGCCGTTGCCGTCTGAGGCGTAGCCCGCCCAGGTCGACGGGATGAACTGCGTGGCGCCCACGGCGCGGTCCCACAGCGCGTTGCCGTCGTACCTGCCGCCGTCGGTGTCGCGGATGGCGGCGAACGGGCCGGAACCGTCGAGCACCGGGCCGAGGATCGGCTCGAGCGTATTGCCCTGCGCGTCGACGTAACCGCCGCGCGCGTGGTTGGACTCGATGCGCCCGATGGCCGCGATGAGCTGCCAGTCGAGGTGGCAGCCGGGCTGCTCGCGGGACATGATGTCGGCCGCGTTCTGGTACGCCTTGAGCATGCTGCCCGGAATCCCCAGTGGACCGGACGGCGTGGCCGAACCCGTGCTCACGTGGAAGCCCGGCACGGTCAGCGGCATCGGGGTCGGCGGCTGCGGCAGGCTGCCGTCCACGGCGACCGGCGGGAGCACGATGTTCGGCGGGAGCCAGGGCGAGGCCACCGGCGGCAGCGAGGTGCCCTCGGCCGTGGGAGCCGGGGCGGCGGCGAGCGGAGTGGGCAGACCCGACGCGGCCATCGTCGGCAGCACCACGAGCGCGCCACCCGCGAGGGCGGCCGCCGCCTTGCCGCGCACAGACTTCCGGCGTGGCCGGTGTTTCGCCATCGTCGCTCCCCGTATCGCCTTTCGGACCCTCTCTTCCGTCAAGCTAGTCGAAGACGGCCGCCTTTTGTGAGTGCCTGCGCCAAATCTGTCGGGACGGCGAGGTCTTGTCCACCCACACTAAATCCGTAGTTGGCCGATCGGACATTTTCACCGGGGTTTAACAGGAGGTGCGGATCGGTTTTTTGCCGACTGCGCCGAATGGAGTAATCGCGCGAAGCACCGGGCCAGTGGATCACTGCTGTACGCGCCGAATGCCGGGATCGGTTCGTAGCCTTCCCGCTGGTAGAAACGGATCGCGTCCGGCTGGCGGACACCGGTTTCCAGCAGCAGCCGCGTGATGCCGCGCGACACGGCCTCCTCTTCGAGCGCCCGTAACAACGCCGTCGACACGCCGGTGCCGCGCGAGGCCGGCACCACGTACATCCGTTTGATCTCCGCCTCGTCCGGCCCGAGTAGCCGCAGGCCACCGCAGCCGACCGCGGTGCGGTCGGACCACGCGATGACAAAAACGGCCATACTTTCGGCGGTGGGCGCCGGACCGGCTTCGTGGTCGCTGGTCGCGTACCGGGTGTCCAATTCGGCCCGTTGTGCCGCCCGCAGCGCCACCGCCTCCGGCGCGTCCCACTCCGAACGCAGGATCTCGATCACCGGCACCCCCAAAATTTCACGCGTGGTTTCGGAACAAGTGTTACCGTAACCGATGTTACGGAAAGGAGGCCCGCGTGCCAAGACAGCGTGACGTCGATGCCCAGCGCGAGCTGCTCTCCGGCGCGGTGTGGCAGGTGCTGGCCGCCGACGGGCTGCCCGGCCTCACCGTGCGCGCCGTCGCCGAGCGCGCGGGCTGCACCACGGGCCTGGTCATGCACGCGTTCCCGACCAAGCGCGCCCTGCTCCTGCACGCCCGCGACCTGCTGCACCAGCGCACCGCCGAACGCGCCGACGCCACCGAAGCCACCGGCGGCCCACCCACCTCGGTGCTGCGCGACGTCCTCTGCCACGCCGCCACCCTCACCGACGAAGCCGCCGACGAGGCCCGCGTCTGGGTCGGCTTCCTCGCCGCCGCCCTGGCCGACCCCGAACTGGCCGACCGCCACCGCGCGCACAACCGCTCGTTCGTCACCCGCGTGACGCGCCTCGTGGGCGCCTGCCGCCCCCGCTGGGCCCACCCCCGCCGCGAACGCACCGCGAAACGCCTCATCGCCCTGGTCGAAGGCCTCAACGCCCTCACTGCCGCCGACCCCACCACCTACCCACCGGCGATCCACCGCGACGCGATCGCCGCCGCACTGCGCGAGCTCGACAACTGACCGGGGCGCGGGCCGAGCCGCCGCCGCGTTGCGCGAGCTGGAAGCCGGCTGGTCAGGCCGTCGGCCCGAGCTGCGTGGGGTTGGGGGTCCGAACCGCTGCCGGGTTGGATGCGGCCACCCGCTCGAATCACCACCGCGCCGCGCGAGCTCGAAAACCGATCAGGCCATGGACATTGCCGTTGCCGGGTTGCGCGAGGCTGCGGGTTCGAACCACCGCCGTGTTTCGTGTGCTGGAAATTGCTGGTCAGCCGCTCAGCCGAGTCGGCGCCGGGGTGAGGCCGCCCGCTCGACCCGCCGCCGCGCTGCGCGAGCGCGATCACTGATCAGGCCGCGGGCCGAGCCGGCACAGGGGTGAGGCTGCCAGGCCGAGCCGCTGCCGCGTTGCGCGAGTCGGAAACCAGCGGGTCAGGCCGCCGGCCCGAATCGCCGTCGGTATTCCGACGGGCTCAGTCCCGTGTGGCGCCGCAGCTGGGCTCGCAGGTTGGCGGCCGTGCCGAAGCCGCAGTCGGTGGCGACGCGGTCGAGGCGCAGTTCGCCGCGTTCGAGCAGGCGGCAGGCGAGGCTCACGCGCTCCGTCGTCAGCCAGGCCAGGGGTGTCGTGCCCAGTTCGCCGCGGAATCGTCGGTGCAGTGTCGCCTGGCTGGTCGCGGCGTGTGCGGCCAGGTCCGCGACGGTCAGGGCCCGGTCGAGGTTCCCGCGGGCCCACTCCAGCACCGGCGCGAGCGAGGCGTCCGGCACGACGGGCACCGGCCGTTCCACGAACTGCTGCTGGCCGCCGTCGCGGTGGCCGGGGAAGACGAGCCGCCGGCTGACGGCGTTGGCGATCTCGGCGCCGTGGTCGCGCTGGATCACGTACAGGCCCAGGTCCATCGCCGCCGCGCTGCCCGCCGCGGTCAGAACCGTGCCTTCGTCGACGAACAGGACGTCGGGCTCCAGCCGCACGTCGGGGTAGCGCGCGGTGAACTCGGCCGCCCAGCGCCAGTGCGTCGTCGCGCGCAGCCCGTCGAGCACGCCCGCCTCGGCCAGCGTGAACGCGCCCGTGCAGAAGCTCATCAGCCGTGCCCGGCGCGCGTGCGCCCGCCGGATCGCGGACAGCACCGCGGCGTCCGCCGGCACGTGCGGGTCCGGCCGGTTCGGCACGATCACCGTGTTCGCCTCGTCGACCGCGGCGAGCCCCGCGACGCCCGAGAGCGTGAACATCCCCAGGTGCATGCCCACGCGCTCGTGCGCCGAGGCGAGCGCGAACTCGTACCACTCCCGCCCGAGCTCCGGGCGGCGCAGGCCGAACAGCTCCGTCGCGACGCCCATCTCGAACGGGTTCGAGCCGTCGTCCACGACCATCACCACACGGTGCGAGGATCCTTGCGACATGTGCTATTCCTAGCACTCCCGGCGGCCGGGCGACAGGACGACGATCGATCGCATGAACCAGCCCATCGATCTGCAGACCGTGCTCGACGGCTTCGACGCCGTGTGGAGCCCGCGCATCGTCGCGAACATCAACGACTACGACGTCCGCCTCGCCCGCTTCTCCGGCGAGCACGTGTGGCACGTCCACGAGAACACCGACGAGTTCTTCCTGGTCCTCGACGGCGAGATCGCGATCGGCCTGCGCGAACCCGCCGGCGAGCGCGTGGTCACGCTGGGCCGGGGCGAGGTGTTCGTGGTGCCGCGCGGGACGTTCCACAAGCCGTCTTCGAAGGAGGGCGCGGCCGTGCTGCTGGTGGAGCCCGCGGGCACGCTCTCGGTCGGCGACGAGCACGACGAGGTGCCCGCCCATGTGGACGTGACCGTCGGCCACCGCGTGGAAATCGCCTGATCACAGCTTCCAACAGCTGAGTTTCAGACTGAGACGGCGTACTCTCCCGTCCATGAAACGGACTTCCTTCGCGCAGTGGCCGTGCTCCATCGCGCGGACCATGGATCTGCTCGGGGACTGGTGGACGCCGCTCGTGCTGCGCGACGCGTTCTACGGCGTCACGCGCTTCGACGAGTTCCAGCAGGCGCTCGGCATCGCGCGCAACACCCTCGCCGACCGGCTGCGCCGGCTGGTCGACGAGGGCCTGCTGGAGAAGGTGGCCTACCAGACCGAGCCGGTGCGCTACGACTACGTGCTCACCGACAAGGGCAAGGACTTCTTCGGGGTCCTCATCGCGATGACGGCGTGGGGGGACCGCTGGCTCGCCGGTGAGGCCGGCCCGCCGATCACGACGCACCACGAGAAGTGCGGCCACGACACGCACGCCGAGGTCGTCTGCGCGCACTGCGGCGAGCCGCTCACGGCCGAGGAAACGCGGATGCGCCGCGGCCCCGGCTTCCCCGAGAAGATCGCGCACCGGCCCGACGTCGAGGCGCGCTTCGCGAAGCAGGAAGCCGCGGGCTGACGCGCCCCTCGCGTTGACACAAGGGTCTCACTACGAAACTATCGTGGTCAGAGGCACCTTGACGGTCGAAGCTGAGGAGGCGCACCACGATGGAGTGGACCGGCGCGCGGTACGCGGACAAGCCCACGGCCGAGGCGGCCACGTGGATCGACGGCACTCCCGAGGCGGTGTGGCCGTTCGTGTCCGACGTGCAGCGCATGCCCGAGATGAGCTCGGAGCTCCAGCGCGTCGAGTGGTGCGGCGGGGCGACCGGCCCGAAGCTCGGCGGCTCCTTCGTCGGCTACAGCAAGCACGACGCGCTCGGCGAGTGGTCGACGACGTCGTTCATCGTCGAGTACGAGGAGCCACGCGTGTTCGCGTGGGCGGTGGCGGACCCGGAGACGCCCACGGCGACCTGGCGCTTCACGCTCGAACCCGAGAACGGCGGCACGAAGCTCACGCAGTGGATGCAGATGGGGCCGGCGCGGTCGGGCCTGTCGTTCGCCATCGACCGCATGCCGGACAAGGAGCAGAAGATCGTTTTCGTGCGCATGCGCGAGTTCGAGAACGCGATGATCGCCACCGTCGCGGCGATCAAGGACCGCGTCGAGGCGGCGCGCTGATGCGCACCGCGACCACGATCGAAGGCTCCGGCGGCTGGGCGGAGACGCTGGAGTTCGTGCTGGAGGCTGAAAAACTCGGCCTCGACGTGTGCTGGGTCGCGGAAGCGTGGGGTTCCGACGCGCCGTCGGTGCTCGGCTTCCTTGCCGGGCGCACTTCGCGGCTGCAGCTCGGCTCCGGGATCATGCAGGTCGGCGTGCGCACGCCCGTCGCGGTGGCGCAGGCGGCGCTGACGCTCGCCGACATGTCCGGCGGCCGGTTCTCCCTCGGCCTCGGCCCCAGCGGGCCGCAGGTGATGGAGGGGCTGCACGGCGTGCCGTTCGCGAAACCGCTCACGCGGATGCGCGAGACGGTGGAAATCGTGCGCAGCGCGTTCGCGGGGGAGAAGATTTCGTTCTCCGGCAAGGCTTTCGAGATCCCGCTGCCGGGCGAGGCGCGGCCGATGCGGCTGTCGTCCAAGCCCAACGAGGACATCCCCATCCACCTGGCGACGCTGTCGCCGAAGATGCTGGAGCTCACCGGCGAAGTCGCCGACGGCTGGCTCGGCACCAGCTTCGTGCCCGAAGGTGCTTCGGCGTACTTCAGCCACCTCGATGCCGGTCTCGCGAAGTCCGGCCGCGTGCGCGGTGACCTCGACGTGTGCCAGGGTGCGGAAGTCGCGTTCGCTTCCGACGAGGACGAGCTGCGCACGATGGTGGGCTCTCGGAAGAAGGAACTCGCGTTTTCCTTGGGCGGCATGGGTTCCGCGAGCACCAACTTCTACAACGACGCCTACAGCCGCCAGGGTTGGGCCGACGTCGCCGCGGAGGTCCGCGACCGCTGGCAGGCGGGCGACCGCGACGGCGCCGCGTCCCTGGTGACGGACGAGATGGTGCTGGGCACCACGCTCATCGGCACCGAGGACATGGTCCGCGCCCGGCTGCGCGTCTGGCGCGACGCCGGCGTCGACACGGTCCGCCTCTACCCGTCAGGCGATTCGCTCGACGCTCGGTTGTCGACGCTCGGCCGTGCGCTGGACCTGGTGCGGCAAGTGGGTTGATCGTCCGGTTCGTCTGCGCGACCCCGGCCGTCTCCGGGATAGTGGGGCTCCCCGAACGAGGAGCCCTCCGATGCGCAAGATCGTGTCCACGTTGTTCGTGTCACTCGACGGCGTCGTCGAGGCGCCGGACCGCTGGTCGCTGTCGCACTGGACACCCGAGCTCGAACGCGTCGTCGGTGCCGGCCTGTCCGACGCCGACGCGATGCTGCTGGGCCGCGTGACCTACGAGGGCTTCGCCGAAGCGTGGCCCGGCCGCACGGACGACCCGGGCGCGGAGTTCATGAACAACGTCCGCAAATACGTCGCGTCCACCACCCTCACCGCCGTCGGCTGGCAGCACAGCACGCTCCTGCCACGCGACCTCGAACCCGCGCTCCGCGACCTCAAAGCCGGCACCGGCGGCACCATCCTCACCAGCGGCAGCGCGACACTCGTGCGCTGGCTGCTCACGCGCGGCCTCGTCGACGAGCTGGTCCTGCTGCAACACCCCGTCGTCGTCGGCGCCGGCCGCCGGCTGTTCCCGGCCGACGGCCCGCGCCTGGACTTCGCGCTGGAACGGTCGAAGGTGTTCGGCAACGGGGTGGTGCAGCTCGTCTACCGTCCTGCCGAGCCCCGCGGCTAGTTCACCTGGCGGTCCTGGCCTTCCCAGAACGGCTTGCGCAGCTTGAACTTCTGGATCTTGCCCGTCGCGGTGCGGGGGAGCTCGTCGAGGAAGTCCACGCGCTTCGGGCATTTGTAACCGGCCAGGTGCCCGCGGCAGTGCGTGATCAGGTCCTCGGCGGTCACGGGGGTGCCGTCGGTGACGACGAGGGCCGTGACGAGCTCGCCCCACTTCGTGTCCGGGATGCCGATCACGGCGGCCTCGCGCACGGCCGGGTGGGAGTTCAGGGCGTCTTCCACCTCGATGGACGACACGTTCTCGCCGCCGGTGATGATCACGTCCTTCTTGCGGTCGGCGATGGAGAGGTAACCGTCTTCGAAGCGGCCGCCGTCGCCGGTGTGGAACCAGTTGCCCTCCTGCACGCGGGCGGTTTCGTCCGGGTTCTCCCAGTAGCCGTCGAGGTTCATGTTCGACTGGACGAGCACCTCGCCGTCGGTGTCGATCGACACGCGCACGCCCAGCGCCGGCGCGCCCGCGCGGCCCAGGAGCTTGGCCTGCTCGTGGGCGTCGAGGTCCGCCCACTCGGAGCGGAAGCGGTTGACCGTGAGCAGCGGCGACGTCTCGGTGAGGCCGTAGATCTGGATGAACTCCCAGCCCAGCTCGGCGCGCACGCGTTCGATCGTGCGGGTGGGCGGCGGCGCGCCCGCCACGACGATCCGCACGCGGTCGCGGCCGGGGATCTCGCCGTCCCACTTCGCGGCGCCGTCGAGCGCCGCAGTGACCACGGCGGGGGCGGCGCACATGATCGTGACGCCGTGTTCCTCGACGCGGCGGAGGATCTCGGTGCCGTCGACCTTGCGCAGCACGATGTGGCGCGCGCCGAGGCCGGTGACTCCGTAGGGCATGCCCCAGCCGTTGGCGTGGAACATCGGGAGGGTGTGCAGCAGCACGTCGTTGTCGTTCAGCGTGGTGTGCAAGGCGAACGTGGTGGCGTTGAGCCAGAGGTTGCGGTGGGTCAGCTGCACGCCCTTGGGCCGCGCCGTGGTGCCCGAGGTGTAGTTGAGCGTGGCGGTGGCCGATTCGTCGGGTGTCCACGGCCGCGGTTCGCCGTCGCCGCCGAAGATCTGCTCGTCGTGCTCGCCGAGCACGAACACGTGCTTCGCGGTGACGGAGTCCAGCAGCGGTTTGAGCTCCGGGTCGATTATCACGACGTCGGCGCCCGAGTGCTCCACGATGTAGCGCACCTCCGCCGGCGCGAGGCGGAAGTTCACCGGCACCAGGATGCGGCCCCAGCCGGAAACCCCGAAGAACGACGTGAGCAGCCGCGCCGAGTTGTGCGAGACGATCGCGACCCGGCCGCCGACGGGCACGCCGAGCGCGTCGAGGTTCGCGGCCTGCGCACGGGCGCGGCGGGCCAGCTCGCGGTAGGTGATCGCGCCCCACGAGGCCGCGGGCTGGTCGGGTTCGTCCACCACCGCGATCCGGTCCGGGTACACCGTTTCCGCGCGGTCGAGGAAATCGCGGACAGCGAGGTCGTAGAACACGTGCCGATCCCTTCGCGTCGAACGGGCAGCGCTGCCCGTGCGGCGATGATGCCTTCGCGGTGACCACCCGGCCACCCCACAAAGAGGGTGCTCAGCCGAGCAGGCCGGCCGCGCGGGCCCGGTTCACCGCCTGGATCCGGTTGCTGACGTCGAGCTTGCGCATGGCGTGCTTGAGGTACGACTTGACCGTGTTGGGCAGCAGCCCGAGCCGCTCGGAGATCTCGTCGTTGGTGCAGCCTTCGGCCACGAGCCGCAGCACGTCGAGCTCGCGCGGCGACAGCGTGATCCCCGGCGGTGCTTCGGCCGGACGCAGGCGTTCGCACACTTCGAGCAGCCGCGCGCGGGCCTCGTCGTCGTGCATCGAACCGGCGATCGCGAGGAGCTCGGCGTGCAGGTCGTGGTGCTCGCCCGCCTGCGGCGTCGCAACACGGCGCCGGACTTCCTCCTCCACCTCAATGTCCCGCTCCAGCCGCGCGACGACGGCGCTCGCCGCGCGCAGGATCCGGTCGCCGAAGGTGATCGAGTCGCGCGTCGCCGCGTACAGCACCGCGCGTGTCGACGCGCCCACGCGCACCGGCAGCGCGACCATCGCCCGCAGCTGCTCCGGCGCGACGGCGCGGTCGTACTTGTGCGTGATGCCCTGCGCGTTGAGGTAGTCGATGACCGTCGACGGCCGCCCGAGCGCCACGGCCTTGCCGCCCAGCCCGGCGCCGGTGTCGACGCGCAGGTGCTGCAGCGAGCCCGTGGCCGTGCCGCGCAGCTGGTCGATCACGAGCGTCCGCGACCCCGCCGACACGGGCCCGCCCATCGTGACCGGCAGCCCGGTCACGCGCTGGAGCGCCTGCAGTGCGCCGGCGACCAGGGGACTGGCCGCCAGCGCGAGCCTGCCCGATGGCGTCATGGGCACCGTCCCTGGACCTGTCTCGCGTGACCTGCGGCTTTCGGCTTTGCCGAGGCGTCCACCGTACGTGATGCGTCGCGTTCGGACTACCGGTGTGGTTCCGTGGTGCGGTGGATTTCGACACCGTCGCCGATGACCTCTACGCGGGCGAGCCCGCGTCCTTCGTCGCGTCCCGCACCGCCGCGGCCCGGGCGGCCAAGAGCGAGGGCGACGCCGAGCTCGCCCGCCGCATCCAGGCGCTGCGCAAGCCGACGACCGCCGCCTTCTTCGTCAACCGCTTGGCCCGCGACGGCTCTCCGGCGCTTGCCGAGCTGTCCGACCTGGGCGACCGGCTGCGCGCCGCCCACGCAAGCCTCGCCGGCGACCAGCTGCGCGAGCTGGCGCAACGGCGGGCCGAACTGGTGCGCTCCGTGCTGCGCGACGCGCCGGACCTGAGCGACTCCGTCGCGCGCGAGGTCGAGGAGACCCTGGAGACGGTCGTGGCGGACCCGGCCGTCGCACGGCTCGTCCTCGCCGGACGGCTGACGTCGGTGGCGCACCAGGATGCGGACCAGTGGCTGTCGTTGCCGGCTTCTTCGTCGGCCTCGGCGAAGAAGAAGCCCGCTGCGGCGCTGGTTCCGGCTCCGTCTCCGTCTCGCGCGAAAAAACCCGCTCCGGCAAAGGAAAACCCCCGCCGCAAACAGGCCGACGAAAAGGCCGCCCGCGAAAAGTCCGAAAAGGACCGCGCCACGCAGGAACGCGAACGCGCCGCCCGCGAAGAATGGCAACGCAAGGCCTCCGCCGCCACCCGCGAACGCGCCGAAGCCTCCCGCACCCTCGTCCGCACCGAACGCATCGCCGAACAGGCCGACGCCCGCCTGTCCGAACTACGCGCCCGCCTGGCCGACGCCGAAGACCGCGCCGCCCGCGCCGCCGCCGACCTCACGGCCGCCCGCGCCGCCTTCGACAAGGCCGACGAGGCCGTGCAGCAGTTCACTCACAAGAGCACTTCGGCGAGCCGCCGGTAGCCAGTCAACGGGTCAGGCCCCAGCACGTGGACCCCGACGTGGTCGGCGCCGGCGTGGAGGTGTTCGGCCAGCCGGGTGTGGATGGCGGCGGGGGTGCCGTGGAGGACGAGGTCGTCGATGAGGCGGTCGCTGCCCTCGCCGGCCACGTCGGCGTCGGTGTAGCCGAGGCGGCGCAGGTTGTTCACGTAGTTGCGCAGGCCGAGGTAGGGCTTGTGCACGAACGGGCGCCCGACCGCGCGCGCCGCCACGGTGTCGTCGTCGACCACGACCTTGTGCTCGGGTGCCAGCAGTGCGTTCGGGCCGAGGATCGCCCGCGCGTGCTCGGTGTGCTGGGGCACGACGAGGTACGGGTGCGCGCCGCGCGTGCGCGTGGCGGCGAGTTCGAGCGAACGGTCCCCCAACGCCGCGAGCACGCGGGCTTCGGCGGGCACACCCTCGGCGTCGAGCCGGTCGAGATAAGTGATCATCTTCTGGTGCGGGCTCTGGTACGTCGTGATCGACTCGGGGTGCCCGACTCCGACGCCGAGCAGGAACCGCTCCCCATGGCGTTCGGCGAGGCGGTGGTAGGACTCGGCGATACGGCCGGCGTCGTTGGTCCACATGTTCACGATCGCGGTGGCGACGGTGATCCGGTCGGTGGCATCCAGGACTTCCTCGAAATAGGCCAAGTCCTCGACGGAGCTCGCGCCGATGCCGAACCACACCGTGGTGTAGCCCAGTTTTTCGGCTTCCACGGCCAGTTTCTTGCGGGTCTCGTCGTCGGTGGCGGGGCTCATCCACGCGCCGTACCTGCCGAGTGCTGCGGGCATGCCGGATCCTCCTCTACGTTTGTTATGTAGAGGACTGTAGCAAATATAGCGATCTCAGGACGCCAGGCGGC
This sequence comes from Amycolatopsis sp. NPDC047767, assembly GCF_040704195.1. Lineage (NCBI taxonomy): Bacteria > Bacillati > Actinomycetota > Actinomycetes > Pseudonocardiales > Pseudonocardiaceae > Amycolatopsis > Amycolatopsis sp. NPDC047767. The sequence goes on from NZ_JBEYSJ010000016.1 coordinate 20,422, forward strand.
CCAGCCACTCACGCAGCATGGTCTGCTCGACAGGCGTCAGCTGGTCGCTCTGCTCGTCCAGCGCCGTCGAGAGAGCGACGGCCAGCACACCGACACTCGACCCCGCGTCGGCGGGCGCGTCGGTGATCAGCCTGGCCAGCAGGGCTTCGCGGACTTGGTGGGACATCTCCAGGTCGCGGGCGTCTTCGGGCTGGGCGATGAGGCTGAGCGTGACGCCGGAGTTGGCGGCCGCGATCTGCTGCGCGGCCTCGGCGGGGGCCACGCGCAGGCGGCCCTGGCGGGCGGCGCGCGTGAGCAGCTCCAGCAGCATCGCCTCGGCGCTGGAGGTGAGGGTGCAGGGGACACCGGGCTCGATCTGGCCGTAGAGCAGCACGTAGAAGGCGGGGTGGGCGAGGCCGTAATCCACATGGCGGTCCCAGCCCTCGCGGATCTGCTCGACCGGATCGGCGTCCGCGCGGTTTTTGTCGGTGCTCTCCACATACTGGGTGAAGCCGAAGTTGACCACCGCGTCGAGCAGTCCCTGCTTGCTGCCGAAGTGGTGGTACAGGGTCGGCGCCTGCACGCCGGCCCGCTCGCAGATCGCGCGGGTCGACACCGGTCCGACGGCCGCCGCGTCGAGCAGCTGGGCCGCTGCCAGGAGCAGCCGGTCCTTGGCGCTGGTGTTCTGGATGGGCATGTAACGAATGTAGCGCTTGACGAAGGGGAGAAGCGGATGCCGCTGGCCGACGAGATGCTCAACGACGGCGTCGTCAGGGGGTTGGTCGCCTCGATGGAGGCGGCGGCGCCCGGTGTCGCCTTCGGGGAGCTTCGCCGGGTCCGCCTGGGTGGGCTCGGGCTGCGGCAGCGCACGGACGCCGTGCGCGACGCACTGCTGGCCGACCTGCCGGGCGGCTACCCCGAGCTCGAAGACGTCGTGCAGCGGGCGCTGGCTGACGAGTCCTTCTCCGGCTGGATGATCTGGCCCGTCTCGGAGGCGGCTTCGGCGCGGGCTCTGCAGGACGGTGGGCCGGAAGCCTTCGACGCCGCGCTGGATCTGCTCGCGGCCCTGACACCACGGCTCACGGCGGAGTTCGCCATCCGCCCGCTGCTCGACGCCGATCTCGACCGCGCCCTGCCGAAGGTGCTGGCCTGGACCTCCGACCCGTCCGAGCACGTCCGCCGCCTGGCGTCGGAGGGCACGCGGCCGCTGCTGCCGTGGGCGCGCCGGGTGGGGGCGATCACCGCTCGGCCGGGCGTCACGGCGCCGATCCTCGACGCGCTGCAAGGCGACTCGTCGGCGTACGTGCGGCGCTCGGTCGCCAACCACCTCAACGACGTGAGCCGCGCGCGCCCCGAGGTCGCGGTGGCGGCCGCGGGCCGGTGGCTGGGCGATTCCGGTGGCAAGCAGACGCAGCAGCTCGTCCGCCACGGCCTGCGCACCCTGATCAAACAGGGCGACCCGGGTGCGCTGGCGCTCCTCGGCTTCGGTCCTCCTGACGGCATCACCTTCGAAGGCCCGCTGCTGTCGGCGCCCTCGGTGTCCATCGGCGACGAACTGGGCTTCACCGCCACCCTGCGCAACACCGGCGACTCACCGGCGAACCTGGTCGTCGACTACGTCGTGCACCACCGCAAAGCCAACGGCACCACCACGCCGAAGGTCTTCAAGCTCACCACCCGCGTCCTCGACCCGGGTGCCGAGCTGCTCCTGGACCGCACCCACTCGTTCCGCGTCATCACCACCCGCGTCTACCACCCGGGCCCGCACGCGCTGGAGATCCAGGTGAACGGAACCTCGTTGGGAAAGGCGGATTTCGAATTGCTGACGTGAAGCGAACGCTCCACTGTGGACTGATTCAGTGGAGCAGATACCGCAGCATCAACGTCCCGTCGTCCTCCAGGACCGAGGCCAGCCGGAGCCGCGCGGGGTCGATGGTGTCGCCGAAGGCCGCGCGGGTGGCGTGGCCCGCGACGAGAAAGGGGGAGATCGTCAGGCGGAGCTCGTCGACGGCGTCGGCGGCCAGGAGGGACGCGAAGAGGCGCGGGCCGCCCTCGCAGTCGATGCGGGTCAGCCCGCGGGAAGCGAGGGTGGCGACGGCGGCATCGAGGTCGACGGCGTCCGTGCCGGCGACGAGCACGTCGGCGCCCGCGGCGGTCCAGGCGGCGCGCAGGTCGGGGTCGGTGCCGGCGTGCGTGATGACGATGGTGGGCACGAGCGCTTGGGTGATCACCGGGGCGTCCGGGCGCAGCGAGCCGCCGCCGGTGACGACGGCGATCGGCGGGATCGGCGCGAGGCCGTGGCGGCGGCGCCGGTCGGCGGAGTGCTCGTCGGGGCGCAAGCCCTGAAAGCCCTCGATCAGGGCGGTGCCCGCGCCGACGAGGACGACATCGGCGAGGTCGTTGCCGAGGCGGTAGATCACGCGGTCGGCGGGCGTGGACAGGGAGGCCGAACGACCTTCGACGGTCACGGCACCGTCGGCGCTCGACACGAAGTTCACCGCGAGCCACTTGCCGGGCGCCGGGTACGCGTACAGCGCCTCCAGGTCGGCCTCGGCCAGGTCGCGCACGCCCGGGAAGATCTCGCGCATCAAACCGACCGCACCACGTGCGCGGGCGGGCGCGTGCCCACGATGCTGGCCACCATCTCCGCCACCTGCCGTGTCTCCGTGACCTGGTGGGCCCGGAACATCGCGGCCCCGTGCAGCGCCGCGACGGCCGTGGCCGCGAGCGTGCCGATCACGCGCTCGCCGACGGGCACGTCGAGCGTCTCGCCGATCACGTCCTTGTTCGACAGCGCCATCAGCACCGGCCAGCCCGTGTCCACGAGCGCCTGCGTGTGCCGCATCAGCTCCAGCGACTGGTAGGAGTTCTTGCCGAAGTCGATGCAGGGGTCGATCATGATCCCCTCGCGCGGCACCCCGCGCTCCAGCGCGCGCTTCGCGAGGTCCGTGGTGCCGTCGATCACGGCGCCCACCACGTCGTCGTAGTGCGGCTTCGCGGCTTCGGTGCGTGGCGTGAGGCCGTTGGTGTGGGAGCAGATGTACCCCGCGCCGTGCTGGGCCGCGACGTCGAGGATCTCGGGCTCGAAGGCCGCCCAGTTGTCGTTCACGATGTCGGCGCCGGCGCGGCAGACGGCGTCCGCGACCTCGGCGCGATAGGTGTCGACACTGATCACGAGGTCCGGGAAGGTCTCGCGCGCCCACTCGACGGTCGGCACCACGCGGGCGATCTCCTCCGCCGTGGTGACCTCGGGGCCCTTGCCGGCCGGCACGCCGCCGATGTCGATGAGGTCCGCGCCCTCGGCGCACGCGCGGCGGATGGCGTCCTGCGCGCGGGTCTCGAGGTAGGTCGCACCGTTGTCGTAGAACGAATCGGGGGTGCGGTTGACGATGGCCATCACCAGCGCGCGATCGCTGGTGAGGCGGCGGCCTCGGAAGACGAGGTCGGGCGTGTGCATGGCTTCTCCCGTACCGGAACGTCGGTTGCCGCGATCATAGGCGAGCGCACGACGGTGATACGGCGGGCAGGTGGCGGGCAACACCGCCGAAGGCCACCTGCTCCCGGGCCGGCGACTTCAGGAGGCGAGCGCCTCGTTGATGGCGTGGAATTCGTGGGAGGTGCGAGTGGCGGAGAATTCGATCACGGTGTAATGCGCGAGGTGCTGGACGACGAGCGGGTCGGTGGCGAGCACGGCGTCCAGCTTGCCGCGCACGCACGGGCGGGTCAGGATGACCTGGTCGTGCTCGGTGTCCCCTTTTCCGGAAACCAGGAACAATCCGCGGGAGAAGTGCGTGCGCAACCACTCCGCGTGTTCTGCCAGCGCGTAGTCGACTTCGTTTCGAGGCGCCGTGTAGGCGAGCAAGGCTATGTACATGTCTTCAGGGTAGAACTCACCCAGGGCAATCGCATCCTCCTGCCGAGTGGCGACGCCCACGCGTTATCCCGGAATTGCAATGGGTTCTTTACGTGCTCTTTTTTCGCGTTTTCCCAGTGGACGGCGTACGTAAATCTGCGTACGCGGGTGTCGACACCGAGCCGACGACGAAACGTTGTCACAGCACCAAACTGACGTCATGACTCAGCCGGTGATGGACGCAGTGAGCCGCATCTGGCGGGACGGCAGGCGCGTGGAACGCGTCGCGTACGTGGTGGGGGCGGCGCTCTTCGCGAGTGGCGTCGTGAACGCGGTGGTGCTGCTCGCCAGCGGCGGCACGTGGCTCGGGCCGGTGTCGCTGCGCAAGGCGGTCACGTTCGGGTTGTCGTTCGGTCTCACGCTGGCGTCGGTGGCGTGGGCGACGTCGTACCTCACGCTGCGGCCGCGGGCGCGGGCCGGCTTGCTGGGCGCGTTCCTCGTGGCGTGCGTGGCGGAGGTCGTGCTCGTGACCATGCAGGCGTGGCGAGGGGTCCCGTCGCACTTCAACTTCGAGACCGGCTTCGACACGGTGGTGTCGATGTCGCTCGCGGCCGGCGGCGGCGTGATCGTGCTGACGGCGCTGGGCTTCACGGCCGCTGCTTTCCGTTCGCCGGGCAGCATGGCGCCGAGCATGCTGGTCGCCGTGCGCTTCGGCCTGCTGGTGCTGATGGTCGCCCTCGCCACCGGCGCGGTGATGATCGCCCGCGGCGTCGTCGAGGCCAGGGGCGGGTCACCCGAGCTGGCCTACACGACCGCGGGTTCCCTGAAACCCCTGCACGCCGTGGCGATGCACGCGATCCTCGTGCTGCCCGGGCTGGCGTGGCTGCTGCGCTTCACCGCGTTGCCCGAGGCGGCTCGCCTGCGCGTCGTCTGGCTCGCCGTGGCCGCCGACGCCGTGCTCACCGCGGTGATCGGCATCGAGGCCTTCGCGGGAATTCCGCCCTTCGGTGCGCCTTGGTTCTTACTGGCGCTCTCGGCCTCGGCCTCTCTCGTTCTGGTCGGCAGCGTTGTTTTTTCGTTAATTCGCGCGAAAAGCACTGCCGGCTATTTCAGTGCGAGTAATCCCTGAACCGCGTCGACGAGCGTCCGCCGCCTCCCCGCGCGGGCGCTCGGCAGGTGCGGCCCGAGTTCCGGGTTGGTGCTGTGCCACGCCGCGGAAAGCGCTTGGATCAGCACGAGCAGCTGCACGGGCGAAAAATGCCCGGGGATCTCGCCTTCGCGTTGCGCCCGCCCGATTTCCCCCAGCCGGACGTCGTTGGCCTCGGTGATGGCCGCGAGGTGCTCGGCCTCCGACCGCTCGAGCCGGTACCAGGTCGAGAGCCGCAACGTCTCCGGATGCTCGTCAAAGTAGTCGAACGCCCGCCCGGTGTACCCCGCGAGATCCCCGGCGTCGAACGGCACCGCCTCGAAGAACGCTCCCGTCCGCTCGTCGAACGCGGCGTCGAACAGTCCCTCCTTGCTGCCGAAGTACGAGTAGATCATCGCCTTGTTGCACCCGGCCGCGGCGGCGATCCGGTCCACCCGCGCCCCCGCGATCCCGTACTGCGCGAACTCGCCGATGGCGGCTTCGAGCAGCCGTTGCTTGGTCTGTTCCGCGTCGCGCGCCATCCGGCGAGGATACCAACCAACTGGTCGGTGGGTTGGGAGTTGGTCGGCCATGTCACGCGCTACCGTCGACTCATGGCAGGAATCGTCGTGATCGGGGCGGGGCCGGGAATCGGGGCGGCGGTCGCGCGGCGGTTCGCGCGGGAGGGGTTCGCCGTGGCGGCGGTGGCGCGGCGGCGCAAGGACCTGGGGATCGACGCCGTGACCCACCTGGCCGACGTGGGGGACGAGGAGTCCCTGCGCCACGCGCTCGACGCGGTGACCGAGGACCAGGGGCTGCCCGACGTCGTGGTCTACAACGCCGCGGCCATCCGCAGGGACACGCCGGGGGAGCTCGACGCGGAGGAGCACCTCGGGCTGTGGCGAGTCAACGTCGTCGGCGCCTACACCGCCGCCGCCCACCTCGCGCCGAAGATGGCCGCGCGCGGCCACGGAACGTTCCTCACCACCGGCGGCATGCCCGAGCCGAAAGCGGCCTACACCAGCCTCTCGCTGGGCAAAGCCGGCCTCCGCGCGGTGACGGCGCTGTTCGCCGGGCAGTACCCCACGCTGCACTTCGCCACGGTCACCGTCGGCGGCACCGTGGCGAAGGGCACGGCCTTCGATCCGGACGTCGTCGCCGAGCACTACTGGCGGCTGCACACCCAGCGCGTCTGGGAGAGGGAAGTGCTGATCACGACCAACCCCAGTCCTGCGTGAAGCAGCCCGCCAGATAAAGATCCACCCGGTCCGCGAACCGCCCCAGATCCCGCCCGGTCAGTTCCGAAATGCGCGAGATCCGGTACCGCAGCGTGTTCACGTGCAGGTGCAGCGCCCCGGAGGTCTGGGTCCACGAGCCGGAATGCTCCAGAAAAGCCTTCAACGTCGCCAGAAGTTCCGAGCCGTGGGCGGCGTCGTACGCCAGCACCGGGCCCAGCACCTTCTCGCCGAAAGAGCGCCGCAGGTCATCGGGCACGGCGGCGAGCAGCAGGAGGTGTGACGCCACCTCGTCGCCCGCCAGTACGGCGGCGCGGCCCGGCGAGAGGGCGGCCAGCGTGCGGGCGTGGCGCGCCTCCTGGAGGCCAGAGCGCAGGCCGCCCGCGTCGGGCGCGCGGCTGAGGCCCACGGACAGGCGGGCGGAGCCCAGCGCCGGTTCGACCGCGCGGACGGACTCGCGCAGCGTCTCGGCGAGGCGCCCGAGGCGGTCGTGCGCCGGGAACAGGCCGAAGGTCTCGCCGTCGACGGTGGCCACCAGCGTGGGGGCGGGGACCGAAGCCAGCAGCTCCTCCACGAGCACCTGGGTGAGGCCCGGGCCGCCGCCGTCGACTGCGGCCGAGAGGGTCACGACCTGGGCGGACGGGGGGAACTCCAGCGCCGCGAGCCGCGCGGACAGCGAAGCCGGAGAAGCGTCGTCGGAGAGGGCCAAGCGCAGCAGCGGCTCGGCCGCCCGGTTCTCGATGCGTTTGGCCTCGTCGACGCGGGAACGCTCCAGCCCGATCAACGGCGCCAGTTCCAAAGCGAGGTCACGTCGCGCAGGAGCCCAACGGCCGATATCGCCGGAAGCCACCAGGAACCAGCTCGCCACGCGGTGGCCTGAGCGGCTGGCGGCGGCCAGGAGCGTGACGGGACCGTCGTCGCCGGGCACGGTCAGCGGGAGGCGTTCCGCGCGCAGGAACCGGCGGGCCAAGGCGGCCCGGCGCGCGTCGGAGGGCGTCGAACCCGTGCCGGCGATCAGCCGCCCGGTCGCGCTCAGCACCCAGCAGTCCACGCCGAGCTCGGCAGCGCCCGCGGAAACCAACGCCGGCAGCCCGTCACCGCTGGTCACGGCTGCGACGAGGCGCCGGTGCGAGTCGTGTGCGGGCGCGGAGCGTTCGGCGGCCAGGCCCAGGATCACGCGCTCGGTCACTGTCGCGAAGGACACCGACAGCGGCACTTCGAACAGCGGCAGCCCGACCCGCCGGCACGACTCAACGAGGTGCTCGGGCACGGGCCCGCCGACCTCCGCCGTCCCGGCACCCAGCGCGACCACGCCGGCCGCCGCGAGCACGCCGACGAACTCCTCGGCCTCGGCGGGCCCGGGCAGCCAGCGCATGCCGCACAGCACGATCTCGCCGCCGCTGAGGTAACGCGTCGGGTCCTGCAGCGTCGCCTGGAAAACGCGCCCGAACTCGCGGTCCAGCGCCGACTCGCCGGTGAGCAGGGTCAGCCCGAGCTCCGGCGTGTCCAGCAGCGCACCCAGCCGCACGCGGCACCTCCTTCCCGGCTCAAGTAGCGCACACGCCGGGGCCGCCGTCGTTTGGAGGAACCTACGAAAAACCACCCTCGACGCCCACCCGGTTTCGGTGGATCTGCCGTGGTCCGCGCCACGTCACGGCGTGTGTACTGGCCGACGAGCGAAGGGAAGGAACACCATGGCGATCGTTCTGGGCGACAACCGCTACGGAAAGGCGGAGAACCGGGTCGTGCGCGTCGACCGCGACGGCGACGAGCACCGGATCACCGACCTCAACGTCAGCGTTTCGCTGTCCGGCGACATGAGCGACACCCACCTCACCGGCGCCAACGACAAGGTGCTGGCCACCGACACGCAGAAGAACACCGTGTTCGCGTTCGCCCGCGACGGCGTCGGCGAGATCGAGGACTACGCGCTGCGCCTCGCGCGCCACTTCGTCTCCACGCAGGAGAGCATCCACGGCGCCCGCGTACGCGTGGAGTCGTACCCGTGGCAGCGGCTGACGGTCGCCGGGCAGCCCGCCCACCACTCGTTCGCGCGCTCGGGCGGCGGCACGCGCACCACGACCGTGCACTACGACGGCGAGCGGGCCTGGGTGCTCGGCGGTGTCGAGGACCTCACGGTGCTCAACACCACCGGCTCGGAGTTCTGGGGCTTCCCGCGTGACAGCTACACGACGCTGCCGGAGACCAAGGACCGCATCCTCGCCACGGCCGTCAACGCGAGCTGGCGCTTCGCCGGCGAAGACGTGGACTGGGCCGGCGCGTACGACACGGCCCTGGCCTCGCTGCTCGACGCTTTCGGCGGAACGCACAGCCAGTCGCTGCAGCAGACGCTCTACGCGATGGGGTCGCGCGTGCTCGAGACCGTGCCCGAGATCGTGGAGGTACGGCTGTCGCTGCCGAACAAGCACCACTTCCTCACCGACCTGTCGCCGTTCGGCCTCGACAACCCCGGTGAGGTCTTCCACGCCGCCGACCGGCCCTACGGGCTGATCGAGGGCACCGTGCTGCGCGACGACGCGCCGCCCGCCGGGCCGGCCTGGTCCTGAGACGGAGGCTCACCGTGGAGTTCCTGCGCCCGACCACGCTCGCCGAGGCCCTCGAGGCCAAGGCGGCGCACCCCGACGCCGTGCCCATCGCGGGCGGCACCGACGTGATGGTGGAGATCAACTTCGACCACCGCCGCCCTCCGGCTCTGCTCGACCTCAACGGCGTGAGCGAGCTCTACGGCTACGACGTCGAGGAAGGCCGCATCCGGATCGCCGCCGCGACGCCGTACACGCGGATCATCGCGGAGCTGGGCGACCGGCTGCCCGGCCTCGCGATGGCGGCGCGCACGGTCGGCTCGCCGCAGATCCGCAACCGCGGCAGCGTCGGCGGCAACCTCGGCGCCGCGTCGCCCGCCGGTGACTCGCACCCGGCGCTGCTCGCGGCCGACGCGGAGGTCGAGATCGCGTCCACGCGGGGCACCCGGCGGGTGGCGGCGAAGGACTTCTACGTCGGTGTGAAGCGGAATGTGCTCGAACCCGACGAGCTGATCACGGCCGTCCACTTGGCACCCGCGAGCGGGCCGCAGCAGTTCAGCAAGGTCGGGACCCGCAACGCGATGGTGATCGCGGTCTGCGCGTTCGGCCTCGCGGTGCACCCGGCCGAACGCCGCGTGGGCACGGGCGTCGGCTCGGCCGCCCCGACGCCGCGCCGCGCGTTCGACGCCGAGGAGTTCCTCGCGGGCGAGCTGGCGGCCGACGACCAGTGGGATCGTCCGCGCGCGCTCGCCGACTCGGTGAAACGCCGGTTCGGCGAGCTGGTGGCCGCCGCGGCCGCGCCGATCGACGACGTGCGCGGCAGCGCCGACTACCGCCGGCACGCGCTGTCGGTGCTGGCGCGCCGGACGCTCGGCTGGGCCTGGACCGAATACTGCGGAGGGAGGCGCACAGAATGCGCGTGAACGTGATCGTCAACGGCGAGCGGCGCCAGGCGGACAACGTCTGGGAAGGCGAAAGCCTGCTCTACGTGCTGCGTGAACGGCTCGGCCTCGCCGGCTCGAAGAACGCGTGCGAGCAGGGCGAGTGCGGCTCGTGCACGGTGTACCTCGACGGCGTTCCGGCGTGCGCCTGCCTGGTCGCGGCCGGGCAGGCCGAGGGCCGCGAGGTGCGCACCGTCGAAGGCCTCGCCGACGGGGACAACCTGGACCCGATCCAGGAGTCCTTCGTGGAGTGTGGGGCCGTCCAATGTGGCTTCTGCACGCCCGGGCTCCTGGTGACCGCCCACGATCTCGTGGCGCGCACCGAAAACCCGAGCGACGCCGAGATCCGCGAAGCCCTGGCCGGGAACCTGTGCCGCTGCACCGGGTACGAGAAGATCCTCGACGCGGTCCGGCTCGCGGCCGCGCGGAAGGAGCACGCATGACGCGCCCGGCCCCCGCCCGGTCGCCGCAGGAGCTGGCCGACACCGTCAGCGGCGGCATCGGCACGAGCCCGCTGCGGCCCGACGGCACGCTCAAGGTGCGCGGCGAGTTCGCGTACTCCTCCGACCTGTGGCACGAGGACATGCTGTGGGGCGCCACGCTGCGCAGCCCGCACCCGCACGCGCGGATCGTGCGCCTCGACGTCTCCCGCGCGTTGGCGCAGCCCGGCGTCCACGCGGTGCTGACGCACGAGGACGTGCCCGGTGAGAACCTCTACGGCCTCAAGTACCAGGACACGCCGGTGCTGGCCGAGGACCGCGTGCGCTACCAGGGCGAGCCGGTGGCGATCCTCGCGGCCGACCACCCGGAGATCGCGCGGCAGGCGCTCAAGCAGATCGTGGTCGAGTACGAGGTGCTCGAACCCGTCACCGACCCCGAGCGCGCGGCCCACGACGAGACCCTGCCGAAGCTGCACCCCGGCGGGAACCTCGTGCGCTACCAACGGATCGTCAAGGGCGATCCGGCCGCGCAGGCCGACGTGGTCGTGTCCGGGGTGTACGAGATCGGCATGCAGGACCAGGCCTTCCTCGGCCCGGAGTCCGGCCTCGCCGTGCCCGACGACGACGGCGGCGTGGACCTCTACCTCGCCACGCAGTGGCTGCACGTGGACCAGAAGCAGACCGCGCGGGCCCTCGGCCTGCCGCCGGAGAAGGTGCGGTTGACGCTCAGCGGCGTCGGCGGCGCGTTCGGCGGGCGCGAGGACCTGTCGATGCAGATCCACTCGTGCCTGCTCGCGCTGCGCACCGGCCGGCCCGTGAAGATGGTCTACAACCGGGAGGAGTCGTTCTTCGGCCACGTGCACCGGCACCCGGCGAAGATGTACTACGAGCACGGGGCCACTCGCGAAGGCGATCTGGTCTACGTGCGCGCCCGGATGTACTTCGACGGCGGCGCCTACGCGTCCAAGACACCGGTGGTGGTCGGCAACGGCACCACGTTGTCCGTCGGCCCGTACAACGTGCCCAACGCGAAGATCGAGGGCTGGGGCGTGTACAGCAACAACCCGACGTGCGGCGCGATGCGCGGCCTCGGCGCGGTGCAGCCGACGTACGCGTACGAGTCCCAAATGGACAAACTCGCCACGGCGCTCGGCATGGACCCCGCGGACCTGCGGATCCGCAACGCGATGAGCGAGGGATCCACCAACGTCACCGGTCAGCTCGTCGACTTCCCGGCTCCCGTGGCCGAGCTGATCCAGCGGCTGAAGGACATGCCGTTGCCGCCGGAACGTTCGGGCACTGTGGACATCCGCGACCTGCCCGGCGGAGCGTCCAATGTGACCCACGGCGAAGGCGTGGTGCGCGGGGTCGGTTACGGCGTGACCATCAAGAACATCTCCTACGCCGAGGGACTCGACGACTACTCGACCGCCCGCGTGCGGCTGCAGGTGATCGGCGGCGAGCCGGTGGCGATGGTGCACACAGCCGCGGCCGAGGTAGGCCAGGGGCTTGTGACACTGCAGCAGCAGATCGCGCGCACGGAGCTCGGCCTGCCACGCGTGACCGTGCACCCGGCCGACACGAGCGTCGGCGACGCGGGGTCGAGCTCGGCTTCGCGGCAGACGTACGTCACCGGCGGTGCCGTGCGCAACGCGTGCCGGGCGGTGGCCGACGCGGTGTACGCGCTGGCCGAACGCCGGCTGGGCCGTGACGCGACCGGCATGTCGCTGTCCGGCGGCAAGATCGTGGCCGGCGACGGCGAGGTCGTGGCGTCCCTGGTGGACATTCTCGGCGAGGAGATCGTCGAGGAGACGCGGGAGTTCCACCACCGCAAGACGTACCCGCTCGACCCGGAGACCGGCCAGGGCGACGCCCACGTGCAGTACGGCTTCTCCGCGCACCGCGCCGTGGTGGACGTCGACGTGGAGCTGGGCCTGGTCAAGGTCGTGCAGCTCGACTGCGCGCAGGACGTGGGCAAGGCCATGAACCCCGACGCCGTGATCGGCCAGATCCAGGGCGGTTCGGCGCAGGGCCTCGGCCTGGCCGTGATGGAGGAGATCCAGGTGGTGGACGGGAAGGTGCGCAACCCGTCGTTCACCGACTACCTCATCCCGACCGTGCTGGACATGCCGCCGATGCGCATCGACGTGCTGGAGCGGCCCGACCCGCACGCGCCCTACGGCGTGCGCGGTGTCGGCGAACCACCCACGATCTCCTCGACGCCGGCGGTCGCCAACGCCATCCGCGCGGCGACGGGCCTCGAACTGCCCCGGGTCCCGATCCGGCCCGAGCACATCACCGGAACCTGAACACGTTGGGAGAACTGGCGAAATGACTCTGTCCATCGACGCCGAACGCGAGTGGCTTCTGGAGAGCGTCCGCATCGCGACCCGCAACGTCGCCGACGGCGGCGGCCCGTTCGGGGCGCTGGTCGCCAAGGACGGCCACATCATTGCGACCGGGGTCAACCGCGTCACGCCCTCGCTCGACCCGACCGCCCACGCCGAGGTGGTCGCGATCCGCGCGGCCTGCCAGGCGCTCGGCACGTTCAAGCTCGAGGGCTGTGTGCTCGTGTCCTCGTGCGAGCCGTGCCCGATGTGCCTGGCCTCGGCGCTGTGGGCGCGGGTGGACCGCGTGGTCTTCGCGGCCGATCGCCACGACGCGGCCAAGGCCGGGTTCGACGACCGCGCGTTCTACGAACTGTTCGAAAAGTCCCGCGAAACCTGGGAAGTACCCGTTTCCCGGCTGTCGCTCAAGGACGGTTTCGCCCCGTTCGACGCCTGGCTGGACCGGCCGGACCGCGTCGACTACTAGGCGCGCGGGGCCGGCGGTTCTCCCCGGTCCGGCCCCGATTCGCGCCCGACACCGGAAGCCCGTACCCGGGCCCATCCCGGTGCTGACCGGAGCACCAGAAAAGCCCAATCGTCAGGCTTCTTCACGCCCTCGTCCGAGCGGCGTGAAGAAGCACACCCACCGGCAAGGGGACGACGCATGACCCAGGTACACATCGACGACGCTGTGACCCCGGCGCCAGGACCGGCTCGCAAGTCCGTAATGGACAGACTGTTCGACATCACGGCCCGCCGCACAACCGTGGGCCGCGAGGTGCGCGGCGGTATCACCACGTTCGTCGCGATGGCCTACATCGTGCTGCTCAACCCGCTCATCCTCGGCGCCTCCGCCGACATCACCGGCGCGAAACTCAGCGCCGCCCAGGTCACCACGGCCACCGCGCTGGCGGCCGCGGTGATGACCATCCTCATGGGACTCGTCGGCAACGCGCCGCTCGCGCTGGCCGCGGGTCTCGGGATCAACGGCATCGTCGCGTTCCAGATGGCGCCGGCGATGACGTGGCCGCAGGCCTTCGGGCTCGTGGTGCTCGAAGGCGTCTGCATCGTGCTGATGGCCGTGAGCGGGATCCGCGAACGGATCATGAACGCGATCCCGGCACCGCTCAAGATGGCGATCACCGTCGGCATCGGGCTCTACATCGCGCTCGTCGGCCTGGTCAGCGCCGGGTTCGTCACGCGGACGCCGGACTCGGCCGAGTCCACTGTGCCCGTTCGGCTCGGTTTCGACGGGCACCTCGACGGCTGGCCGATCGCGGTGTTCTGCTTCGGTCTGCTGCTGATGACGGTGCTGATGTCGCGGAAGGTGCCGGGCGCGGTGCTGATCAGCATCGCGGTGTCCACTGTGCTCGCCGTGGTGTTGCACGACGGTTTCCACGTCGGCAACTGGGGTCTGACCACCCCGACGCTGCCGAGCCACGTGGTGGCGGTACCCGATTTCGGGCTGCTGGGCCACATCGACCTGTTCGGCGGCTTCGCTTCGGCCGGTGCGTTGACCGCGACGATTTTCCTGTTCACTCTCGTGTTGTCGGGCTTCTTCGACGCGATGGGCACGATCACCAGCGTGTCGGCCGAGGCCGGGCTGGCGAAGGACGGCCGCGTGCCGCGGATGGGCCGGATCCTGTTCGTGGACGGCGCGGGCGCGATCGCCGGCGGGTTCTCGGGTTCGTCGCCCAACACCGTGTTCCTCGAATCGGCGGCCGGCGTGGGCGAGGGCGCGCGGACGGGGCTCGCGAGCGTGGTGACCGGCGCGTTGTTCGCGGCGACGCTGCTGTTCACGCCGATCGCGGGCATCGTCCCGGCGCAGGCCGCGGCGCCGGCGCTCGTGGTGATCGGCGGGATGATGGTGGCGCAGTGCCGCAACATCCCTTGGCAGGACAGTGATTACACGATCCCGGTGTTCCTCACGGTCGCGCTGATCCCGTTCACCTACTCCATCACCAACGGTGTCGGCGCGGGCCTGATCGCGTTCGTGCTCATCAAGACGTGCAAGGGCAAGTGGCGCGAGGCCGGCTGGATCCTGACGGTGCTGGCGCTGGTGTTCACCGTCTACTTCGGAATCGACGTCGTCAAGGCTGTGCTGTAGTTGTCGGGAAAGGACTTGCTGTGACCCTGATGTTCCTCAACGGCGGCGCCATGCGCGGCGAGCCGCTGCACCACCTGCTCGACGGCGCCCCGCTGGTGGCCTCGACGACCACCGCGCCGAAGTACCGCTTCTACTCCGTGGGCGGCCAGTGTCCGGCGCTGGTGCCGGTCGCTCACGGCGGCGGGGCGGTGGCGGGTGAGGTGTACGAGGTGTCGCTGGACGCGCTGCGGGATCGCGTGCTGCCGGCGGAACCGCCCGAGCTGGAGCTAGGCGTGATCGAGCTGGCTGACGGGAGCTCGGCGTTCGCGATGCTGCTGCGCCGGCCGCAGACTTCCCACGTGCAGCTGCGCGACATCACCGAGATCGGTGACTGGCGGGCGTTCCGGTCGCAGTCATGACGGTGCTGGTCGCGCCCGACAAGTTCAAGGGCTCGCTCACGGCGGCGCAGGTCGCGTCGGCGGTCGCTGCCGGCTTGCTCGCGGTGTCCCGCGACGAGCCCGTGGTCGAGCTCCCGGTCGCGGACGGCGGCGAGGGCACGGTGGCCGCCGCCGTCGCCGCCGGCTTCCGCCGGGTGCCGGTCCGCGTGTCCGGACCGACGGGGCGGCGCATCACGGCGTTCTTCGCGCTGCGGGGCGAGGTTGCCGTGGTGGAGCTGGCGGAGGCCTCCGGCCTGCACCGGCTGCCGGGCGGGCTGCCGGCACCGCTGACGGCGTCGAGCTACGGCACGGGCGAACTGATCGCGGCAGCACGGGCGGCCGGCGCTTCGCGGATCGTGCTGGGCGTCGGCGGGAGCGCGTGCACCGATGGCGGCGCCGGCATGCTGACCGCGCTGGGGGCTCGGGTGCTGGATTCTTCCGGCGCCCCGGTGCCTCCGGGCGGAATCGGGTTGTCCTCGGTGTCTACTGTGGACCTGTCTGGCGTGTCTGCTGTGGACCTCGAGCTGGCTTGCGATGTGGACAACCCACTGCTGGGCCCTTTGGGCGCGGCGGCGGTTTACGGGCCGCAAAAGGGTGCAAGCCCTTCGGACGTCGCCGTGCTGGAAGCCGGATTGCGCCACTGGGCTTCGGTGCTGGGCCCTTCTTCCGCCTCCGCCTCCGCCGCCTCCGCCGCCTCCGCCGCCTCCGCCGGCTCCGCCGGCTCCGGGCCTGGCTCCGCCTCCGGCGGCTCCGCCTCGGCCGCTGGCGCCGGCGCGGCGGGCGGGGTGGGCTTCGCGGCCTTGGCCGCACTGGGCGCCCGCATGCGCCCGGGCATCTCGCTACTGCTCGACCTCCTGGGCTTTTCCGACGCGGTCCGCGACGCCCGCCTCGTCATCACCGGCGAGGGCTCCCTGGACACCCAGTCCCTGCACGGCAAGGCCCCCATCGGCGTCCTTCGCGCCGCCACAGCCGCCGGCGTCCCCACCATCGCCGTGGCCGGTCGCTGCCTCCTCCCCCCAGCCGAATGGCGCGCCGCCGGCTTCACCGCCGTCCACACCCTCACCGACCTCGAACCGGACCCGGCAAGCTGCATGACGAACGCGGCGCCTTTGCTGCGCCGCCTCGCCGAACACCTGGCCCGCACCCACACCGCAGCCGCCTAGCTCCGCCGCCCCAACGCACCCCAATGCGGCGTTGGTTGCGCTCAGCGCACCGAACGCCACATTGGGGCGCTTGGGCGCGGCCTGGCCGAGCAGACGCCGGACGTGCGATGAGAGGCGCAGTTCCGCGGCGATTTCCGGCGTGGCCCAGCTCCGCCCGCCAGCGCCCCAATGCGGCGTTGGTTGCGCTCAACGCACCGAACGCCGCTTTGGGTGCGTCCAGCGCACCGAATGCCACATTGGGGGCCGGCGGGGCGCTGTGGCCCAGCCGAGCAGGGGGCGGACGTGCGGTGAGAGACGAAGGTCCGCGGCGGTTTCCGGCGTGGTCCTGCTCGGCCGGCCAGCGCCCCAATGCGGCGTTGGTTGCGGTCAACGCACCGAACGCCGCATTGGGGCGTTGGGGCGCTGTGGCTCAGCCGAACAGGCGTCGGACGTGGGGTGAGAGGAGCAGGTCCGCGGCTGTGTCCGGGGTGGCCCAGGTGAAGGCGTCGTGTTCGGTGGGGTTGAGGGTGACCGCGCCGGGGGTGGGTTCGGTGGCGTCGTAGATGTGGGCGTGGATCGTGAGGGGGCGGCCGTCGAGGTCGGGCCAGGTGAGGTGGGCGCGTTGGCCGAGGAGGTGGACGTGGAGGCCCGTTTCTTCGGCGACCTCGCGGACGGCGGTGGTCTCCGGGGGTTCGCCGGGTTCGGCGGTGCCGCCGGGGAGTTCCCAGTGTTCGCCGAGGAAGGTGCCGGGGGTGCGGCGTAGGAGCAGGACCATGGCGCCGCGGGGGAGCCAGGCGTAGGCGAGGAGTTTGGTGGTCATGAGAGGCCGCCGTGGGAGGTGAGGGGCTTGGTGGTCACAAGATGCCGCCGTGGGAGGTGAGGGGCTTGGTGGTCAGGAGAGGCCGCCGTGGGAGGTGAGGAGCTGGCCGGTGACCCAGGCGCCGTCGGGGCCGCACAGGAAGGACACCAGGTTGGCGCAGTCGCGTGGGGTGCCGAGGCGGCCGAGGGGGGTGCGGGTGCGGATGGTCGTCTGGAGGGGGCCGTCCATCCAGCCGGTGTCGGTGGGGCCGGGGTTGACGGCGTTGGCGGTGATGCCACGGGGGCCGAGTTCCGCCGCGGCGGCCACGACCAGGCGGTCGAGGGCGCCTTTGCTGGCGCCGTAGGGAACGTTGCCGACCACGGCGTCGCTGGTCAGGGCGACGATACGGCCGGTGCCGTGGGGGCCGGCGAACCGCAGGGCGAACTCGCGCATCAGCAGCCAGTTCGCGCGGGTGTTCACCGCGAAGTGCCGGTCGAAGCTGTCCAGAGAAGTGTCGAGGAGACTGGAGTCGACGGATTCGCAGTGCGCCAGGACCAAGGCCGTCACGTTGCCGACAGCAGAAACCACGTGGTCGAACAACAAAGCCGGGGCCGACGGATCGGCCAGGTCCGCTTCGACCGAGAAATCCCCCAGAGCAACAGGGTCCGGGCCCCACGGCATGCGGGCGTCGTAGGGCTGCCAGTGCGTGGATGCGACGAGCCAGCCGTCGGCGGAGAGGCGTTCGGCGATGGCCGCCCCGATGCCCGCGCGTCGGCCGACGCCGGTGACCAGGGCGACCGGGCGCTCACTCCTCAATGGCCCCGCCGACGGCGCGCAGGTGTTCGCGGAAGGTCAACGCGGGGTTGGCCTCGCGGGCGCGCAGGAACTCGGCGAAGCGCACCTGCTCGCGCAACGTCTTGCCACCGCGGATGAGCTCGGCCTGGCGGCGCTCGGTGTCGCGAATGGACTCCGCGAGGCGGAACACGTCGTCGGCCTCGGCGGCGGGCACGAAGACCACGCCGTCGTCGTCGCCGAAGACCAGGTCGTCCGTCGTCACCTCCCACTCGCCGACGCGGGCGGACTCCAGCGCGTTCGCGGCGCGGTCGGTGAGCGTGAGCGGTCCGGTCGGCAGGGAGCCGAGGCTGAACACGGGCAGTCCGATCGCCCGCAGGTCGGCCGTGTCGCGGTGCAGGCCCCAGATGACGATGCCGGACGCGCCCGCTGTCGCGGCTTCGATCGCCACGAGGTCGCCGACGCAGCTCTCGTCGAGGCGCCCGCCGTTGTCCACCACCAGCACGTCGCCCTCCTCGGCGCTCATCAGCGCCTCCAGGAACACGTCGACGCTGCCCGCGTGCCGCGCCGGCAACACCCGCCCGGCCACCCGCCCACCGACGGCGGCCCGCGTCCCCGCCGGCGCGCACC
Source organism: Amycolatopsis sp. NPDC047767 (assembly GCF_040704195.1). NCBI lineage: Bacteria > Bacillati > Actinomycetota > Actinomycetes > Pseudonocardiales > Pseudonocardiaceae > Amycolatopsis > Amycolatopsis sp. NPDC047767. Next base: position 38,752 of record NZ_JBEYSJ010000016.1, read on the forward strand.
GCACTTGCAGCCGCGCGCGGATGCAGCCGTCCGTGAGGTGCGCGGTGGTCAGCGTCTCGAAGCGGCGCCGCAGCTCGTCGTTCTTCATCTTCCTCAGGCCTTTCTCGCAGCGAGCTGGAAGACGTTACCGGACGGATCCCGCACCATGGCACGGAAATCGCCGTACGGGGTCTCGCGAGGCTCCTCCAGCGACCTGGCTCCCGCGGCCAGCGCCCGGGCGTACGTGCCGGCGACGTCGGCCACGTACACGCACAAGAACGCCGGGAACGCCTCCCGCTCCGCCGAAACGCCGGAGACCAGCACGAGCGCGTCGCCGAGCCGCACCTCCGCCGGCCCGGACGTGGGCGTGGTGGTGGCCGCGAAGACCGTGACCAGGAACTCCACCGCGGCGGCCGGATCCTCGACGATCATGCGCGGGATCACGGACGGCAAGCCGGGCGGAGGAGTCATCCCCCGAGCCAACCGCGTTGGCGACGGGCGCGCAACGAGTTTCAGTAGTCCGCGCCGTTGCCCCTGAACAGCTCCACGAATGCTCTGGCCCCGCCGCCTCGGCCCTGCGGGCCAGGAACGGCTGGCGGCGGTGTTGCGGAAGATCTCCGAGTGCCGCAGCCAGAACTGCCAAGCACGCCCCCTGCCAACCCACCCGCGAGTTCGCGCCGGTTTCGGATTGTGCGATCGGCCCGGCCGATCCGACTGCACAATCCGGCAGTCGGCTCAAAGGCGATCTCGCCGCCCCGGCAGAGCCGGGGACCAAAAGACACAGCCCGGGCCAAAGACACAGCCCGGGCCAAAGACACAGCCCGGGCCAAAGACACAGAACCCGGCACGCGGGGCGCTATCCGATGAACTCGCGCTCCACCGGCATCACCACGCCGATTCCGTCCTCACACAGCAGATTTGCCACCGCGAGGCCCGCCCGCCCCACTCCGGCGACGACCGCCGCCGCCCGTCTCGTGGCCAAGCTCGACCTTCCCGCCGCGCCCGCCCGAGAAAACCGCCAAACAAGACAGAAAGGGCTTAACGCAGCCTGGTGCTTTGATCCTTATATCCGATTTCATCGGTTTTTGGTTGAAGTCCTGGTGAATTCCCGGGCGGGAGGTGGTCTCGACCCCCTGTTTCTTCACGTTCCGCACGCATAATTCCCTCCCGGTAGTCCGAACGAGTGGCAGGAGTGTGCGCGTGCCGGGGTCTGTACGTGCCCGTTGGGTGGTGGGGGCCGCGGGTGTCGTGGTCGTCGCTGCTGCCGTGGGAATCGCCTTCGCGGTCTGGCCCGACGGGGCGTCCGCGCAGGATCCGGAGATCCAGATCTCCCGCTCCGCCTGTGGTCAGGGCTGGACCGACCCCAAGCCGGGCCCGCAAATCTTCAACCTTCACAACACCGGTGCCGTCACGTCGGAGGTCGATCTGATCGACCCGAAGACCGGGGTGATCTACGGCGAGGTCGAGGGACTCGGCACGGGGACGACCCGGCCGATGTCGGTGACGCTCGGTAACGGATCGTACGCCTTCCGGTGCCTTCCGGAGGACTCCTCCGCGATCGTGGGCCCGACGACGACCGTCAGTGGCGGCGCCGAGCGCGGCCCGGGTGTCGCGGCGGTGACGCAGAACGACCTCCTGCAGCCGCTGAAGGTCTACGAGGCCAAGGTGACCCAGGGCCTCGACACGCTGGTCACCGACGTCGGCGCGCTCAAGGACGCCGTGCACCGCGGCGACCGCGGCGCGAGCGAGTCCACCTGGCTCACCGCGCACCTGACCTACGAGCGCCTCGGCGCCGCGTACGACGCGTTCGGCGACTCCGACGGCGCCATCAACGGCACGACCGCCGGCCTGCCCGGCGGCACCTCCGACCCGGACTTCACCGGCTTCCACCGCCTCGAATACGGCCTCTGGCACAACGAGGACATGGGCTCGCTCGGCGGCGTCGTCGACAAGCTCGCCACGGACGTCCAGGACCTGCGCACGGCCTTCCCGCAGAGCCAGGTGGACCCCAACGACCTCGGCCTGCGCGCCCACGAGATCGTGGAGAACGCCCTGCAGTTCGAGCTCACCGCCAAGACCGACTACGGCAGCGGCACCAACCTCGCCACCGCGCGGGCGAACCTCGACGGCGTGCAGACCGTGCTCGACGTCCTGCGCCCGGTGCTCGCCCCGCGCTACCCGCAGCTGTCCGATGTGGACAGCTGGATGAAGCGCACCGAAACCACTCTCGACGGCGCCCGCAAGCCCGACGGTTCGTGGACGCCGGTCTCGGCGCTCACCACACCGCAACGCCAGAAGATCAACGCCGACGTCAGCGAGCTCACCGAGCGGCTCGCCCCGATCGCGGCCATCGCCGAACCCAGGAGGGTTTCGTGACCGCCAAGCCCGCCAAGCCCGCCCTGCCCGGGGAGTCCTCCCGCCGGACGTTCCTGCGCCGCACCGTCGTCGGCGCGGGCCTGACCGCCGCCGCGGGCGTGGGGGTCGGCTCGGTCGCCGCGAGCGCCGCCGACACCGGCTCCGGTTCCGTCGCGTTCCACGGCGACCGCCAGGCCGCGATCGTGCGCCGGCCGCCCGCGCAGAGCGTGGTGGCCTCGTTCGACGTCGTCGCCGACAACAAGGCCGAGCTGGCGGACCTGTTCAAGCAGATCACCGAGCGGGCGCGCTTCCTCACCGCAGGCGGCGCCCCCGCGGCGCTCGGCATCACCGCGCCGCCCGCCGATTCCGGCGTGCTCGGCCCGGTCGTGCCGGCGGGCAACCTCGGCGTGGTGCTCGGCGTGGGCTCGTCGCTGTTCGACGAGCGCTACGGCCTCGCGGCGGTCAAGCCGAAGAAGCTCAAGCCGATGACGATGTTCCCCAACGACGACCTCGACGCCGCCCAGTGCCACGGCGACCTGTCGCTCACGCTTTCGGCCGACAACACCGACACCGTGCTCCACGCGCTGCGCGACATCACCCGCGCCACCCGCGGCGGCATGCAGCTGCGCTGGAAGATCAACGGCTTCTCCTCGCAGCCGCGGCCTTCGGGCACCCCGCGCAACCTCATGGGTTTCAAGGACGGCATCGCGAACCCGACCGAGGCCGAGTACGACAAGCTGGTCTGGCTCGGCGACGGCAGCGGCGAGCCCGCGTGGACCAAGGGCGGTACCTACCAGGTCGTGCGGCTGATCCGGATGCTCGTCGAGTTCTGGGATCGCGTGTCGCTGACCGAGCAGGAGAACATGTTCGGCCGCCGCCGCGACACCGGCGCGCCGCTGGACGGCGCCGACGAGCAGGACGTGCCGAAGTACGCCGACGACCCCATCGGCACCGTCATCCCGCTCACGAGCCACATCCGCAAGGCGAACCCCCGGAAGCCGGAGACGGATTCCAGCCGGATCCTGCGCCGCGCGGTCAACTACGACCGCGGCGTGGACACGAACGGCAACCTGGACATGGGCCTGATCTTCACCTGCTACCAGCAGGACCTCGAGCGTCAGTTCGAGGCGGTCCAGAAGCGGCTCGTCGACGAGCCGCTGGTCGATTACATCTCCCCGTTCGGCGGCGGGTACTTCCTGGCGCTGCCCGGGGTGATCGGTCCCGACGACCACTACGGCCGGGTGTTGCTCGCCTGACCGTTCTCCCGAAAGTGCAATTCCCACCACAAGGTCACCGAGATCAGGAGGATTCCCCAGTGGACAAAGGAATCGGCAGACGGCGTCGCCGTTCACGCCGGCTGATCGGCGCGGGAGCGCTCGCATCGGCCGCCGCGCTGGCGATCGTCACCGGCTCCGCGGCGTCGACCGCAGATGCCCAGGCGCTGCACACCCTGCCTGCGTCGTGGCTGCCGACGCTCACCCCGATCAAGCACGTCGTGGTGATCTTCGGCGAGAACGTCTCGTTCGACCACTACTTCGGCACCTACCCCAACGCGACCAACCAGGACGGCACCCCGTTCGAGGCCGCGAAGAAGACCCCGAAGGTCAACGGCCTCGACAAGAAGCTGCTGACCAACAATCCCAACGCCTACGACCCGAAGCGTCTTTCCCCCGACCAGGCGCTGACCTGCGACCAGAACCACGCTTACGGTGCTGAGCAGGCCGCGTTCAACGGCGGCAAGATGGACAAGTTCGTCGAGAAGACCGAGACCGACAAGTGCACGGGGCAGCCGATCCTCTTCGGCGAGCCGGGCCTGGTCATGGACTACTACGACGGCAACACCGTCACGGGCCTGTGGAACTACGCTCAGAACTATGCGATGAGCGACAACTCCTACAACACGAACTTCGGCCCGTCGACCCCCGGTGCGCTCAACCTGGTCTCCGGCCAGACGGGAGGGGCGCAGGCGCTCACCTCGGTGACGCACCAGCCGACCACCGACTCGTACGTCGTCGTTTCCCCGGACAAGAACGGGATCGGCACGGTCATCAACGACCCGGACCCGGCGTACGACGACTGCTCGGACAAGAACCACACCGCCACCGAGAACCTCGCCTCGCTGCAGGGCAAGAACATCGGTGACATGCTGAACCAGCGTCACGTGACCTGGGGCTGGTTCCAGGGTGGTTTCAAGCCGACCGGCACCCAGAACGGGTTCGCGGTCTGCGGTGCGCAGCACAACAACGTGGGCGGCATGCCCGTGGTGGACTACAACCCCCACCACAACCCGTTCGCGTACTACAAGTCGACCTCGAACCCGAAGCACCTGCCGCCGTCCTCGGTGCAGGCCATCGGTCAGACCGACCAGGCCAACCACCAGTACGACATCAGCGACTTCGACGCTTCGCTGAAGGCCGGCTCGATGCCCGCCGTGAGCTACCTCAAGGCCCCGGCCTACGAGGACGCCCACGCGGCCAACTCCGACCCGCTGGACGAGCAGCAGTTCGTCGCCACCGAGATCAACAAGATCCAGCAGTCACCGGAGTGGAAGTCCACCGCGATCGTTCTCGCCTACGACGACTCGGACGGCTGGTACGACCACCAGAAGTCCACGATCATCAACGGGTCGCAGGACGCCGCGAACGACTCGTCGGTCTGCACCGGCACCAAGACCAAGCTGGGCACGACGGCGGACCGCTGTGGTTACGGCCCGCGCCTGCCGATGCTGGTCATCTCGCCCTACAGCAAGGTGAACTTCGTCGACCACACCCGCACGGACCAGACCTCGGTTCTCCAGTTCATCGAGGACAACTGGTTCACCGGCCGGGTCGGCGGTTCGTCGTTCGACTCCCGCGCCGGCGGCCTGTGGAACATGTTCAACTTCTGGTACCCGCAGGCGGGCAAGCTGCCGCTGGACCCGAAGACGGGCGCGGTCGTCAAGAACGGCCACCACTGAACACCGCGTAGGACCGAACACCAGTAGTACCCCAGTTCCGAAGGCCACCGGGTTCCCGAACCCGGTGGCCTTCGGCCGTTTCCGGGCCCGCCCGCTGTGTCCGACGCGACGGCGGTCGCAGTGGCGCGATAAGTAACCAACTGGTTGGATAATGGACGGAGGTGGTCACCGTGACCGGACCGTTCGTCTTCATCGCCACCAACAGTGTGGTCCCCGGCAGGTTCGACGCCGAGAAGAGCCGCGCGCCCGGCTGGGCCCGGTTCGTCGACGGCCACGAGCCGCGGCTGATCGCGTTCCACGAGTACGCGAGCGCCGACGGCACCGAGGTCGAGTTCGTGCAGATCCACCCGGACACCGACTCGTTCGAGCACCACCTGCGCGTGCTCTCCGAGCACGCCGACCCGGAGTTCCGCGAGAACCTCACGGCCACCACGAGCATCCGCGTCCACGGCACGCCGACCGAGGCGATCCTGACGATGCTGCGGGACCTGGCCGGCGCGGGCGTGCCGATCACCTTCTTCCCGCACCGCCTGGGCGGCTTCACGCGCCGCTGAGCGCATTTTCGCGGCGATTTTCCCGCGGGCGGCCACAGTTCGGAAATGCCTCTTGCGCTCGGGCAGTGCGCACTGGTCCAATCCCCGCCATGGCCACGTGGACCGAAACGCCGCGACTGCGGCTGCGCCGGTTCACGCCCGCCGACGGCGGCGCACTCGCCGATCTCCACGGTGATCCCGAGGTGATGCGCTTCGTCGACGACGGCCGTCCGGTGTCGCGTGAAGTCGTCGAGGGCACGACACTTCCGGGTTTCCTCGCGGAATACCGGGATCTGCCCGCGGGGTTCGGGTGTTTCGCCGCCGTGAATTCGGGGACGGACCAATTCGCCGGGTGGTTCTCGGTGCGGCCGGCCACGAGCCGCGGTCTCGAAGCCGGCGGGCCCGAAGTCGGATACCGCCTGCTGCCCGCCGTGTGGGGGCGCGGGTTCGCGACGGAAGGGCTGCAAGCGGTGCTGGGCAAGGCATTCGCGGAACTCGGGGCCGAGCGGGTCGTCGCGACGACGATGACGGTCAACACCCGTTCCCGGCGGGTGCTCGAGAAGGCGGGCCTCGGGCTCGTGCGCACGTTCTTCCTCGAGTGGCCGGAATACCTGGAAGGCGCGGAACACGGCGATGTCGAGTACGCGCTGTCCAGAGAGGAATGGGTGTCCAGCACCGCGCGACATTAGTCGACACGATAGGGTTCCCCCAGGCACGTCCTGTAGAAGGTGAAGGAACGACGAACCATGGCGCAGAAGGTTCACGTCGAGATGGTGGACGACATCGACGGCAGCATTGCCGATCAGACCGTCCCCTTCAGCCTCGACGGTGTGAGTTACGAGATCGATCTGTCCGAAGACAACGCCGCCGCGCTTCGTGATGAGCTGGCCCGCTACGTCACCGCGTCCCGCCGCGTCGGGGGCCGCAAGGTGCGCATGGCCGCCGGGCAGGCGCCGCGGGCGACGTCGTCCGCCGCCGATCGGGAGCGCAACCGCCTCATGCGGGAGTGGGCCGAGGCCAACGGCTTCAAGGTGTCCGACCGGGGCCGGCTCCCCGCGGAGATCGTGAAGGCCTACGAAGAGCGTGAAGAAGAGATCGACGAGGTCGAAGAGGCTCCCGCCAAGCCGGCCCGCAAGCGTGCGCCGCGCAAGAAGGCCAACGCCTGAGCCGAGCTTCCGGAAAAGGGGTCCGTCACCGCCGTGACGGACCCCTTTCGGCGTTCACGGGGAAGTTCCGCCCAGCACGGCGAAATCACCGGCCGATGTAGCAGGGATGACACGCGCGGACCGTGGTGATGGCCACACGACGACGGCGCCGCGCGCGGGGTAGGGTAGCCAAGCCTAAATGTCCTGTGAGTGAAGGTAACCGACTGTGGCCGAGAGAGCCCGCCCGAGAACACTCTCGCTGACGGCGGGGCTCGTGGTGCTCCTGGTGGCGCTCGTGCTTGCCGCCGTGCTGAGCATCGCCGTCGGATCACGCGGGTTGTCGTTCGGCACCGTCCTCGACTCCTTGTTCCACTACGACGCCTCGAATCCCGATCACCTCGTGGTGCACGAGCTGCGCCTGCCGCGCACGCTCGTCGGTGTGCTCGCGGGTGTCGCACTGGGACTGTCCGGTGCCGTGATCCAAGGCGCCACCCGCAATCCGCTCGCCGACCCGGGCCTGCTGGGCGTGAACGCGGGCGCCGCGCTGTTCGTGGTGCTGGGCATCAGCACGCTCGGTATCACCACCGTCACCGGATACGTCTGGTTCGGTTTCGCCGGTGCGGCCGCCGCCGCGGTGGTCGTCTACGGGATCAGCGCGCTCGGCCGGGTCGGTGCCACGCCGGTGAAACTGGCGCTCGCCGGCGCGGCGGTGACGGCGGCGCTGCAGTCGGTGACGAGCGGCCTGCTGCTCACCGACACGACCACGTTCGACCAGTTCCGCTTCTGGCAGGTGGGCTCGCTGACCGGGCGCGACGCGTCGACGATCACGCAGGCCGTACCGTTCATCGTGGTCGGCGTGGTGCTCGCGCTGGTGGCCGCGCGGATGCTCAACGCGCTGGCGCTGGGCGAGGACGTCGCCCGTGCGCTCGGGCAGAACGTCGCCGTGGCGCGGGCGATCTGCGCGCTCGCCGTGGTCGTCCTCTGTGGATCGGCGACGGCCATCGCCGGCCCGATCGCCTTCGTCGGGCTGACCGTGCCGCACGTCGCGCGCCTGATCACCGGGCCCGACCACCGCTGGCTCCTGCCGTACTCCGCTTTGCTGGCACCGTTGCTGCTGCTCGTGGCCGACGTGATCGGCCGCGTGATCGCGCGCCCGGCCGAGGTGCAGGTGGGCATCGTGACCGCCGTGATCGGCGCGCCCGTGTTCATCGTCCTGGTGCGGCGCCGGAAGCTGGTGAAGGTGTGAAGCCGCCCCTGGAGCTGGCCGACGCGCTGAAGGCGGTCTCGGCCGCCCGCCGCCAGGGCTCGGCGCGGGTGTGGCTCGTGTCGATCGTGCTTTTCGTGCTGCTGGTCTTGGTTTTCGCGCTGTCGCTGGCCGTCGGTGACTTCAACGTCCCCTGGGGACAGCTGCCCGGCATCCTCTTCGGCGACGGCACGGGCGGCGGCGCCTACGTGGTCACCCAGCTGCGGCTCCCGCGCGCCGTCGCGGCGGTGCTCGTCGGCGTCGCGTTCGGACTCGGCGGTGCGCTTTTCCAGCGCCTGCTGCGCAATCCGCTCGCGAGCCCCGACGTGATCGGCGTGACGCAGGGAGCCAGCGCCGCCGCGGTGATCTGCCTGGTCCTGTTCGGCGTGTCCGGTCCGGTGCTGTCGGCCGCCGCGTTCGTCGGGGCGCTGCTCACCGGCGTGATCATCTACGTGCTCTCGCGCCGCGGCGGCGTCAACGGCTACCGCCTCGTGCTCATCGGCGTCGGGGTCGGTGCGGTGCTCGCCAGCATCGTGTCGTACCTGATGACCTGGGCCGACGTGACGCTGGCGCAGCAGGCCCTGGTGTGGCTCACCGGCAACCTCAACGGCGCGAGCTGGGACAAGGTGGTGCCACTCGCGATCGCGCTGGCGGTGCTCGGCCCGGCCGCCGTGCTGCTGAGCCGCGCGCTCACCGGGCTGCAGCTGGGCGACGACACCGCGGCCGGGCTCGGCCTGCGCGTGGAACGCATGCGCCTGCTGCTGCTCCTCGTCGCCACCGCGCTCGCCGCATTCGCCACGGCGGCGGCCGGGCCGGTGAGTTTCGTGGCGTTCGTGGCGAACCCCGTGGCGACGCGGCTCGTGGGCGGCGCTCGCGTCGGCCTCGTCGCGCCTGCCCTCACCGGCGCGCTCGTGACGTTGCTCGGCGACTTCGTCGCGCAGCACCTGCTCGGCACGCAGCTGCCGGTGGGTGTCGTGACCGGGGCCGTCGGCGCGCCGTACCTGCTGTACCTCCTCGCCACGGCGAACCGGGCCGGCCGAGTCTGAGAGAGAAGGCGCGTGAAACCGACGACACCCACCCTGCACACCGAAGGTCTCGAGCTCGGCTACGGGCCCGTGACCGTGGTGAAGGACCTCTCGGTGCGCATCCCCGAGGGCAAGGTCACCATGATCGTGGGGACCAACGCGTGCGGTAAGTCGACGCTGCTGCGCGGCCTGGCTCGCCTGCTCGCCCCCTCGGCCGGCGCGGTGTACCTCGACGGCGAGCGCATTTCTTCGTTGCGCAGCAAGGACGTCGCCCGGGTGCTCGGCCTGCTGCCGCAGTCGCCGACGGCGCCGGAGGGCATCACGGTCGCCGACCTCGTCGGCCGCGGCCGCTACCCGCACCAGGGCGTGTTCCGCCGCTGGAACGACGAGGACGACGACGCCGTGGCGCGCGCGATGCTGGCCACCGACACCGTGGAGCTGGCCGGCCGGCCCGTCGACGAGCTGTCGGGCGGGCAGCGCCAGCGCGTGTGGATCGCGATGGCGCTCGCCCAGCGCACTCCGTTGCTGCTGCTCGACGAGCCCACGACGTTCCTCGACATCAGCCACCAGGTCGAGGTGCTCGACCTGCTCGCGGACCTCAACCACAACGACGGCACCACCGTCGTGATCGTGCTGCACGACCTCAACCTCGCGGCCCGCTACGGCGATCACCTCATCGCCATGAAAAACGGGTCGATCGCCGCCGAGGGCGCGCCCGGCGAAATCCTCACCGCCGAGCTCGTGGAGGACGTGTTCGGCATGCCCTGCCGGATCATCGCCGATCCCGTGTCCGGCACCCCCATGGTCGTCCCGATCGGCCGCCACCACGCCGCCGCTCCCACCACACAGCCCTAGGAAGGAACACCCCACGATGGCCAGATGGACCAAGGTCGTCGGCGTCCTCGCCGCCGCCACACTCCTGGGCGCGTGCAGCCAGCCCGCCAACACGACCACCTCGGGCGTGGGGGACAAGGACGTCGCCACCGGCGGCCGCCTGTTCTCCACCGCCGACACCGAGACCGCCAAGCTGAAGGCCGACGTCGGCCCCGGCGTCTTCCCCCGCACGGTCACCCACGCCCTGGGCCAGACGAAGATCGAGAAGGCGCCCGCCCGCGTGGTCGTGCTCGACAGCGGTGAGCTCGACGACGTGCTGGCGCTGGGCGTCACGCCCGTCGGCATGGCCACCACCGCCGGCCAGACCGGGGTGCCCAGCTACCTCGCCGACCGTGCCAAGGGCATCCCGACGATCGGCAACACCGACAACCTCAACCTCGAGAAGATCGCTTCGCTGCAGCCGGACCTGATCCTGGGCAGCAAGCTGCGCGCCAACGACCTGTACCCGCAGCTGTCGAAGATCGCGCCGACGGTGTTCAGCATCCGCCCGGGTTTCCCGTGGAAGGAGAACCTGCTGCTGGTCGGCGCGGCGCTGGGCCAGGAGAACAAGGCCGTGGCGGCGCTGAACGCGTACCAGAAGAAGGCCGACGAGGTGAAGGCCGGGATCAAGGGCAACCCCAAGATCTCGTTGCTGCGCTTCCACTCCACGGGCATCCGGATCTACGGCGACCTGTCGTTCATCGGCGTGATCTTCAAGGACGTGGGCCTGCAGCGGCCGGACAACCAGCACATCAACGAGCTGGCCAAGCAGATCTCGCGTGAGCGCATCGACGAGGCCAACGGCGACTGGATCTTCTACTCCAGCTACGGCGCGGGCCCGAACGCCGACGAGAAAGCCGTGACGGGCAGCGGGCTGTGGGCCGGCCTGAGCGCGGTGAAGTCGCAGCACGCCATCCGCGTCTCCGACGAGGTGTGGTTCCTCGGCCTCGGCCCGATCGGCGCCGACCACGTGCTCGACGACCTGAAGAAGTACCTCGGCTGACGCGTTTCGCACTGACGCCGAGAGGGCCTCCCCGGGATCGCCCGGGGAGGCCCGCTCGGTGGTGGCGTCAGGCGCGGTAGATCGTCTTGAACTGCTGGTAGTTGCCCAGCGCCTCCGGGCCCAGCTCGCGGCCGATGCCGCTGGCCTTCACGCCGCCGAACGGCGCGACGGGGTCGGGCAGGTAGGTGTTGACGCCGATCGTCCCCGTCTCGACGCGCCGGGCCACGCCCATGCCGCGTTCGGCGTCGGTGGTCCACACGGTGCCGCCGAGCCCGAAGTCGGAGTCGTTGGCGATGGCCACGGCGTCGGCTTCGTCGGCGTAAGGGATCACCGACAGCACGGGCCCGAAGATCTCTTCGCGCGAGATCGTGGCGGAGTTGTCCACGTCGGCGAAGATCGTCGGCTCCACGAACCAGCCGACGTCCCGGCCGTTCGGCCGGCCGCCGCCGGTGGTCACGCGGCCGCCTTCGGCCTTGCCCTTCGCGATGTAGCCCTCCACGCGGGTGCGGTGCGCGGAGCTGGCCATCGGGCCGATCGTGGTGGCTTCGTCGAGCGAATCGCCGACCACGGCACCGGAAGCCATGTCCGTGAGCACGTCCACGACCTCGGTGTAGCGGCTGCGCGGCGCGAGCACGCGGGTGCCGAGGAAACAGGTCTGGCCGTTGTTCATCATCGTGGCCACGAACAGGCCTTCGACGCTCCCGGCGACGTCCGCGTCGTCGAGGATGATCGCCGCCGACTTGCCGCCCAGCTCCAGCGTGACCGGGCGCAGCAGCTCCGCGCAGGCCGACGCGATCGCGCGGCCCGCCACCGTCGAGCCGGTGAACGTGACCTTGTCGACGCCGGGGTGCTTCACCAGGTATGCGCCGAGCTCGCGGCCACCCGGCACGATGCTCACGACCCCCGGCGGCAGGCCCAGGCCCGCGAGGACCTCGGCGAGCAGGAAGGCGTCGAGCACCGTCTCCGGCGAGGGCTTGATGACGACCGAGCAGCCGGCCGCCAGCGCCGGCGCAAGCTTGAAGAACAGCAGCGTCTGCGGGAAGTTCCACGGCACGATCGCCGCGACGACCCCGACCGGTTCGCGGCGGACGACGACGTTGCCGCCGAAGGCGCCCTGACGGATCTCTTCGACGGGCTGCTCGCGGACGATCCCGCCGTACATCTGCAGGAGCCCGGCCGGGTAGCCGGTCTCCGCCTGCATCGCGGGGCTCGCGATCGGCATGCCGTTCTGGGCGCTCACCAGCTGCGCGAACTCCGAGCTGCGCTCCGCCATCACCGCGGCGAAGCGGTCGAGGACGTCGGCGCGTTTCGCCGGCTCCCAATGGGCCCAGCCCTGCGGGTCGCGCAGCGCCGCTCGAGCGGCGGCCACGGCCTTGTCGACGTCCGCGGGTCCCGCTTCCGGAACCTGCCCGATGGCTTCCTCCGTGCTCGCCGACAGCACGGTGGTGGTGGCGTCGGTGGATGGTGCGGTCCATTCGCCGCCGATGAACAGCGCGTCGTGTACGTGCTTCACCTGCAAAACTCCTCGGCCACTTGGGCGCCGCCGGAGTTGCGGCGCGAACACAGGGTGGACCGAAGCTCTACACAACAGTTGTCGCAGCGCGCCAGACTTGTTGTTCCTCGGCGTATGCTGGCTCGACTGCACCCAGAACGACCTGGGAGATGCCGATGGGGCGAAGCCTTCAGGCCGACGCGTGGAGCCACGAGCTCGCGGGGGCGTTCGCCGGGTTGCACGCCGAACGGCACGACGGCCTGCTCCCGCTCGGCACCCTCGACGCGATGCAGCTGGGCGACGTCGGGATCTACGACGTGCGCGGCACCACGCAGATCGTGCGCCGCACCGCCCGCGGCGTGCGCGCGGACCACGTCGAGCGGCTGAAGATCTGCCTGATCGAGCGGGGCGGCGCGCTCGTGGAGCAGGGCCGGCGGCGGGTGCCGCTGGAGGTCGGTGACTTCGCCCTCTACGACTTGCGGCGGCCGTACCAGCTGACGATGCGCGGGGCGTTCCGCTGCGCGGTGATGACGTTCCCGCGCGCCGCGCTCGGCCTGCCCGACTCCGCGCTCGAAGCGATGATGGAGCGCCGGTTCATCACCGGCAGCGGCGTGGGCCAGGTCTTCGCCTCCTGCCTGCGCAGCACGCTCGACCAGCGCGAGAAGCTGTCCGACGGCTCGCCGGTGCGCCTGCGCGAAGCCGCCGTGGCGCTGCTCGCGGCCACGCTCGGCAGCGGCGCCGACCTCCCGGCGGGCCACGCGAACCTGGCGCTGCGCGAGCGCGTGCTCGACCACGTCCGCGTGCACCTGGCCGACCCGCACCTGTCGCCGGCGACGGCGGCAGCCGCGCTGCACATGTCGCCGCGCTCGCTGCACCGCCTGTTCGAGGACTCCGGCGAAACGTTCGGCGGCACCGTCCGCAAGCTGCGGCTCGAGGCCGTGCGGCGTGATCTCACCGACCCGCTGCTGGCGGGGCGCAGCATCGCGGCCGTGGCGGCGCGCTGGGGGATCACGGACCAGCCGTGGCTTTCGCGGGCGTTCCGGGCGGAGTACGGGGTGACGCCTTCGGGGCTGCGGCGGAGGATGACCGGGTCTTAGCGCTCAGGGGCCCAGTCGTCTCAGAGGCCCAGTCGCGCGTCGAGGTCGATCTTGCCGCCCACGGCGTCGAGGATCGCGCGCAGCGCGGTCTTCTCCTGGAGCGGGCGGCCGTGCTGGTCGGCGTGGGCGCGCATGAGGTTGCCGACGTGGCGCTCGGGATTGCTCCAGTTCGGCCAGCGGCGGCGGGCGATCGTGGCCAGCTCGTCGAAGTCGGGGGTTTCCGGGGTGGTCGCGTCGAGCAGCCAGTTGAGGTACGTGCGCAGCACGGCGACCGGGAAGCTGCCGGGGTGGCTGAGCGCGCCGTGGCCGGGCACGAACGTGCGGACGGTCGGGAAAGTCTTGTCCAGCCAGTAAAGCGCGTCGAGCCAGCCGGGGATCGAGCCGTGGATCGCCATCGGCGTGGAGCCGACCGACAGCAGGTCGCCGGTGAACAGCGTGCCGGTCTTCGGTTCGAACACCACCAGGTCGCCGTCGGTGTGCGCGACGCCGGGGAACGGCACGACCTCCACGACCACCCCGCCGAGGTCGACCTCGCGCGGCGTGGTGACGGCGTGCACGGCCTCGGGTTTCGGAGCTTCGAGCGTGCCCCAGTTCTTGCAGTCGAACGTGTCCTCGTACCGCTGCGGGCCCGCCCGCACCGCGGACACGGCCGACTCGGCGGCGAGGATGCGCCCGCCGTTGCGCAACGCCACGCCGGCGCCGTTGTGGTGCGCGCCGTGGGCGTGGGTGAGCACGAGCGTGAGCGGCATTTCGACGGTCGAGTACTTGCGGACGTCCTTGACCAGGTCGAGCGTGTCCCGCTCAGTGCCGCACGTATCGACCAGCAGCACGCCCGACCGGCCGCGGATCCAGCCGCAGTTGGACACGAGCCAGTCGGTCGGGCTGCGGACGTAGGCGACCACGCTCGGGTCGGAGTACCTGAGCGGCACGATGTTTCGCCTGATGGCGGGCATGGGGTCCCCCTCGTGGGCTGCGCCGCCGTGATCCCGGACCACCGCATGGTAGTGGATCACTGACCTTCGAATGGTATAGACCAAGCGGGCGTATGTCAGCAGGCTGCGAGCCCACCGTGTGCTACGTCGCACAGCCCAGGCCGATACCTCCCTACGCCGACCGGCAGACCATACCTCCGGTTCGGCATTCCCTCAGTTCGGCGACTTGTGGTGACGGTGTGGTCACTTCTCGTGAAACGTCGCCCGAGGTGGGTGAGCCGGGGAAGATTTACGTCGTCCGATTTCCGGCGGAAGCCAGGGCGGGCCGGTCCGACGTCGTGGTCGAGGGCCGGAAGTCCGCGCGGTAGCGGCTGGGCGCGACCCCGACGTGGCGGGTGAAGTGCTGCCGGAACGACACCGGTGACCCGAACCCGCAACAGCCGGCGATCTCGGCGACGGGCAGGTCGGAGCTCTCCAGCAGCTGCTGCGCCCGGGCGATGCGTTGGTCCAGCAGCCAGCGCACGGGCGTGGTGCCCGTCTCGGCCACGAACCGGCGCGCGAAGGTGCGCTCGGACATCGACGCCCAGGCAGCCAGCTCGGCGACCGTCAGCGGCCGCCGCAGTTCCCGCAACGCGCGTTCCCGCACGGCGGCCAGCGGTTCCTCGTCGCGGGGCGGCGTCGGGACCGTGATGAACTGCGCTTGCCCACCCGAGCGGAACGGCGCCGTGACCATGGTCCGCGCGATCCCCGCCGCGACGTCCGCGCCCTGCGTGAGCCGCACGAGGTGCAGGCACAGGTCGATCCCGGCGGCGACCCCGGCCGACGTCCACACGCCGTCTCCGCCCGCGTACAGCACGCCGGGGTCGACCTGGGCCGACGGATGCCGCCGCGCGAGCTCGCTCGTGAACCGCCAGTGCGTGGCGGCCGGTCGCCCGTCCAGCAGCCCGGCCGCGCCCAGCACGAACGCGCCCAGGCACAGGCCCGCGACCTGCGCGCCCGCCCGGTGGGCCGCCCGCAACGCGGCGAGCAGCTCGGGTGCGGGCTTCGCATCGACGTTCGCCAGGCCCGGCACCACGACGACGTCCGCCGTGCGCACCCAGGCGAACGTCCGTTCCGGGGTGATGGTGGCGCCGCCCGTCAGCCGCACGGGGTCCTTCGTGGCCGAGCACTTGCGCAGCTCGGCTTCCGGCCCGCTGCGCGCGCCCCACACCTCGTCGACCACGGCCGTGTCGAACAGCCGAGCCCCGTCGAACAGCACCAGCGCGATCTTCTGCACGGCTCCACAGTAGCTGGCAGGATCTCATCGATGAACGACTTCACTGCCACTCACCGATCGCCGGTCCGTCGAGGCAGGATGGCGGCATGACCACTTTCTCGCTGCGCCACCTGGGCGGACCCACGTCGCTGATCACCTACGGCGGGGTGCGGTTCCTGACCGACCCGACGTTCGACCAGCAGGGGGAGTACCCGATCGGCAACCGGGTGCTCGTGAAGACGACCGGGCCCGTGGCGAGCCCGGCCGAGGTCGGCGCGGTGGACGCCGTGCTGCTCTCGCACGACCAGCACTCGGACAACCTCGACCACGGCGGCCGCGCGTACCTCGAGACGGCGCCGCTCGTCCTGACCACGACGTCCGGCGCGGGGCGCCTCGGCGGCACCGCCCAGGCGCTGCCGAACTGGGAACACGTCGAGGTCGGCGGCGTGCGAGTGACCGGGATGCCCGCGCTGCACGGGCCGGAAGGCTCCGAGCCCAAGGTCGGCGAGGTCACCGGCTTCCTGCTGTCCGCCGAAGGCCTGCCGTCGGTCTACGTCAGCGGCGACAACGCGTCGCTGGCGCTGGTGCGCGAGATCGCCGCCCGCGTCGGGCCGGTGCCGATCGCCGTGCTGTTCGCGGGCGGGGCCCGCACGCCGCTCATCGACGACTTCCTCACGCTCCCGAGCGCGGCCGCCGCCGAAGCCGCCGAGATCCTGGGGTCCGCCGACGTGGTGCCGCTGCACTTCCAGGGCTGGGGGCACTTCACCCAGGGCGCCGACACGCTGGCGGAGGCGTTCGCCGGCAAGGCGACGAAACTGCACCTGCTCCAGCCGGGCGAGGAAGCCGCGGTCAGCTGAGGCCGCGCGCGAGTGCGACCGCGCCCAGCGCCACGGCCTTCGCGCCGCCCCGGGCCAGCCGCACCTCGACGGGAGAACCCGACAGCAGGGGGTGCTCGGTGAGCGCCTCCTGCATCGGTTTCTCCAGCAGTGCCCACGAGTTCGTCACGGAACCGCCGACCACCGCCGTCGCGATGCCGAGCAGGCCGCACGCGTGCGTGATCGCCTCGCCGAGGAAACGCCCGGCGTCGGTGAACACCGCCAGCGCGGCCTCGTCGCCGGCGAACGCGGCGGCCGCGACCGCCTCGGCGGGCAGGGAAACGCCCGTCGCCTCGGTGTAGCGGCGGGCCAGGGACCGGCCCGACGCGTAGGCCTCCAGGTGCCCGGTCTGCCCGCAGGTGCACGGCGCCGGCCCGTAGGTGCCGACGTGGCCGATCTCGCCCGCGCCGGTGCCGCCGCCGTGCAGCAGGGTGCCGTCCACGTACAACGCGCCGCCGACACCCGTGCCCAGCGCGACGCCGAGTACGTGCCGATCCGTTGTGGACAGTTCGCCGAGGAGGAACGCGTTCACGTCGTTCTCGGTCGTCACCGGCACGCCGCCGAGCCGTGAGGACAGCCCCGCGTTGACGGCCGTGCCCGCCCAGCCGGTGAACGAGTCGCCGGTGACCACGATCGTCCCGGTCTCCGGCTCCACCACGCCGGCCGCACCGACGCCGACCCCGGCCAGCCGGCCCGGCGCGAGCGACAACACCAGCGCGGCCGCGCGGTCCAGGATCGCGGCACCTCCCAGGTGCGCACCCGAATCCGCCGACGCCGATGCCACCTCCCGGCCGTCGGAGTCGCACACGACCACGAGTGTTTTCGAACCGCCGATGTCGACCCCGGCCCACACTTGGCTCACGCCGCGGGATCCACGTCCGCCAGCCCGGCCCGTCGGCTGCGCTGCACCGCGGGGTCCGGCACGGGTGAGGACAGCAGCAACGCCTGCGTGTACGCGTGCGACGGCTCGCGCAGCACGCGCGCGGCCGGCCCCTGCTCCACCAGCTCGCCCCCGCGCAGCACGGCGACGCGGTCGCACAGGCTGTCGACCACCGCCAGGTCGTGGCTCACGAACAGGCAGCCGAACCCGAACTCCTCGTGCAGCCGCTTGAACACGTCCAGCACCACGGCCTGCACGGACACGTCGAGGGCGCTCGTCGGTTCGTCCGCGATCAGCAGCTTCGGCCCCAGCACCAAAGCCCGCGCGAGGCTCACGCGCTGGCGCTGCCCGCCCGACAGCTCGTGGCCGTAGCGGTCCATCAGCGACTCCGGCAGCTCCACGGCGTCGAGCAGCTCGCGCACGCGCCGCCGCCGCTCGGACCGGCCGGCGGAGGTGTGCATGACCAGCGGCTCGGCCACGGTCTGGCCCACGGTCATCCGCGGGTCCAGCGAAGACGCCGGATCCTGGAACACCGCGCCGATCTGCCGCCGCACCGCCCGCGCCGACCGCCCGGTCCCGCGTGGCAACGGCCCGCCGAGCACGTCGACCCGGCCCGATTTGGGCGTGACCAGGCCCAGCGCGCAGTTGCCCAGCGTCGTCTTGCCCGAGCCCGACTCCCCGACCAGCCCCACGATCTCGCCCGGCCCGACGCTCAGCGACACCGAGTCCACGGCGCGCTTGCCGCCGTACTCCACCACGACGTCCGTCAACGCCAGCACCGGCTTCTCCGGCGCCGCCGCCGCGCCGGCGTGCTCGCCCGCGCCCAGCCGCGGCACGGCGGCGAGCAGCTCACGCGTATACGCGGCCTGCGGGGAGGAGAACAGCTCAGCCGTCCGAGCTTCCTCCACCAGCCGGCCGGACCGCAGCACGAGGACGCGGTCGGCAACGTCCGCCACCACACCCATGTTGTGCGTGATCAGCAGCGTCGCCGTGCCCTCGGTCTCCCGGATGTCCCTCAGCAGGTCCAGGATCTGCTGCTGAACGGTCACGTCCAGCGCCGTCGTCGGCTCGTCCGCGATGATCAGCTTCGGGCGCGCGGCCAGCGCGATCGCGATCATGACGCGCTGGCGCAACCCACCGGACAGCTCGTGCGGGTACTGCTTCAGCCGCGCCTCCGGCTCCGGCACCCCTACGCGGTCCAGCAGCTCCACGCACCGCGGGTGGTAGTGCTTGTGCCGCCGCCGCTTCGGGTCGTGGTTGCGGATCGCCTCCGCGAGCTGGAACCCGATGCGCAGCAACGGGTTCAGCGCCGTCATCGGCTCCTGGAACACCATCCCCGCGCCCTGCCCGCGCAGCTTCCGCAGCTGTTCGCCCTGCAGTTCCAGCACGTTCTGCCCGGCCAGCTCGATCGCCCCGGTCACCGAAGCCGACTCGGGCAGCAGCCCCAGCACCGCGAGCGCGGCCGTGCTCTTGCCCGAGCCCGATTCGCCGACCACCGCCACGATCTCACCCGGCTCGACCGTCAGCGACAGCCCGTCGACGGCCGGGTCACCGTCCCCATAGGACACCCGCAGGTCACGGATGTCGAGTACCGGCTCGCTCATCGCCGTCCCTTCACCGCGAACGCGTCGCGCAGTCCGTCGCCCAGAAAGTTGATCGCGCACACCACGAGCACGATCGCGATGCCCGGCGGCAGGATCAGCCACCACGAGCCGTCGAACGTGTAGGTGATGCCCTTCGACAGCATCGCGCCCCAGTCGGTGCCCGGCGCGGGCACGCCGAGGCCGAGGAAGCTCACGTAGGCCACGAGCAGGATGGCGTCGGCGATCTGGAACGTCGCGTTCACCACCACCGTGCCGATGGCGTTGGGGATCACGTGCCGGAACACCACCCGCGTGCGGCTCGCGCCGAGCACGGTGATCGCGCGGATGTAGTCGCGTTCGCGCAGGCTCACCGTCTCCGCGCGCATCAGCCGTGCGGGCACCAGCCACGACACGCAGCCGATGATCAGCGCCAGCACCCCGACGCTCGGGGTGACCAGCGTGGCCGCCACCAGCAGCAGGAACAACGCGGGGATCGCGACGCCGGTGTCGACCACGCGCATCAGCACCGTGTCGAGCCAGCCGCCGGTGTAGCCGGCGAGCGCGCCCCACACCGCGCCGATCGCGGTGGCGATGAGCCCGGCCAGCACGCCGATGATCAGCGACGTCCGCCCGGCGACCATCAGCCGGCCGAGCACGTCGTAGCCGAGGTCGTCGGTGCCCAGCGGATGCCCGCTGCCGGGCCCGAGCCGCGCCGCCGCGAGGTCGGTGTGCGACTGGTCCGTGCCGTAGAACAGCGGGCCGAAGAAGCAGAACAGGATCACCAGCAGGAGCAGGATGGCGCCGACGAGCGCCGTGCGCCGCGCGAACACTCGCGAAAGGACGGTCACGACCGCACCCCCTTCACCCGCACGCGCGGATCGATCACGAGCTGCACGACGTCCGCGAGCAGCGAGCCGATCACGGTCGCCACGGCGATCACCAGCACCACCCCGAGCAGCACGGGGAAGTCGGCGTTGCGCGCGGCCGTCCAGAACAGCAGGCCGACGCCCGGGTAGTTGAACATCGACTCCACCACCAGCGAACCGCTGAACACCACGGGCACGTAGTAGCCGAGCATCGAGACCACCGACGTCAGCGAGTTGGGCCAGACGTGCCGCCAGACGATCGTGCGCTCCGGCGTGCCCTTCGCGCGGGCGGTGCGCACGTAGTCCTCGGCGAGGTTGTCCAGAGTGGACGCTCGCATGTACCGGCTGAACGCGGCCAGCGCCGCCCCCATGCCCGCGACCACCGGCAGCACCAGCGAGCCGGGTTGCGAGAGCAGCTCACCGATCGTCTCGCCCTGCGCGGCCTGCGCCGGGAACCACGGCAGGACCTGCGCGAACACGATGATCAGCACGAGCGACAGGAAGAACACCGGCGTCGCGTAGAGCAGGAACGTCACCCCGGTGGTCACGTGGTCCGCCGCCTTGCCGCGCCGCACCGCCTGCCACACACCCACCGGCAGCGCGACCACGATCGCGAGCAACGTCGAGATCGCGGTGAGCAGCAGCGTCTTCGGCACGCGCTCTCCGAGCAGCGTCGACACGGGGGAGTTCTGCGTGTACGAGTCGCCGAGGTCGCCGTGCAGCAGCCGCACCAGGTAGTCCCAGTACTGCACGGGCAACGGCTGGTCGAAGCCCTGGGCCTTGTTGAACGCGTCGATCTGCTCCTGCGTGGCCTGCACACCGAGCACGCCGCGCGCCGGACCACCGGGCAGCAGGTGCAGCAGCACGAACGTGACCACGGTGACCAGCAGCACCACGACCACGGCCAGCACGAGCCGCTTGAGGAGGTAGCGGGTCATGTCCTCACCTCGTCCAGTACCAGCGCTGCGGCTGCAGCCCGGCGAGCGGATCCTGGTTCACCCCGCGCAGCGCGGTGTCGATCGCCGACACCTGGTACGGCGGGTTGGGCAGCCAGAGCACGGGCAGCTGCTCGGCCAGGTAGGCGCTGTAGTCGAGCATCGGCTGATCGCCCGTGGCCAGGTTGGTCGCGGTGATCAGGTCGTCGGCGTGCTGGTCGGCGTAGCTGCCGAAGTTCGTGCCCGCGTCGGTGGCGAACAGGTCCTCACCGCTGGGGCTGGCGGGGAAGTACCAGCTGCCCTGCGTGCCGAAGTACGACAGCTGCCACGAACACGACGCCTCTTCCGGCTTGCACGCGGTTCCGTTGGCCAGCACGGTGTTCAGCGGCTGCGCGTTGATCTTCATCTCCACGCCGATCTTCGACAGCTCCGAGCGCAGCTCCTGCATCGTCCCGTCGGTCTCGTCGGAGCCCGACTCGGTCAGCATGGTGAGCGACAGCCGGGTGCCGGCTTTGACGCCGTCGCCGCACTGGCCGGGTCCGCTGCCGGGTGCCGCACACTCGAGAACGTCGTCGGAGCCGGGTTTCCAGCCGTGGTCGGTGAGCAGCTTCCGCGCGGCGGCGAGATCGAACGGGTACGGGTTGGTCTTCTGCCGCGCCGACAGGTACTTGACGTCGTTGTCCTGCGGCACGGGGCCGTAGTCCACGCGGGCCGTGCCGCGCCAGATCACCTTCGTGATGCTGTCCTGGTCCACGGCGTGCTGCAGCGCCTGGCGCACGTACAGCTGCTTGAACGCCGCGCCGAGCTGCGGGTTGTTGAAGTTGAACGGCGAGTACGTGATCGACCAGCCGTTCCACGGTTCGATCCGGTAGCCCTGCGCCTCCAGTTTCGGGCGCTGGCCGAGGTTCGACGTCGGCACGTAGCCGTAGTCGACGCCGCCGGCACGCAGCACGTTGTACTCCGCCGAGGAGCTGGTGAAGGTCAGGAACTGCACGGTGTCGAGCTTCGCCGCGTCCGGGCCGGTGTACTTCGGGTTCTTGTTCAGCGTCACCTGGCCCGAAGCGGTGAACCCGGCGAGCGTGAACGGCCCGTTCACGACCTTCCACAGTGGATTCGTCGAGTACGTGCCGAGCTGCTTCGCCTGCGCCACCAGGAAGTCGAACACCTTCTTGGCCCCGGCGGGGTCGCGGTCGAAGTCGCCGACCGGGCCGGACGCGCTCGTGCGGTCCCACGCCTTCTGCGGCATCGGCACGACCAGGCTCAGCTGGTTGGCCGTGAACCAGTCGGCGTTGTACGGCTTGTCGAGGGTCAGCGTGAACGTGTGGTCGTCGACCGCGTGGAAGGCCTTGATGTTGTCGGGCATCAGGCCTTCGGAGTACTTGCCCCAGTTGTCCTTGCCGGCGCGCACCAGGTTGAGCCAGAACTCGAAGTCGCGGCTGGTCAGGGGGTTGCCGTCCGACCAGGTGAGCGGCTTGAGCGTGATGGTCACGGTCTTGCCGTCGGCGGAGTAGCTCGGTGCGTTGGCGGCGCTGGAGGGATCGTCGAGCGTGACCGAGCCCGAGCTGCCGTCGTAGTTGTACAGCGGGGTGTACAGCTCGTTCCGGATCGCGCCGTTGTAGCTCGCGCCGTAGCCGGGGATCGAGATCGGCAAGATCCAGTTCGGGGTCGCCGACGGGGGCAGCGCGAACCGTGCGCTGCCGCCGGTCACCGGCTTGCCCGTGCCGCCGCCGTGCTGCTCGCGGCTCGTCGCGCAGCCGGAGAGCGCCAGCGCGGCGGCGAGCGTGACCCCGAGCGCGGCGCGCCACCGGTGTCGAGCCATCCACATCACTTCCAACATCCTTGGTGTAAGTCGATGTCCAGGGACTGGGCGTGTTCTTGGTTGCCGTGTAATGTCGCACGCGTGTTGGAAATTGCCAAGAGGTGATTTCGGGGGCAAGTTTCCGGACAGTTACATCAGGCATGAAGTAAGTAGGTGACAGCCGTGGCCCAGGATCCCGCCGGTCTGCTGCGGCTGCTCTGGCTCGTCGCCCACGAGCACGCCGTCTCGCGGATGGACCTCGCGCGGGTGCTCGGCTTGCCGCAGTCGACGGTGTCCGTTCGGACGCAGGCGCTGATCTCCGCCGGGGTGCTCGTCGAGTCCGGCGAAGGCAGCTCGGCGGGTGGCCGGCGGCCGAAGCTGCTGTCGGTCAACGCGGGGTTCGGCCACGTCTGGGCCGCCGACGTCGGTTCGCGCCACGTCCGCATCGGCGCCCTCGACATCGCGGGCAACCTGCTGCACGTGACCGAACGGCCGCTGGACATCAACCGCGAACCGGCGCAGGTCGTCGCGGCTTTCGCCGACACCGTGCGGGAAGTCGCGGCCGAGGCGCGGTGCCCGGGCCGGCAGCTGGGCATCGGCGTCGCCTTCCCCGGGCCGGTCGACGTCGGCGCGGGCACGATCACGCTGCCCTCGCGCATGCCGGGCTGGCGCGGGTTCGCGGTGCGCGACGCGTTGCGTGCGCACTTCGACCTGCCCGTGGCAGTGGACAACGACGCGAACCTGCAGGCGCTGGGCGAATCCGTCGCCGGGCCGCCCGGGCGCACGCTGCTCGTGGTGAAGGCGGGCACGGGCATCGGCTCGGGGCTCGTCGTGACCGGCCGGCTCTACCGCGGCCGCGCCGGCGTCGCGGGCGACATCAGCCACGTGCGCGTGCCCGCGGCCGGCGACCGGCCGTGCACCTGCGGAAACCGCGGCTGCCTGGAGACCGTGGCGAGCGGCGCGGCCCTCGTGGCGCAGCTGCGCGAGCAGGGCGTGGACGTGAACAGCACCGCGCAGGTGATGGCGACGGCGGAGGACGGGCACCCCGACGCGACCACGGCCGTGCGGCGTGCGGGCCTGCAGCTCGGCGAGGTGCTGGCCACGGTGGTGAACTTTGGCAACCCCGACGAGGTGCTGCTCGGCGGCGCGCTGTCGGGTTCGGAGGCGTTCGTGGCCGCCGTGCGCGGCGCGCTCTACGAACGCTGTCTTCCCCTGGCCACGAGGGAACTGCGCATCGATCGGGTGCGCTTCGGCCCGGACGCCGGGCTGTACGGCGCGGGCGCGCTGGTGCTGGACGAGGTCTTCGACGAAGCGATACGGAGCAGACGATGACGAAGGTGCGGATCGGGATCACGGGGATCGCCATCGAGTCGAGCACGTTCTCCCCGCACCGCTCCACCGTGGCCGACTTCCACGTGACCCGGGGCGAAGAA
The DNA here is from genome assembly GCF_040704195.1 of Amycolatopsis sp. NPDC047767. Classification (NCBI taxonomy): domain Bacteria; kingdom Bacillati; phylum Actinomycetota; class Actinomycetes; order Pseudonocardiales; family Pseudonocardiaceae; genus Amycolatopsis; species Amycolatopsis sp. NPDC047767. The sequence continues at coordinate 63,010 of NZ_JBEYSJ010000016.1, forward strand.
CTGCTGGCGCGCTACCCGTTCCTGCGCGAAGACCGTCCTTCGTGGACGGACGACGTCGAGTGGGTGCCGCTCGTGCACGCCCGTTCGCTACCCGGCGGCGCGGTGACCGAGGAGGCCTACGCGGAGCTGTCGAGGGAGATCCTGGAACGGGTGCGCGCGGCGCAGCACCTCGACGGGTTGTTCTTCGACATCCACGGCGCGATGAGTGTCGTCGGCCGCACGGACGTGGAAGCCGAGCTGGCCACCGAGATCCGCGCGATTCTGGGGCCGGACGTGCTCATCTCGGCGTCGATGGACCTGCACGGCAACGTCTCGCGCGAGCTGGCCACGGCGCTCGACCTGATCACCTGCTACCGCAAGGCCCCGCACACCGACGCGTGGGACACTCGCGAGCGTGCGGCCCGCAACCTCGCCGCTCGCCTGCGTCACGGCGGCAAGCCGAAGAAGGCGTGGGTGCAGGTGCCGGTGCTGCTGCCCGGCGAGAAAACGAGCACTCGCCTCGAACCGGCCAAGAGCGTCTACGCCGCCGTCGACGAGGTCGAAACGCTCGGCGGCGTGCTCGACGCCGCCATCTGGGTCGGCTACGCGTGGGCCGACGAACCGCGTTGCCAAGCCGCCGTGGTCGTGTCCGGTGACGACGAAGACGTCATCGCGGAACAGGCCGAGCGGCTCGCCAAGTCCTATTGGGACGCTCGTCGCGACTTCGCTTTCGTCGCCCCGACGGGGACCCTGGCCGAGTGCCTGGAGCAGGCCGTCGCCTCGACCGCGCGGCCGTTCTTCGTCAGCGATTCCGGCGACAACCCGACTGCTGGAGGTGCCGGGGACACGTCCTGGAGCCTCGACGTCCTCCTGCGCACTCCGGCCATTGTGGACTCCGAGCTCACCACGCTGTACGCGGCGATCGTGGACCCGGAAGCCGTTGCCGCGGCGGTCGAAGCCGGCGTCGGCGCGACGGTTTCCGTGGAGCTGGGCGGAAAAGTCGACTCCGGGCCGCACGGTCCGGTGCCGGTGACCGCTCGCGTCGAGGCGATCGACCCCGAAGACCCCGTCGCGGGCACGGCCGTGGTGTTCGCCATCGGCGGCCTGCGCGTGATCGTCACCGCGCGGCGCAAGCCCTACCACCTGGAGTCCGACTTCCTCGCGCTCGGCCTGCGCCCGCGCGAAGCCGACGTGGTGATCGTGAAAATCGGCTACCTGGAACCGGAGCTGTACGACATGGCCGCCGACTGGCTGCTCGCTCTCACGCCCGGGGGCGTCGACCAAGACCTGCTGCGCCTCGGGCACGCCGGGATCGACCGGCCGATGTTCCCGTTCGACGCGGAGATGGCGGACCCGCCGTTGAAGCCCGAGTTGCTCTGAGCGCCACGGCCGTCAACGCGCCGAAGGCCAGGTGATCGAGCCACTGCGCCCCGCGCGGCAACGCCCGGATCGCGGCGTTGCGCCGCCCGACGATCTCCAGGTCCAGCACCGCGATGGCGGCTCCCGCCGCCACTCCGTTGGCCACCGACAGCGGCCGGCGGCGGTCCACATAGGCGAGTGCGGCCGTCCAGCCGGCGGACACCAGCCCGTGGACCAGGGCGCCGCGGACCAGCCCGGCCTTGCCGCCGGGCGCCAGCGTGCCCGCCGCGCGCGTCGCCGCCAGCGGATCACCGCGCGTGATCACCGCGTGCAGGGTCGACGGCAGCCCGCTGCCGGTCGCTGCCACTGTCCAAGCCTTGACCACCTTCTTCACCAGGCCAGTATGCCCGAGGGCTTGACATGCAGTCGTTTGACTGCCTAACTTAGAGTGTGCAATCGGAGCTGGACGGGATTTTCTTGGACAAGGTCTTCAAAGCGCTGGCCGACCCGACCAGGCGCTACCTGCTCGACCAGCTGCACGAGGACAACGGACAGACGCTCAACGAGCTGTGCGCCCGCCTGGACATGACGCGCCAGACGGTCACCCAGCACCTGTCCGTCCTCGAGGCGGCGAACCTGGTCAGCACGGTGCGCCGTGGCCGGGAGAAGCTGCACTACCTCAATCCGGTCCCGTTGCACGAGATGCAGGAACGCTGGGTGGACAAGTTCGAGCGCCCCCGGCTGCGCGCGCTGAGCGCCGTCAAACGCCGAGCAGAGGAAGCCATGACCGAAAAGCCGAGTTACGTCTACGTCACCTATATCGAGAGCACGCCGGAGAAGGTGTGGGAGGCGCTCACCGACGCCGAGCTGAGCGGGCAGTACTGGGGGCACCGCAACGAGTCCGACTGGCAGCCCGGCTCACGTTGGGAACACGTGCGGGTGGACGGGTCCGGCATCGTCGACGTCTACGGCGACGTGGTGGAAGCCGTGCCGCCGAAGCGCCTCGTGACCCGCTGGTTCGACCCGACCAAGGAGGACACCCAGGAGCCTTCGCGCGTGACGTTCGACATCGAGCAGTACGAGGCGATCGTCCGGCTCACCGTGACCCACGAGGACCTGCCCGACGAGCAGGCGCGCCGGGACATCGGCCGCGGCTGGCCGTCGGTGTTCGCGAACCTCAAGTCGCTGCTGGAGACCGGCCACGTGATGCCGAACGCGCCGTGGAGCATGCCCTGAATTTCAGGGATTTGGCTATTTGTCGACACCCTCGTACGTGCCTCGGGTGAAGCGCTTCGAGAAGACGAAGTACACGATCGCCACCGGTACCGTCATCAGCAGCGCGGCGGCGAGCTTGAGCGGGAACTGGTTGCCCTGCCCGAGCTCGCCGGACACGAGTGAGGCGACGCCGGTGGTGAGCGTGTTCAGTGCCGGGTCCTGCCGCGACACGATGTAGTGCGGCAGCTCGTTCCAGGACCCCTGGAACGCCAGGATCGTCATGGTGATCAGGGCCGGCTTCGACATCGGCAGCACCACGGACCAGAACGTGCGCAGCGGTCCGGCGCCGTCGATGCGAGCCGCTTCCTCGACGCTCAGCGGCACGCTTTCGAAGAACTGCTTCATGATGAACACGCCCGACGCGTCGGCCAGCAGCGGGATGATCATCGCCGCGTACGTGTCGTACATGCCGAACTGGTTGAGCACCAGGAACTTCGGGATGAGCAGAACCACGCTCGGCACGGCGAGCACGGCCACGACCGCGCCGAACACCGCGCCGCGGCCGCGGAACCGCAGCCGCGCCAGCGCGTACCCGGCCATCGAGTTGAACACGACCCGGCCGACGGTGATCGTGACCGACACGAAGATCGAGTTCAGCGCCCAGCGCGGGAAATCCTGCTGGGCGAGCGTCGAGAAGACGGCCACGGACCACTCGTGCGGCCACGGGGTGAGCGGGTGGGCCGTGGCGTCGGCGTCGGTCTTGAACGCCGTGGCCAGCTGGATCAGGAATGGGTAGATGTAGGCAACAGCGACCAGCAGCAGTACGCCGAAGCCGACCCAGCGCAGGTATCCGCGTCGCTTCACCGCCGGCTCCTCCGTTTTCCGTCCTTCTCCTTCAACAGCCAGCGCTGCACCAGCGTGAGCACCACGATCACCACGAACAGCAGGAACGCGATCGCCGAGCCCTGGCCCCATTCCTTGCCGATGAACGACGTCGAGTACGAGAGGTACGCGGGGGTGAGCGTGGTGTTGGCGGGGGCGCCGCGGCTGAGCACGTAGATCTGGTCGAAGACCTGCCACGTGCCGATCAGGCCGAGGGTGAGCACGAGGAACAACGTCGGGCGCAGCTGGGGCAGCGTCACGCGCCAGAAGCGCTGCCACCCGTTGGCGCCGTCGATCACGGCGGCCTCGTCGACGCTCGGCGGCAGGTTCTGGAGCGCCGCGTAGAACATCAGCATGAACCCGCCGGTGGTCGTCCACACCACGAGCACGATGATCGAGCACATCGCCACGCTCGGGCCCGAGAGCCAGTCCCACCAGGACAGTCCGAGGAATCCGTGTGACGTCAGCGCGGCCGGGTTCTGCGGCACGCCGAGTCCGTTGAGGACGATCTGGAAGAGGCCGCGCGGGTCGGCGAACCAGCTGGGACCGTCCACTCCGAACAGTTTGAGCGCGGCGTTCACCGTGCCGGTGCTGGAGAAGAGGAACAGGAACACCACCGAGATCGCGACGGAGCTGGTCACGGTGGGGAAGTAGAACGCCGTGCGGAAGAACTGCTTGCCCTTGAGCCGGCGCTGGTTCAGCACCATCGCGAGGAACAGCGCGAGCGCGGTCTGCAGCGGGACCACGAACAGTACGAAGTAGCCGTTGTTGCGGATGCTCGTGGCGAAGTTGCGTTGCGTGAGGCCGGGTTCGGTGAGCAGCGCGGCGTAGTTGTCGCCGCCGACGAAGTGCACCCGAGACGAGAACGGGCTGCCGTTGCCGGTCCAGTCGCTCACGCTCACCCAGAGCGCCATTCCGATGGGCAGCACGAAGAACAGGCCGAGCACCACCAGCGTGGGCGCGAGGAACAGCCAGCCCACGCGGCCTTCACGCCGGCTCGGTCCCTTCCCCCGCCGCGCCGGGGATGGTGGCGCGGCGGGGGAGCTCGTCGTGGTGAGCAGCGTCGTCATGCCCAGCTCACTGTCCGAGCGCGGCGGAGGTGTTGGTCTGCAGCTGCTGCAGGATGTGCTTCGGGTCGGCGCCGGGCAGCTGCTGGATCTGGGCGTCGAAGTCGGTGAGCACCGGGTCCATCTTCGTGAGCGTCACCGGGCCGTGCGCCGAGTCGGCCCCGGCGAGGAACGCCGCCTGCTGCGGGAACTCCTGCTGGTACTGCGCGCGCGCCGACTGCCGCGACGGCATCACGCCGAACGTCTTCGCGAACGTCAGCTCCTGGGCCGGCTGCATCAGCGCGTCCACGAGCTGCTTGGCCTGGTCCTGGAACTTGCTCTTCGCCGCGATGCCCCAGCATTGCGTGAACGACAGCGTGCCCGCACCCGCCGGACCGGCCGGCAGCGGCACGACCTGGTACTTCACGTTCGGGTAGTCCTTGGTCATCCCGCCGACCATCCAGTTGCCGTCGATGCTCATCGCGGCCTTGCCCAGGCCGAACGCCTCACCCGAGTCGCCCGCGCCGATCTGCTTCGGGTACTTGGCGACGCCGGAAGCCAGCAGGTCGCGCACGAACGTGAGCCCCTGCAGGTTCTGCGGGGTGTCGGCCGTGGCCTTCTTCTGGTCCGCGTCGAGCGGCCAGCCGCCGGCCTGCACCAGGAACGCGCCGACGCGGTCGCGGGTGTCGTTGAACACGAGGCCCGTGTGCCCGCCGGTGGTCAGCTTCTGCGCAGCGGCCTTGAGCTGGTCCCAGGTCTTCGGGATGTCCTTGTCGGTCAGGCCCGCCGCGGCCCACTGGTCGGTGTTGATCGCCAGCGCCAGCGTGGAGAAGTCCTTGGGGACGCAGTAGAGCTTGCCGTCCTTGGTGAACGTGGTGCGCAGCGTCGGGTAGAGATCGTCCTTGTAGGACACCGAGTCGCCGTAGGGCAGCATCTCGTCGGCGTAGCCCTGGAACTTCGTGGCGTCCACGGCGAACACGTCGGGCGGGCTACCCGCCGCGAAGCCCTGGCTCAGCTGCTGCGGCAGATCGTTGGCGCCGATCACCTGAACCTTCGAGCCGCCGGAGCCGGCCGCCCACTTCGCGGCCGCGTCCTGCACCGCGGTGAGCTCGGCGCCGCCGCTGGAGGCGATCATCAGCTTGAGCTGGGCGGGGCCGGACTGCTGGGTCGCGGGCGCCGTCGAGTCGTCGAAGCCGCCGCCGCACGCGGTGAGCGTGAGCAGCAGGCCGGCAGCGGCGACGGCCGTGCGGGGGACGAGGTGACGCATCGATCCTCCTTGATCGTGCAGATGGTGATGTCAGGTCGTGCGCAGCACGAGCCGGGGGGTGAGCAGGGTCGAGACGGGTTCGGGGCCGGCGGTGCCGCGCAGGGTCGCGCGCAGCTGGCGCACGCATTCGGCGGCGACTTCGGCGATGGGCTGGGCGACGGAGCTCAGGCCGAGCACGGCGGCGGTCGGGGTGTCGTCGAAGCCGATCACCGACGCGTCGGCGCCGGGGCGCAGGCCGCGCTCGCGCAGCTCCCCGACCACGCCGAGCGCGAGGGAGTCGCTGGCGCACACGAACGCGGTGGGCGCGGCGGGCTCGTCGAGCAGCCGGGCGGCGGCCGAACGCCCGCCCTCCACACCGTCGAACACGGGGATCTGCGGCCGGTCCGCCAGCCCGGCGGCGGCGAGCCCGGCCTCCCAGCCGGCGCGCCGATCGTCACCGGTCTCGGAGCCCGCGGGCCAGCCGACGAACGCGATGCGGCGGTGGCCCTGGCGCACGAGGTGCTCGGTGGCCAGGCGGGTGCCGCGGGCGCCGTCGACGTCGACCCAGCCGTGCGCCTGCTCGTCGCCCCACGGCCGGCCGAAAGTGACGAACGGCAGCTCGCGCTCCTTGAGCCAGCGGGTGCGCAGGTCGTCGTGGTGGGTGTGGGTGAGCACGAAACCGTCGACGCCGACCGACGCGATGAGATCGGCGTACGCACGCGTCTCGGCTTCGTCGTCGGCGGCGGTGAAGAGCATGATCCGGTGGTCGTACTCCTCGGCTGTGGCCGTGAGGGAGTGCAGGAACTGGTCGAGGACCACGCCGCTCACGCCGTTGCCGACCGGGGCGATGCGCATCCCGATGATCTGCGAGCGCGTGGTGCGCAGCTGGCGGGCGGCGGTGTGCGGGCGGTAGCCGAGGCGGTCGATGGCCTCGAGCACGCGTTCACGGGTCTCCGGGCTCACGAGCTCGGGCGAGTTGATCACGTTCGACACGGTCTGGCGCGAGACGGAGGCGGCCTCCGCGACCGAGTTCAGCGTGGCCCGCTGAGCCATCCCGCCTCCTGGTGACCTGGTCCGGCACCTCGATCGAGGTGCAGGTTTGAACGTTCAATCTGGCGGCTACTCTGAACGTTGGCCGCTGACCTGTCAAGACTTCAAACCAACTTGACACGAACCCGGTTTGATCGATCCAATCGGGGACACCCGACCCCACCGGAGGACATTTCCATGCAGCCCCTGCTCCACGACCTCGCGATCGCCCTGCACGCCCCGACCGTCGTCCTCTCCGGTCGCGACGGGCAGATCCGCGGCAACGGCACGCAGGGTCTGCTGCACGGTGACCTGCGGTTGGTGAGCGAAGCGGTGGTGACCGTCGACGGGCGGGAGCCCGAACCGATCGGCTTCGAGGAGCCGGCGGCGGACCGCGGCACGTTCACGGGGCTGGTGCGCCACCTCGGCAATCCCGGCCCGGACCCGACGGTGTGGCTGCGCCGCCACCGCCGCGTCATGGCGAGCGGGGTGACGGAGGAGCTGGAGCTGGTCTCGTCGGCGGCCGAGGCCGTGGAGTGCGTGGTCGAGCTCGCGCTGGCGGCGGACTTCGCGTCGATCGAGGTGATCAAGTCCGGCGGCTCGGTGGACCCGCTGGCGCCCGAGCGCGTCGACGGCGGCGTGCGGTGGTCGCAAGGACTGGTCAACGCCGTGGTCGCCACCGACGGCGAGACCACTGTGGACGGTGCTCGGGTGCTGGTGAAGTGGCGGGTGCGCGTCGAGGACCGCGTGGTGCTGCACTGGACGCTGACCGCCACGGACCCGGAAGCGCCCTTCGTGCCGGGCTCCGCCGCACGGCTGTCGGCCCCCGTGGTGGAGGCCGACGACCGCCGGTTCACCGCGCTGCTGAACCGTTCGCTCGACGATCTCAACGCGTTGCTGCTGGCCGAACGCGAGCACCCCGGCGACGTGTTCGCGGGTGCCGGCGCGCCGTGGTTCTTCACCCTCTTCGGCCGCGACAGCCTGTGGGCCGCGCGCCTGGCGTTGCCGCTGTCGCTTTCGCTGGCGGGCGGCACGCTGCGCACACTGGCCCGGGCCCAGGGCGAGCGCCACGACCCGGCGACCGGCGAGGCGCCCGGCAAGATCCTGCACGAACGGCGGCGCACCGGCTTCGAGGTCCACGGCATGTCGTTGCCCGCGCGCTACTACGGCACCGTCGACGCGACCGCTCTGTGGGTCGGCCTGCTCTACGACGCCTGGCGCTGGGGCCTGCCCGAGGCCGAGGTCCGCGCGCTGCTGCCGAACCTGCGCGCCGCGCTGTTCTGGATCACCGGCCTGTCCGACACCGACGGCGACGGCTTCGCCGAGTACCTCGACGAAAGCGGCCGCGGCCTGGCCAACCAGGGCTGGAAGGACTCGGGCGACGCCATCCGCTTCGCCGACGGCACGATCGCCAAGCCGCCCGTCGCGCTGTCCGAGGTGCAGGGCTACCAGTACGAGGCCGCCGTCCGCGCCGCCGAGCTGCTCTCCGCCCTCGGCGAACCGGCCGACGGACTCCTCGAGTGGGCCGAGGCCCTGCGCTCGCGCTTCCGCTCGCGGTTCTGGGTGTCCACTTCGGACGGCCACTTCCCGGCCCTGGCCCTGGACGGCGCCAAACAACCCGTGGATTCCCTGACGAGCAACATCGGGCACCTGCTGGGCACCGGCATCCTGGACCCGGCCGAGAGCTCCTCGATCGGCGAGCTGCTCCTCGGCCCGTCGATGGCCGCCGGCTTCGGCCTGCGCACCATGTCCTCGACCGGCGGCGGATTCTCACCGCTGAGCTACCACTGCGGCTCCGTCTGGCCCCACGACACCGCCGTCGTCGTCCGCGGCCTCCAAGCCTCGGGCCAGTCCTCGCGCGCCGCTTCACTGGGGTTGCAACTCGTCCACGCGGCCGGCGGCTTCGACAACCGCCTGCCGGAGCTGTTCTCGGGCTACGGCTCCGACGAGGTCTCGTCGCCGCTGCCCTACCCCGCGTCCTGCCGCCCCCAGGCCTGGGCGGCCGCATCCGCGGTGACGCTGCTGGTCACCTTCCTGGGCCTGCGCGTCGACGTCCCCGCCGGCGTCGTCACCCTGGACCCACCTCGGCCGAGCCCGGTGGGCGCCCTTCGCGTGACCGACCTGCCCCTGGCCGGCGGCACCCTGGACGTCACCATCGCGGCCGACGGAACGGTGACGGACCTGCGGCTGCCGCCAGGCCTGCGGCTGGGCTGAAGCACGTGAACGCAGGGCAGCCTTGCAGCTGAAGATCTGCAAGCGTGGGTGGCTCTCACAGTACCTGTATCACCAGGGTCTCCCGGACGTCCAGGACGCCTGTGAACCTGTTTGAGTCGGCTTTCGGCCAAACAGAGGAGAAGTAATGGATCCACGGCAGAAGGAACGAATACCCGTCGCGGACAGCCAGTTCACCACTCACGCAGACCTTTTCGATCTGAGTGGGAAATACGCACTTGTCACCGGCGGTACCAGGGGCATCGGGATGATGATTGCGCGCGGCCTTCTGCAGGCGGGCGCCCGCGTCGTCATCAGCTCACGCAACGCAGACGCGTGCGCGGAGGCACAGCGTCTGCTGTCCGAATTCGGCGACGTTCAAGCAATCCCCGCCGACCTGTCCAGGTACGACGAGTGTCAGCGCCTCGCTGATCTTGTCAAGGTCGACTCGGAACGCCTGGATATCCTCGTCAACAACGCGGGAGCGATGTGGCGCGAGCCGCTGGAGACGTTCCCGGCCGAGGCCTGGGACGCAGTGGTCGATCTCAACCTCAAGTCGCCGTTCTGGCTGGTGCAGGCGCTGCTCCCCGCACTTCGCAGGGCGGGTACCGCCGACGATCCCGCGCGGATCGTCAACATCGGCAGTATCGCCGCCATCCACGTCGCCGAGTCGCCCAACTACTCGTACGCCAGTAGCAAAGCGGCACTCCACCAACTCACCAGAGTGCTTGCCAGAGAACTGGGCCCACAGCACATCACGGTGAACGCGGTAGCCCCAGGACCGTTCCCGTCGCAGATGATGGCGGCCACGCTCGAGGCCATCGGCGACACGATCGCGGCGAAGGCTCCTCTGCGCCGTCTCGGCCGCGACGACGACATGGCAGGTATCGCCGTGTTCCTCGCCAGCCGGGCCGGCTCTTACCTCACGGGCACCGTCATCCCGATCGACGGCGGCATCGCCACGACCGCAACAGGTACCTAGTACGGCAACGGCAGTCAGGTGAGTGGGTAGCCACGTCGTTTGGCGTGGCTGAGGCGGGCTTGGTGTTGTCGTCGGCGCCCGAAGCGGGGCCACGCCCCGACGTGGTCGACAGCGTCGGTGACACGCAGGATCAGTGTGGTGAGCATCGCGGCCAGGGCCGGCAGGCGTGAGCGGCGGCCCGTATCAGCTGAGTGCTTGAGTCTCGGTCGCCAGTTGCTCCTGGCTGGCTGCCCACGACGCCAAGACGGCCAGACCGTCCGCGGTCGCCGTGCCGGCGGGCGCGGTGTAGACGTTCAGGAGCAGGCCGGGTTCGGCCGGCAGCTCCATCGACTCGACGTCCAGCTCGAGCCGGCCCACTACCGGATGGTGCACACGCTTGCGTCCGGACCGGTGGAGCCGAACGTCCTGAGATGCCCACCGCTGCCGAAACAGTTCACTGCGTGTTGACAACTCACCGACGAGGGCGATCAGTTCCTCGTCGCGCGGATTGCGGCCGGCTTCCATGCGCAGCTTCGCGGCCACATCGCAGGCGATTCGGTCGTAGTCGACGAAGAACGTTTTCGCCGCCTCGGGATCCAGATACAAGAACCGCGCGGTGTTCGCCGGTCGTCGGGCGTCGGCCAGCACCGGTGAATACAGCGCGCGGGCCAGTCGATTCATGGCCAGCACGTCATAACGGCCGTTGCAAATCCACGCCGGTGCATCGGTGATGGCCGCGAGCACCTGCTGAAGCGCCGGACGCACCGCCACGGCGGGTCGCCGGCGGCGTGGACCGCCGGGCGCCCTGGACTGCCGCGCAAGGTGGAACAGGTGATCGCGCTCGGCCTCGTCGAGTTGCAAGGCCGCGGCCAACGCGTCGAGCACCCCGTCGGAGGCGCCGGCGAGGCCGCCGCGCTCCATGCGCACGTAGTAGTCGACCGATACCCCTGCCAGCAGAGCGACCTCTTCGCGACGCAGCCCTTTGACTCGGCGATTGCCGCCGTAGGCGGGCAGTCCGGCCCGCTCGGGCGCGATCCGCGCGCGACGCGAGCTCAGAAATTCCTTGATCTCGGTGCGCAGATCGATCGTGGCCACCCCTCCACCGTAGGCCGTGTCTGCAGGCGAAGGGAGGTACTGCCGGTACCCCCGACGGCTGCGCACCCCCTCAAACGCGGCATGCGCCCAGCCCACATCATCAGCAAACCCGCCGCGCGCATGCGCCAGTCGAGTGCCGATCGACCGGTCGGGCTAGCTCGGTTCTCGATGGGTGACTCGGGTCTCACCGGGTGAGGATCGCCCGCTCCACGACCGTCCACGTCGTGGTCGTCAGCTGGTACAGCGAGGCGGCCAAGGGAACAAAAGCGGTGACCGCGATTGTTCCATAAGGCAGGAGGCGCAGGACTCGAGCGCCGGGGGCCGTGAGGTCGCGCCGGCGGTCCTGCCGGCGGACGGAGAACCACGCCACCACGGCGAGCAGGCCGGCCACCACGAACACGACCGGTGCCGCCGCGAGGCCGTGGGCGCCGAGGGTGATGCCGAACAGCGTGCTGCCGAGCAGGGCGTTGGGTGCGCCGGAGATCACGGCCGTGCTGAAGAGGTGGTACATCACCCAGAAGAACGGCAGCTGCGCGAGCATCGGCAGGCATCCCACGAACATCGAGGTGCCCGACTCCTGCTGCAGTTTCGCCATCTCCGCTACGAGCTTTTCGCGGTTCTTGCCGTGCTTCTCCTGCAGCTTGCGAATTTCGGGGGCCAACGCGGTGCGGGCCCGCTGACCGTGCGCCGCGGCCCGGGCGAACGGCACGAGCAGCAGCCGTACGGCGACGGTGAACAGCACAATCGCCGCGGCGGCCGCGAACGAGCCGGTGAGCGGTTCGGTCGCCGAGGCGAGCCAGTCGACGAGGTGGTACGCGCCGGCGACGGGCACGTCGAAGATTTCGGGCATGACAGCACTCCAGGGGAAAGTCGTTTCAGGGCAAGCGGAACCGGCTGCGGACCGTCCTGATCGGACTGACCTGGAACGGGCTACGCAGCCGGGGAGTGCCACCCGGGTGCGCGGGGCCGGCTTCGGCCCGGGGCGCCGGGATCGCGTAGCCGAAGGAAAGCGGCGCGACGGGCGCGCTGGTTCAGGGCGGTGCGGCGAGCGCGGACCGGGACGGTCCACGCGGCCAGCTCACCGCGGTTGGCGTTGCCGACGACCAGGACCACGAGCAGGCTCGCGGCCACCACGGAGGCGAACGCGAGAATTGCCGCCGGGCCGGCTTGGCCGAAGATGTGCACGGCAGGGAACGCCAGGTGCAGCAGCGTGTGCAAGGTGACGCCCCCTTTCTCCGTCGCCGCGATTGTAGCCGGTTGTGGTCCTCGCCGCCGTTGCGCTATGCTCGCCTCGATCCCCATGGATGCCGGCCCGGCCGCCCGGGGGAGTTCTCAACTTTCACGAAAGCTGCGTCGCCTCGATGTGGCGTTCGCTCGTTTCGCGATCTCACCAAGAATCGCTTTTCATCCTTCAAGGAGTCAAAACCATGTCATACCAAGGAATTCTCGACATCCACGGCAAGACCGCCACCCTCGGCTACACGCCGGGCGGTCCGTCCGTCCCCTTTGGACTGATCCGCAAGCACAACCTGCGGCGCGGCGACGAGATCGTCGTCGACGGCGAGCAGGTCGTCTCGGTCAACGGGGCCCCTCCGGCGCCCAACCGCCCGGAGTTCGAACGGCTCACGCCGGTGCACCCCGACCAGCGGCTCGTCCTCGAAACCACCCGCCACCAGCTCACGACTCGCGTGCTCGACCTCGTCGCGCCCGTCGGGAAGGGGCAGCGCGCACTGATCGTGGCGCCGCCCCGGACCGGGAAAACGTCGGTGCTGCAGGCGATCGCGCAAGCGGTGGCGGTGAACCACCCCGACGTGCACCTCATGGTGCTGCTCGCCGACGAGCGGCCCGAGGAGGTCACGGACATGCAGCGGTCGGTGCGCGGTGAGGTCGTCTCTTCGACGTTCGACCGCAAGCCGTCCGAGCACGTGGCCGTGGCCGAGCTGGCCGTCGAGCGCGCCAAGCGGCTCGTGGAAAGCGGCCGCGACGTCGTGCTGCTGCTCGATTCGCTCACCCGCCTCGGTCGCGCCTACAACCTCGCCGCCCGCCCGTCGGGCCGCGTCCTCTCGGGCGGTGTCGACGCCGGCGCGCTGCACCCGATGAAGAAGATCCTCGGCGCCGCGCGCAACATCGAAGGCGGCGGTTCGCTCACGATCATCGCCACGGCGCTGGTCGGCACCGGCTCGCTCGCCGACACCGTGTTCTTCGAGGAGCTCAAGAGCACCGGCAACTCCGAGCTGCGCCTGGACCGCCTGCTGGCCGACAACCGCGTGTTCCCCGCCGTGGAGCTCTTCGGCTCCGGCACCCGCCGCGACGAGCTGCTCGTCCCGGCGGCTGAACTCCAGGTCATGAACGAGGTCCGCCGCGCCCTGTCCGGCCAGGACCCCAAGCGCGCCACCGAGCAGTTCCTGGACCAGGTCCGCACCACGAAGTCCAACGCCGAGTTCATCGCCCGCGTCGCGGCATCGCTCGGCACGCCGGCCGCGCTCGCCGCGTGAGCGGGGGCCTCACCCCGGAACCGTCACCAGCCACCGGTCCGACCGCCGGCGCAGGTAGAACAGCCAGTACGCGCCCGAAACCACGAGCACCGCGGCCGTGATGCCCAGGTCCAGTGCGGTCTGCTCGACGAGCACGTACCCCAGCGCCAGCACCACGACCGCCGGGATCACGGGCCAGCCCGGCATCCGCCAGACGTGCGGGCCGCGGTGGGCGGCGCGGCGGGCGGCGAGCACGGTGATCGCGATGGCCAGGTAGAGCGCGACCACCGCGACACCCGTGACGCCGCTCAGCGTCTCGACCGGCACGAAACACAGCACGGCCTCCGACAGGCCCACCACGAGCGTCGCGGCCCACGGCGAGCCGAAGCGGGAGCCGACCACGCTCAGGGCGCGGTTCACCGGGTCAGGCCAGGCGCGGTCGCGGCCCGACGCGTAGAGCACGCGTGAGTTCTGGATGACCATCACGATCACCGCGTTGACGATCGCGGCGGCGATGCAGAGGCTGATGATCGTGCCGAGCGTCGAGCCACTCCAGCTCACGACCAGGGCGGTGAGGTCGACCTCGCCCAGGGAGCCGGTGTCGGCGAGCGTGATGGCGACGACCGGCACCAGGATGACGAGCGCGCTGATGCCGAGTGTCCACAGGACCGTGCGCGAGACTGTCCGATGTGGCTCACGCATTTCCTCTGCCAGGTACACGGCCGTCGAAAACCCTTGCACCACAAAGAGAGCCACGGCGAGCCCGGCGATCACCGTGACGAGCCCGACGCCGCTCACGCCGTTGAGGCTCGGGCGCAGCAGCACCGCAGGCGAGCGGTCGGCGTGCGCGAACCCGAGCACCGACACGACCACCACGGCGATGAGCTCGATGGCCAGGAAGACGCCGGTGATCCACGCGTTGGAACGCAGGTTCGCCAGCCCCATCACGGTCGACGCCAGCATCACCGCGGCGCCTGCCAGCGACGGGTCGAGGTGCACGATCGGGGCGAGGTAGTCGGCCACGCCGATCGCGATGATCGGCGGCACGACCAGGATCACGATGAACGACAGCACGAACGTGATCCAGCCGGCGAAGCGGTTGAGCACCGTGGTGACCATGGCGTACTCGCCGCCCGCGCTGGGCACGAGCGTGCCGAGCTCCGAGTAGCAGAACGCGATGCCCACGCACAGCAGCACGGCCAGCGCGATGGCCGGCGCCGTGCCGGTTCCGAGGTCGGCGAACAGCGGCGGCACGAGCACGAACAACGACGACGCGGGCGTCACGCAGCTCAGCGTCAGCAGCGTTCCGCCCGTGACGCCGATGGAACGCGTCAGCGTGCGGGGCGCTGCGGTGCCTGTCGTGGTGGTCTCGGCGAGAGCCGGATTAGGGGGCATTGAGGCGATGTCCCTCCGTCGGCGGCGCGATGTTTCGACGGATGGAACAGCACTGATTCGGTGTTGTCAACGGCACCAAGACGACTAAATCCGTCGCCTGTCGCACTGTGGACAGTCGCGTTCAGTGGCCTGCGCGCTGGCTTGCCGGGCCTCGGGCGGGTCGGGGATGATCCCGGGGGTGACCAGCCAGGAACCGAACCACCCCCGGCCCGCGCCGCCGGTGATCGACGACATCTCGAAGAAGATCATCGCCCAGCTCCAGGAGGACGGCCGCCGCGCCTACGCGACCATCGGCAAGGCCGTCGGGCTCTCCGAGGCCGCGGTGCGCCAGCGCGTGCAGCGCCTGTCCGACTCCGGGGTGATCCAGATCGTCGCGGTCTCGGATCCCTTGCAGGTAGGGCTTTTGCGCCAGGCCATGGTGGCGATCACCGTCGACGGCCCCCTCGAACCCGTGGCGGACGCCCTCGCGGAGATGACGGAAATCGACTACGTCGTCCTCTGCGCCGGCCGCTTCGACGTGCTGTGCGAAGCCGTCTGCGCCGACGACGAGGCCCTGCTGGACTTGATCTCCAACCGCATCCGCACGCTCCCGGGCGTCCGCACCGCGGAGACGCTCGTGTACCTGAAGCTGCGCAAGCAGTCGTACCAGTGGGGCACCCGCTGATCCTCGGACGACTAAATCCGAAGGTGTGACGTTCTGGATGGCCTAGAATTAGTTGAGGTTACTCCATACGGCGACTGATCCGCTTGCGTCGGATGATCGGCTCGTGCGATAACGAAGAGGTCCGGCCGGTTCGCGCCGCCATGCGTGCCCGGCACTTCGAGGCCCGCTTGCGAGGAGCCATGACCACCACTGCCGACCCCAACGCCACTGCCGCGACCGGCCTGGCCGAGTCCGCGCGCGACAACCTCTGGCTGCACTTCACACGCCACTCGGGCTTCGAAGCCTCCGAGGTCCCCGTGATCGTGCGCGGGGAAGGTGTGTACATCTGGGACTCGCGGGGGAAGCGTTACCTCGACGGACTTGCCGGTCTGTTCGCCGTGCAGGTCGGTCACGGTCGTGACGAGCTCGCGGAGGCGGCGGCTCGGCAGACGAAGCACCTGGCGTATTTCCCGTTGTGGGGGCACGCCCACCCGCCGGCCATCGAGCTGGCCGAGCGTCTCACGGCTGCTGCTCCCGGGGATTTGAACCGGGTCTTCTTCACGGTCAGTGGCGGCGAGTCGGTGGAGACGGCTTGGAAGCTGGCCAAGCAGTACTTCAAGATCGTCGGCAAGCCGACCAAGCACAAGGTGATCAGCCGCGCGCTCGCTTACCACGGGACTTCCCAGGGGGCGCTGTCCATCACCGGGATTCCTGGCGCGAAGGCGGATTTCGAGCCGCTCGTGCCGAGTTCGTTGCGAGTGCCGAACACGAACTTCTACCGTGCGCCTGAGCATGCCGATGACTACGAGGCTTATGGCCGGTGGGCCGCTGATCAGATCGAGCAGGCGATCGAGTTCGAGGGCGCGGACACGGTTGCCGCGGTGTTTCTGGAGCCGGTGCAGAACACTGGTGGGTGTTTTGTTCCGCCGCCCGGGTATTTCGAACGGGTGCGGGAGATCTGCGACCGGCATGATGTGTTGCTGGTTTCGGATGAGGTGATTTGCGCGTTCGGCCGGGTTGGGTATGATTTCGCGGCCAAGCGGTACGGGTATCAGCCGGACATCATCACGACGGCCAAGGGGCTTACGTCCGGTTATGCTCCGCTGGGGGCGGTACTGGCGAGTGATCGGCTGATGGAGCCGTTTGAGCACGGGTCGACCACGTTCATGCACGGGTCTACTTATGGTGGACATCCGGTTTCTTGTGCCGTTGCGTTGGCCAACCTGGACTTGATCGAACGTGAGGGCATTTACGGCCACGTCCTCGCTCAGGAATCGGCTTTCCGCTCCACCCTTGATCGGCTGCTGGATCTCCCCATTGTCGGCGACGTCCGAGGTGCCGGGTTCTTCTACGGGATCGAACTGGTGAAGGACAAGGCCACGAAGGAAACCTTCACCTCGGAGGAATCCGAACGAGTCCTCCGTGGGTACCTCTCGGACGCCCTCTTCGAAGCCGGCCTGTACTGCCGGGCGGACGACCGCGCCGAGCCGGTGATCCAGCTTTCTCCGCCGCTCATTTGCGGACAGAAGGAATTCGACGAGATGGAACAGATCCTCCGCGATACGCTCACGGGAGCGTGGAAGCTTCTTTAAGCCCTGCCATCTGGGCGCATTGCGCCTTTCAGGCGGGTGCCCTTCGGGCAAAAAGACAAAAACACTATGTGCTCCCCGAATTTCGATTGTCACAACGGTTCGGACTGCTTGTCAAGGCTGGAAAGAGTACCTTGACAAGCAGTCCGAACCGTGTCGTCACCTTTTATCGGGGGCCGGCCGGGGGAAGGTCGGGGGAGGGGTTGGGGAGATCTTGGGTTGGGTTGCCGGCTGGCTGTTGGGTGGGTGGTGGTGTGTTGCGTGTGGTGAGGGGTTGGGGGGTGGTGTGTTGCGGCGGTTCGAGGGCGAGCTGGTGAGAGGCTGTGCGTGGTGGGGTGAATCCGCCGATAGTGTAGGCCGATCGGGCTGCGCCATACCGCGGAAACGGACATTAGCGACAACGCCCAGCCTGGTGGCCGGACCTTCACTACGCTTCCCCGTGTTCACTCACGAAACGGAGGAAGCCGCGTGGCGGGATGGGCCGATCTGGTCGCGTTCATGAGGCAGGAGTACCGGGTGATCCGGGAGGAGCCCGACGAGGTGCGGATTCGCATGGCGTTCGGGGAGGATGCGGAGACGACCGGGCGGGCGCAGGTGGTGGTGGTCGCGCATGAGGTCTTCGACAAGAAGGAAGACTGGGTGCAGATCGCGACGCCGTTCGCGCGGGTGGACGAGGTGGATCTGCTCGACGTGCTGACCGAGGTGGGGCACACGCTCGTGGTCGGGGGGATCGTGGTGATGGGGGAGCACGTGGTGCTGCGGCATTCGTTGCCGTTGGTGAACCTCGACATCAACGAGTTCACCGACCCGCTGGAGCTGGTGGCCGGGTCGGCGGAGTTGCTGGAGCAGCAGTTCACCGGGCGGGACGATTACTGACCTGTGACGCGAGAAGGGCCTCCCGGCGAAACCTGGGAGGCCCTTCGTCGGTCAGTAGGTGGGTCCGTCCATTCGGGACTTCGAGGTGCCGGGAGTCACGGCGGCGCAGTGGGTTCCCTTGGGCGGGAGGGTGCCGTCGATGAGGAACTTGTCTGTGGTGGACACGATGCAGTCGCTGTTCTTGAAGTAGGCGCCGTGGCCCCAGCCGTCGTAGGTCAGGAGGGGCGCGCCGGTCTGGCGGGAGACGTGCTGGGCCCACGAGTAGGGCGTGGCGGGGTCGTAGCGGCTGTTCAGGAGCAGCACGGGCAGGTTGCCCAGGAAGCCGGGTGCGCGCTGCGGGTCGCGGACGGTGCCGGGCCAGCCGAGGCAGCCGGTGGCGGAAGTCCAGGCCAGGGGGGAGAACCGGATGTCGGGGGCGATGGCGCCCAGCGAGCGGCGGAAGGTCTCGAGTTCGCCGTAGCCGCTGACGGGCAGGCGCCAGTCGGAGCAGAAGATGCTGCTGAACGCGGTGGGCACGGTGATGTCGCCGAACGCGGACTCGGCGGGTTTGCCGTCGCGCAGGTTGACCATGCTGGTGGCGAGGCCGGACCAGTCGGGGCCGTAGAAGGCGTGGGTGATCATGCCCATCAGCGCGACCGGGTCGAGGGGGTCGTCGGGGGTGCCGAGGGTGCCGTGTTCGGCGCGGGAGTAGAGCTGGGCCATGACCGAGCGCACGTCCTGGCCGTGCAGGGCGCAGGACGCGGTGGCGGCGCACCAGTG
Source organism: Amycolatopsis sp. NPDC047767 (assembly GCF_040704195.1). Taxonomy (NCBI): domain Bacteria; kingdom Bacillati; phylum Actinomycetota; class Actinomycetes; order Pseudonocardiales; family Pseudonocardiaceae; genus Amycolatopsis; species Amycolatopsis sp. NPDC047767. Next base: position 81,769 of record NZ_JBEYSJ010000016.1, read on the forward strand.
CGCGAACTGGCCGAACATCTCCTGCGTCGCGCGAGTCTGTGAGCTCAGGAACTCCCAGGTGCTGCGCACGGAGTGGTCCATCGTCCCGTCGAGCACCAGCGCGCGGACGCGGTCGGGGTAGGCCTCGGCGTACTCCTGGCCCATGAGCGTGCCGTAGGAGGTGCCGTAGTACGTCAGCTTGCTTTCGCCGAGCGCGGCGCGGATGGCGTCGATGTCGTGGGCGACGCTCGTGGTGTCGACGTGCGAGGCGAGCGGTCCGGTGGTCTTCGCGCAGCTCGTGCCGAGGGCTTGGTTGCGGGCGGTGAGCTGGCGGAACTCGGCAACGCTCTTCGGCAGTTGCGGGTTCGGGGCCGTGACCTCGGTGAGGCCGCAGCGCACGGGGCTGCTCTGCCCGACGCCGCGCGGGTCGAAGCCCACGGTGTCGAAGCGGGCGGTGATGGCGGGCGACAGGGTCCAGCCGTCCTGCACCTCGCCCGCGCCTGCGCCGCCGGGGCCGCCGGGGTCCATGAGGATGGAGCCGATGCGGTGCGCGGGGTCTGTGGCTTTGCGCCGGGAGAGGGCGAGCTGGATCGTGCCGTCACCCGGATGGGCCCAGTCGATCGGGACGGTGACGGTGCCGCAGTCGACGCCGGCGGCGGTGGGGCACGGTTTCCAGTCGACGGTCTCGCGCGCGGCGCCGGCCGGGGCGGCGAGCAGGGCCGCGAGTGTGGTGGCCGTCGCGGTGACGACGGTCAGCTTCCTGCCCAGGGCCATGCGTCACGCCTTCCGGTGGTGAAGATCAACCGTTCGGGCGTGGATCTTGCCAGAAGAACGCGTTCCCGGCCTGGCGAGAGCGGGGCGCCGTCTGATGTGGACTTCCTGGAAACAGAATGGAGTTCGGTGGCTGCTGTCGTACGTCCGGGCTAATCCGGTGGTCGCCACCGGTCAAAACCGAATGAGATTCTTGACATGGCTCACTAAGCGGGCGTTCACTGGCGGCGCCGGAAAGAGGCTGTCACCCTCGTGAAGGGACGTACATGTCCGGAAACCGCACTCAACGAAGACTGCGAACCACCATCCTCCTGGCACCGCTCACGCTCCTGCTCGCCGCGACGCCGGCGCTGGCCGCTCCTGCGGCTCCCTCCGCTCCCGTCGCGAAGGCGCCCCCGACGTCCGCTCCGGGCAACGGCCCGGCGAAGATCACCGGTCCCATCCCGTCGCAGGGCAAACCTGGGGACCCTGCGCACGACTACGTCTTCTACTCGACCCCGTACGACCTGAAGAAGGCCGGTTACGAGGAAGAGGAGTTCTTCATCTCGGGCACTGCCACGCGGTACAACCCGAACCCGACCGTCGACGAGCAGAAGCAGGCCGCCACGCCGCTGGGCACCACGCCGTACACGACCCGCATCGTGGTGCGGCGCCCGGTGAAGCCCGCGAAGTCGGCCGGCGTCGCCGTGGTCGACTGGCAGAACGTGACCGCCGGGCACGACATCGACACCGAGTGGGGCACGAGCGCCGACTACTACGTCCGCAACGGCTGGACGTGGGTGGGCGCCTCGGTGCAGCACGTCGGCGTCAACGGCGCCACCACGGGCGGCACCGCCGGCCTCGGCCTCACGCAGTGGAGCCCGCAGCGCTACGGCTCCCTCGACGTCACCAATGGCGGCGCCGTCCTCGACGACTCGCAGTCGTTCGACATCTACACGCAGATCGCGCAGCTGCTCAAGGGCCGCGGCAAGAAGAACCCGCTGGCCGACCTCGGCATCGACCGCGTGTACGCCGGCGGCGCCTCGCAGTCCGGCCGCTACCTCGGCGTGTACTACAACACTGTGCAGCCGCTGCGCCACGTCTACGACGGTTTCCTGTTCGCCCTCTCCGACAGCTCCCTGCCCCCGCGCGAGGGCGTCGGCACCAAGGCCATCCGCGTCTACACCGAAAACGATGTCTACCGCGGCGCCGGTGTCCCGAGCAAAACCGCGCCCGACAGCGATTCCCTGCGCACGTGGGAAATCGCCGGCGCCTCCCACGTGCCCGCCTACTCGACCGGCACCGACCCGAACGACTTCCGCACCACGCTCGGCGCCATCCAGTCCCGCGAGTTCGGCGAGCAGGCCCCCTTCGCCTGCGCCAACCCCGGCCCGAGCCAGGTCGAGTCCTGGACGGTCTTCCACGCCGCCTACGACGCCCTCGACAAGTGGGTCAGCCGCGGCATCACACCCCGCCGCGCGGCGCCCTTGGCCTTGATCGACCCGGGCCCACCCGCGGTTCTGGCCCGCGACCCCCTCGGCCTCGCCCAGGGCGGCATCCGCCTGCCCGACGTGGAAGTTCCGACCGGCCTCAACGACGGCATCAACTCACCCGCCAACCTCGACAATCCGCTTTCCTCGTTCTGCGTTCTCTACGGCACACACCGCGATTTCGACGCCGCGCAGCTTCATTCGCTGTACTACAGCACCGCCGACTACCGGCAGCAGGTCGCTGACGTCGTGCAACGCCTGGAAACCCAGCACTTCCTCCTCCCGGAGGACGGCCGCACCCTGATCAACCAGGCAGCGAAGCGCAAGCTGTTCTGACCCGCGGCCCTTGTGGCATGGCCGGGCCCGCACTCGCGCCGCTCGAGTGCGGGCCCGGTCGGAATTCAAGTAGGCTGTTGCGCGATGAGAACTAAAATTTCATTGGCTCGAGACGGTGAATTGTATGTTTTGCGGCTGACGGTGCCGCAGGTTGATTTGATCGAATCGCTCCTCGTTTTTATGGACAATCGCCCTGAGTCTGATCTGGTTTTGCGCGTTTGGATTGGCTGTACCGGGAGTCAGATATCCTTGCTGCGTGGAAAGGTAGCAAGTTCGGAGGCTAGTAGATTCTCGATCGACGAGCTGCACACGCTACTGGCTGCGCTGGTAGTCGTTCCAACTCTGTTCTCTTGCGAAGAGGATTTTTACATAAAAATCGGATTCTTCAAAGAGAATTCTTTGGAGGTTTCTCTTGGGCTGGCAAGTGCGATGAAAATGCTTGATTGGCAAGTTCTTGGAAAGTGTGCAATTTTGATTGGCGGCCCAAGAGATGGCCGGCAGCTCCCTGGTCGGAGTGTGCCGCTCCCGGTGAGGAAGCTGCCGGCCGCAGTCGCGGTTATCTAGCTACGCGCGGCTGCCGTAGTTTCGCCACACACCGGCAGGCTGACGCTCCCCGACGCCGTCCCGGCGGTAGTCACAAACCCCCGTTGGGAAGGTGGCCCGCAGGGTGGCCTTCTCGGCGGACGTGAACTTGACCGGGTAAGAGCCGAAGTCCAGCGGGCGGGTCTGGCACTTCAGCACGTCCATGGCCAACCCTTCACCAGCCGCCATCCGGGTGTTCTCCGCGACCGGATAAAGCGCACCGCACTGGCCGGACGACGGATCGGTCAGCTTCTCCTGCACCCGCTGGGTCGCGGAGAGGTAGCAGCCGTCCGAGAGGTCGTGCGGCCGAGCAGCGATCACCTTGGAAGCAGCACTACGGCCCGAGTGGTCAGCGGAAATCGCCGTCAGCCAGCGGTCCATGGCGTCGAGTTCGTAAGCGCTCGCCGCTGCCTGTTCGCCGGCCGTCGGGTGGTTGGCGATGATGACCTGGTTGGCCGCGGTGCCGTTGGCCGAGAGCAACCGCTGGCGCATGACGAACGACCACTCCGAAGTGTGGATGTCGTTACCCGCACCGGCCAGGTCGAGGTCCGTGCGCTGGTCGATGATCGGCGTCGACGCCAAACCCTGCGACGCGGAGTTGAAGATGTCGTCGCGGTACAGCGCGTCCAGGGCCTTGGGGTCAGCGGAAGACCGGGCGGCCACCGGCTTGCCCGTGTAGTCCAGCCCGCCGATCGAGGCGTTCAAGGACACGAACTGTGCGGCCGAAATCGTGCCGGCCTTCAGTGCGTCCAAGCCGTACTGGACACCGACGTTGTCCAGCGTGTTCCGCACGAACCCGGTCCGCGGATCCCGGCCCAGCTGGTTCGCGAACTGCTCGTTGGAATTGCAGATCACGCCGTGCGGGTTCGTCACCGGGTCCCAGCGCACCGAAACGGGGATGGCCGAGTTGCAGCTGTCCGTGGCGGTCGCGCGGCTGGCGAAGGTGGCGTCCCACGAAAGGCACGAAGAGTACGAGTTCCAGCCCGCCACGGCGAGCTTCTGGGCATCAGTAAAGCCGGCGGTGGTGAAGTACCGGTTCAGCAACCGGCAGTCGGCCACCGGGCCGGCTGTGGTGATGGGGTCCGGAAAGGACACGCCGGGGATGATGCCGTCGACGATGCCGGGGTAGTTCTCGGCGATGTCGTACTGCTGGATCGCGCCGCCGGAGCCGCCCCAGCCGATGGTGTGCTGCACCGGGCCGTAGGTCTCGACGAAGTGTTCCTTCACCATCATCGCGGCCTCGGCCGAGATGATCGGGCTGCAGTTGTTGTCGAGCACGTTCAGGCTCGACGACGCCACCGCGTAGCCCTGCGAGAGGAACAGGTCGTTGACCACGCCACCGGTGCCGTTGCCCTGGTGGTAGCCGGAGTTGCAGCCGCCGCCGAAGGTATAGACCAGTTTGCCGTTCCAGCCCGGAGTGGCGGTGAACGGCGACGGTGTGGCCGGCCCGGAGGCCAGTGCCGCGATCTCGTACACCGCGCGGTCGATCGTGCCGCGCTCCACCCGCACGATGTACGGCACGCCACCGGCCGCCGTGGCGAGGTCGGCCGGGCGGCTGGCCGGGTCGGCCAGGGCCACGAACTTCCCGGCGGTGTTCTTGTACTGGTAGGTAACCTGCGTCGGCGCGCTGCACAGCGGCATGGTCGCCGGCGGCAGGCCGAACGCCGTGGTCTCACAGTAGAACGGCTTCTGCTGCGTCCCGGAGAACACCGGGCCGGTGATCGAGTGGTTCACCACGCGAACGCTCGCGCGATCGTGCCCGGCCGTGGCGACCAGGTCCGTCGGCCCGTTGCGCAGTCCGGTGACGAGACCGAGCAGGCTGCCGTCCCGCGACGCGTGGAACGAGCGCGTGACGTCGTGGCCGCCGGCCGACACACGCACCGTGGAGCGCGTGTCCGGCGGCGTGACTCTGACCAGGACCTGGCCTCCGCTGACCAGATCGGGCCGCGGGTTGGAGACGGTCGTGATGGCCAAGCGGGAATGCCCGCCCGGTTGCGCGACGGCCGAGGTCGCCGCTGTCGTGAGGAGGATCGGCACGGCCAGAGCGGCCACTACCGCGGTCGAGCGCCAAGTACGGTTTCTCAACTTCGCACCTCGTTGCTCACGGCACCGCTCGGGTGCGGTGCCACGCAAGTGCCGGGTATAGCACGCGTTACTTAGCCAGAACAACATTCGGCCGCCCTAGTTGATCACGGCGAGCTGGATCAAGCTTCGGTAACCGCGAGCTCGGCCCGATAACAGGTCTGGGCAAGCCACGGAGATGTCTGTACTGTTCGTCGCGTCCGAATCGGATTCTGCTTTGCCGGTGTCACTGCAACGAGGCGGTGGGGTGAGCGTGGTCGAGGATCCTGTACTCCTGCGCGCGGAGGGACTCTGTGTCTCCTTCGGCGGGCTCGAGGTGCTCAGGCAGGTTTCGCTGGAGGTCCACGCCGGGTGCGTACTCGGCGTCATCGGCCCGAACGGTGCGGGCAAGACCACGCTGTTCAACACCATCTGCGGGTTCGTCCGGCCCGACTCCGGCACGATCACCTTCGCCGGCGAAGCCCTCGACCGCCCGCGGCCCGAGCGGCTCACGCGCCACGGCATCGCCCGCACGTTGCAAGGACTCGGTCTGTTCGCCGGATTGACCGTGCTGGACAACGTGGTCGCGGGCGCCACGCACCGCTCGCGCACGAGTCTCGGCGGCGCGCTGCTCGCGTCACCCTGGGCCGACCGCGACGAACGCGCCCTCGCCGCCCGCGCCATGGAGGTGCTGTGCGAGCTCGGAATCGACGGTGACGCGAAGCGGATCTGCGCCGGGTTGCCCTACGGCGTGCGCAAACGCGTCGCCCTCGCGCGCGCCCTGGTGAGCGAGCCCCGGTTGCTGCTGCTCGACGAACCGGCGGCCGGCCTGTCGGCGTCGGAGGTCGGGGAGCTGGCCGACATCGTCCGCGGCCTCGCGCCGGCGACGACCGTGATGCTCGTGGAGCACCACATGGACTTCGTGATGAACCTGTGCGACCGGCTCGTGGTGCTCGACTTCGGCGAGGTCATCGCCCGCGGCACGCCGGCGCAGGTGCGGGCCGACCCGCAGGTGCAGCGCGCCTATCTCGGCGACCCGGTGACAGCGGGACAAGGCGGTGCGCATGCTTGACGTCAGCGGCCTCGTCGTGGACTACGGGCCGGTGCGGGCGCTCGACCACGTCGACCTGGTGGTGGAGCAGGGATCCATCACCGCGGTGCTCGGCTCCAACGGCGCCGGCAAGACGACCCTGCTGCGCGCGCTCAGTGGTCTGCACCGCCCCCGTGAGGGCGCCGTGCAGCTCGACGGTCACGACATCACCCGCCTGGCCCCGGAAGACCTCGTCCGCCTCGGCGTCGCCCACGTGCCCGAGGGCCGCGGCGTGATCGCCGAGCTGACGGTGGAGGAGAACCTGCGCCTCGGCGGCCTGTGGCGGCGCGAGCGCCAGTGGCTCAAAGCGGGCACCGGCGAGATGTACGACCTGTTCCCCCCGTTGGCCGAACGCCGCCACCAGCGTGCGGAAGCGCTTTCCGGCGGCGAACGCCAGATGCTCGCCATCGGCCGCGCGTTGATGAGCCGCCCCGAGCTGCTCCTGCTCGACGAGCCCTCACTCGGCCTCGCCCCACGGGTTTCGGCCCGGATCGTGGCCGTGCTGCGAACGCTGCGTGAGGAGAACGGCCTCACGCTGCTGCTGGTGGAGCAGAACGCGGCGACCGCGCTGTCGGTCGCCGACCGGGCCGTCGTCCTGCACCTCGGCCGCAAGGTCGCCGACGACACCGCCGACACCCTCGCGGCCGACGACCGCGTGCGCCGCGCCTACCTGGAGGTGTGATGGGCCGCTTCCTCGACCTGACCCTCGCCGGGCTCACCAGCGGGGCCGTGTACTCGGCCGTCGCGCTGGCGCTCGTGCTGATCTGGCGCTCCACGCGGATCGTGAACTTCGCGCAGGGCGGCATGCTGATGATCACCACGTTCATCGCCTACACCATCGTCTCCCACGGCGGCTCGTACTGGCTGGCACTGATCGTGGCCGTCCTCAGTGGACTCGTGCTCGGCGCCGTGGTGGAACGCGTGCTCGTGCGGCCGGTGGAGAAGCGGTCGCCGCTCGACGCGGTGGTGGTCACCTTCGGCCTGCTCGTGCTGCTGCAGGGCGTGGCCGGGATGCTCTTCGGCGGCACCCCGCGCTCGTACCCGCCGGCGTTCGACATCGCGGGGTTCAAAGCGGGCGACCGGCAGCTGCTGTTCGCGCCCAACGACCTGTGGATCGTGCTCGTGGTCCTGGTCGTGATGGTCGTGCTGGCGCTGGTGTTCCGCAAGACGAACCTCGGCCTGCGGATGCGGGCCTCGGCGTTCGCGCCGGAAGTCGCGCGCCTGCTCGGCGTGCGCGTCGGGCGGATGCTCACGGTCGGCTGGGCTCTGGCGGCGGCGGTCGGCGCGATCGCCGGGGTGCTCGTGGCGCCCAGCACGTTCGTGAGTCCCACGGCGTTCGACGCGGTGCTGGTGTTCGGCTTCACCGCGGCGGTGATCGGCGGCCTCGACAGCCCGCCGGGCGCGGTCGTCGGCGGGCTCGCACTCGGCATCGTGCTCAGCTACGTGGCCGGCTACCTCGGGTCCGACATCGTCACGCTGGCCTCGCTGGTCGTCCTCATCGGGGTGCTGATGCTGCGTCCGCAAGGGCTGTTCGGTTCGACGAAGGGAAGGCGGGTATGACGGCGCTCGCCGCGGCGGCCCCGGTCCGGTTCTGGCAGCGGTCCACGCTCGTCCGCCACCTCACGCTCTCTTTGCTGGGCCTGATCGTGCTGTACTTCGTGACGACCTCGCTCGACTCGTTCGCGAACCTGCAGTTCGCCCAGATCTGCTACACCGCCATCGCGACGGCGGGCCTGACCGTCCTTTCCGGACTGTCCGGCCAGATCTCGCTGGGCCACGGCGCGTTCGTGGCCGTCGGTGCCTACACCACGGCGTTGCTGCTGGAACACCTCGACTGGCCGCTCGTGCTCGTGCTGCTCGGTTCGGTGGTCGTCGGCGGCGCACTGGGTTCGCTCGTGGGCGTGGCGGCGGCGCGGCTGCGTGGCCCGTACCTGGCGGGTGCGACGCTGGCGCTGGCCGTCGGCCTGCCCTCGCTGGCCGACTACCACGGCCTGCGCGACCTGCTCGGCGGTGCCAACGGCCTCATCGTCACCTCCGACCCGCCGCCGCTCTCCCTCGGCGAAAGTTTCCCGCTGGAACGCTGGCAGGCCTGGATCTGCGGCCTCTGCCTGGTGGTCACGTTGTTCCTGCTGGCGAACCTCACTCGCAGCCGGATCGGCCGCGACATGCGCCTGGTGCGCGAGGACGAGCAGGCCGCCGCGCTCTCGGGCGTGCACGTGGCCCGCACGCAGATCGTCACGTTCGGCATCAGCGCGGCGTTCGCGGGCCTGGCGGGCGGGCTGTTCGCGATCGTCAACAGCCTGGCCGCGCCCGGTGCGTTCACGTTGAGCCTTTCCTTGTCCCTGCTCACCGCGGCCGTACTCGGCGGGCTCGGCAGCCTCGCCGGCGCGGTGTACGGCGCGGTGATCGTGACCCTGCTGCCCAACTGGACCGCCGACCTGGCGCAGCAGGCCGACCTGCCCCGCGCGATCTACGCGAACATCCCGCTCGTGCTCTACGGGCTGGTGCTGATCGTGGTGATCATCGCGTTCCCCGGCGGCATCCAGTCGGGGGTCCGCAAGCTCGGCGCCTTGCTCAAGGCTCGTTTCGTCCGTCCACTCCCGACCCGTCAGGAGACGAGAAGATGACCGTACGCCGACCAGCATCCGTCGCGGTCGCCCTGGCCGCGGTGGTCGCCCTCACCGCCACGGCCTGCGCCTCGGGTGACGACGCCGCCGAGGCGACGCCCGGGATCACCGCCGACACCGTCACCATCGGGTCCACGATTCCGCTCACGGGCACGGCCGCGCCGGGCTACAGTGAGCAGGGCCCGGCCGCGAAGGCGTTCTTCGACTACGTCAACGCCAACGGCGGCATCAACGGCCGCAAGATCACCCTCAAGTACCTCGACGACGCCTACAACCCGGCCCAGACGGTCACGCTGACCAAGCAGCTCGTGTTGCAGGACAAGGTGTTCGCGATCGTCGGCTCGCTCGGCACGCCGACGCACACGAAGGTCGTGGACTTCCTCAACTCCTCGCGCGTGCCCGACCTGTTCGTCGCGTCCGGCTGCACGTGCTGGGACCAGCCGCAGAAGAACCCCTACACGTTCGGCTGGCAACCGGACTACACGGTGGAGGGCAAGATCCTCGGCGACTACGTGAAGAAGAACCTGGCGGGCAAGAAGGTCGCGTACTTCTACCAGGACGACGACTTCGGCCGCGACGGCATGAAGGGCCTCGACAAGTACATCGACCAGAGCCTGGTCGTCTCGCGCCAGCCGTACCAGCCCGGCAACACCGACGTGGCCGCGCAGGTGTCGGCGATCGCGGCGTCGAAGGCCGACGTCGTGGTGCTCGAGGCGATCCCGGCCTACACCGCGTTGTTCAAGCTGACTTCGCTGAAGCTCGGCTACTCGCCGACGCTCGTCGCGTCCAGTGTGGGCGCCGACCCGATCACCGTGTCGGGGCTGCTGGAGAACTTCGCCAAGAAGGCGGGTTCGTCGGTGAAGGGGCAGGACCTCATCGAAGGCCTGGTCACGTCGGCTTACCTGCCGGCACTCGACGACACGAGCAACTCGTGGACCGCGCTGTTCAAGAAGATCCACGACCAGTACATCCCGAATGTGCCGTTCGACGGCAACGTGTACTACGCCATGGCCTACGCCTACACCTTCACGCAGGCCCTCGCCCGCGCCGGGCAGAACCCGACGCGCCAGGGCGTGATCGACGCGCTGAAGAAGGGCGGGCTCACCGGGCCGGGTCTGGTGCCGTTCCGCTACGGCGCGGACTCGCACGCGGGCTACACCGGTGGGCAGATCGCGACCATCAAGGACGGCAAGCAGGTGTCGTCCGGAACGCCGCTCACGACCGACGACGGTGACGGTCCCGTGACCCCCTACACACAACCGCAACCACAGGCACCGGCCAACGGCATCCCCGCGGCGTGAGTCCGTCCGGCACAATCACGCCATGACGGAGGCGACAGGGAGCAAGCGGGCGCAAGCGACCCGCGCGGCGCTGCTCGAGGCGGCCGGTGAGGTCTTCACCGCGTCGGGGTACGACCAGGCGAGCATGGCCGCGATCGCCGAACGGGCCGGCGCCAGCATCGGCAGCCTGTACCACCACTTCGTCGCGAAGTCCGATCTGTACATCACGCTCTACAACGAGTACAACCGCCGCCAGCAGCACCGGTCCGCCAAGGCGTTCCGCACGGCGCTGGCGCAGGGCGAGGAGGACGCGCTCCGGCTCTACATCTCCGGAGCGCGCGCCTACCTCGAAGGGTGCTGGCAGGAGCGCAAGCTCGCCCGGCTGTTCCTCTCGGGGAACGGCCCGGCGGGCTTCGGCCTGCTCACGCGCGAGCGGTTCCGGGAGTGGCTCACGGCCAACGCCACGCTGGTCAACGGCCATACCCGGCCGCTTTCGGACATGCTCGTGCTCTCGCTCACCGCGATGTCGACCGAGGCGGGCCGTGAGGTCGCGGCCGCTCCGTCGAAGGCGAAGGCGGGGCAGATGATCGAAGAGGTCCTCGAACTGATGGGCCGGCTCTACCCCACTTCGTGACGCACGTCACCCCTCTTGGTTCGCTGGTCTCTCCAGCAGCGGAAAGCTCGGCGTCCGGGTCGGATCGGCACGCTCGCGTCCGGTTCGTCCGGGTGGCGCTCGCACCCGGAGACCAGTTTCATTCCCTGTGAATGTTTCTCTTCGAAAATGTTCCGGGGGCTGGACATGTGCGGGATCACGGGATGGGTCGACTACGGCCGCGACCTGACGGCCGAGCGGGAGACGGTGGCGGCCATGACCGCCACCATGGCCTGCCGCGGGCCGGATGCGAGCGGGACGTGGTTCGACCGCCACGCGGCGTTCGGGCACCGGCGCCTGGCCATCATCGACCTCGAGCTGGGCACGCAGCCGATGACGGCCGAGGCCGGCGGCACGGTCGCGCTGACCTACAGCGGTGAGGTCTACAACTTCGCCGAGCTGCGCGCGGAGCTGCAGACGCGCGGGCACCGCTTCACCACCAACAGCGACACCGAGGTGGTCCTGCGCGGCTACCTGGAATGGGGCACCGGCCTGGCCGAACGCCTCAACGGCATGTACGCGTTCGGGATCTGGGACCCGCGCGAGGAGCGCCTGGTCCTGATCCGCGACCGGATGGGCATCAAGCCGCTGTACTACTCGCCGCACGGCGACGGGCTGCTGTTCGGCTCCGAGCCCAAAGCGATCCTCGCGCACCCGGAGATCCGGCCCGTCGTGGAGACCGACGGCCTGCGGGAGCTCCTGTCGTTCACCAAGAACCCCGGCCAGGCCGTGTGGGCGGGCATGCGGGAGGTCGAGCCCGGCACCGTCGTGACGCTGGACCGCACCGGCCTGAAGGTGCGCCGCTACTGGCAGCTCCAGCCGGCCGAGCACACCGACGACATCGGCGTGACCGTGCAGCACGTGCGCGAGCTGCTCGACGACATCGTGCGCCGCCAGCTCGTGGCCGACGTCCCGCGCTGCGTGCTGCTCTCGGGCGGCCTCGACTCCAGTGTCATCACCGCGCTGGCCGCCCTGCAGCTCGCCGACCAGGACGAGCGGGTGCGCAGCTTCGCGGTGGATTTCGTGGGGCAGGAAGACAACTTCGTGCCGGACGCGCTGCGGGCCACGCCGGAAGCGCCGTATGTGCGTGACGTCCACGAGCACGTGGGCTCGATGCACCAGGACATCGTGCTCGACTCGGCGGAGCTCGCCGACCCGGCCGTGCGCCGCGCGGTGGTGCGGGCTCGCGACCTGCCGACAGGCCTCGGCGACATGGACGGCTCGCTGTACCTGCTGTTCCGCGCGATCCGCGAGCGCTCCACCGTCGCGTTGTCGGGCGAGTCGGCCGACGAGGTCTTCGGTGGTTACGCGTGGTTCCACGACCCGAAGGTGCAGCAGGCCGACACCTTCCCGTGGCTCGCGCGGCGGCTGCAGTCGGGCGAACGCGGGGTGAGCCAGATCTTCGCCGACGGCGTGCGGTCCTCTTTGGACCTCGCCACGCACCTGCGCGACTCGTACTCGGCGGCGGTCGCGGAGGCCGGCACCCGGCCCGGCGAGACCGAGCACGAGCGTCGCATGCGCGTGATCGGCTACCTGCACCTGACGCGGTTCGTGCGCATCCTGCTCGACCGCAAGGACCGCCTGAGCATGGCCACCGGCCTCGAGGTGCGCGTGCCGTTCTGCGACCACCGGCTCGTGGAGTACGTCTACAACACGCCCTGGACGACGAAGACGTTCGACGGCCGCGAGAAGAGCCTGCTGCGCGCGGCGGCCCGCGACGTGCTGCCCACGTCGGTGGCCGAGCGGGTGAAGAGCCCGTACCCGTCGACGCAGGACCCGAAGTACCTCGAAGCCCTGCGCGACCAGGTCGGCGACCTGCTGGCCGCGCCGGCGCACCCCGTGTTCGACCTGTTCGACCGCGGCCTGCTGACGAGGCTGCTTGCCCGGGAGGACACCGTGCCCTTCCTCCGGCCACTCGTGGAGCGTGTGCTGAACTTCGCGACCTGGTTCGATCTGTACTCACCGGAGCTGCGCATCCGGTGAAGTGACCACGAGGGTGAGGAGCGGGCCATGGCGGGCGAGTCGCCGGACGTCGACGCCGACGAGGCGTTCCAGTTCGTGCTGTCGCTGTACCGGCTGCTGCGCGAGCTGCATCGGGCGGCGCCGCCCGACAACCTGCCGCGTACTCAGCTGCTGGTGCTCGCCAAGCTGGCCCGGTCCGGACCCCTGCGCATCGGCGCGCTCGCCGACGAGGTCGGCTGCTCCCAGCCCACGGCCACGAAGGTCGTGCACGCCATGGAGGAGGCCGGCTTCGTCGCGCGCGCGGCCGACGCAGGCGACAAGCGCGTGAGCTACGTGCACCTCACCCCGCAGGGCCGCCGCCGCCTCGGCGCGGTGGTGCGCGACGAGGCGCGGGTGCTCGTGGAGCGGTTCGGCGACCTCGAACAGGACGAGGTCGAGCTGCTGCTCAAGGCGGGCGCGGTGCTGCGCCGGATGACCGACGGCGCGGAAACTGACATTCGACAAATTCCTCGCGACCCACAATAGTTGTGTGAGAAACAGCGGGTCTCGAGGAGGAGACGGTCGAATGTTCGCTGAACCCGACGTCGAACGCGAAGACCGGCCGGACGGGAGCGTCGTCTTCCGCTCCCGCGACCCGCTGGGTGCCTACCCGCGCAGCGTGGCCACGATGCTGCGGGCCTGGGCGCGCGTGGACCCCGACCACCCGCTGGTGGCCGAACGCGACGGCGACGGCTGGGCGACGCTGACGTACGGCGAGGTCCGCCGTCGCGCCGACGCGCTCGGGCAGGCGCTGCTCGACCGTGGCCTGGGTCCGGACCGGCCGGTCCTGATCCTTTCGGGCAACTCCGTCGCCCACCTCGTGCTCACGCTCGGCGCGCTGACCGCGGGCGTGCCGGTGGCGCCGATCAGCGTCGCGTACTCGCTGCTCAGCGGAGACCACGCGCGGATCCGCGAGATCGCGAAGGTGCTGAAGCCGGGCCTGGTGTTCGCCGAGGCCGGTGGTCCGTTCGCGAAGGCGCTCGCCGCGGTCGAGGGGCCGGAAGTAGTCCTGGCGCGCGAGGTCGACGCCGTGCCGGGCGCGGCGTCCCTCGACGATCTGCTGGCCACTTCACCGGGCCCGGAGCTTGAAGCCGCGTACGCCGCGACGGGACCGGACACGCTGGCGAAGGTGCTCTTCACGTCCGGCTCCACCGGTTCGCCGAAGGGCGTGCTCAACACGCACCGGATGCTGTGCGCGAACCAGCAGTCGATCCGGCAGGCGTGGCCGTTCCTGGTGGAGGAGCGGCCCGTGCTCGTCGACTGGCTGCCGTGGAGCCACACCTTCGGCGGCAACCACAACGTGGATCTGGTGCTGCACAACGGAGGCACGCTCTACGTGGACGACGGCAAACCGGCGCCGCAGCTGTTCGGCCGCAGCCTGGAGAACCTGCGTTCGGCGCGGCCGACGCTGTACTTCAACGTGCCCGCGGGTTACGCGCAGCTCGTGCCCGTGCTGGAACAGGACCCGGACTTCGCGCGTGCGTTCTTCTCGCGCCTGCGGTTGCTGTTCAACGCGGCGGCCGCGCTGCCGGCGGCGTTGCGCACGCGCCTGGCGGAAGCGGCCAGGGCGGCCGGCGTCGACGTGCCGCTGACGAGCTCGTGGGGCGCGACCGAGACCGCGCCCGCCGTGACGAGCGCCCACTTCCCGTTCGACGACGCGCGGTGCATCGGCGTGCCGCTGCCGGGCCTCGAGGTCAAGCTCGCGGCCGTGGGCGAGGCGCGGGAGATCCGCGTGCGCGGTGCCTCCGTGACGCCCGGCTACCTGCACCGGCCCGACCTCACGGAGGCGGCGTTCGACGAGGAAGGCTTCTACCGCACGGGCGACGCCGCCGTGCCGGTCTCGGCCGACCCGAACGCGGGGCTGCTGTTCGGCGGCCGCATCGCGGAGGACTTCAAGCTCGACACGGGCACGTTCGTCCGCGTCGGCGCGCTGCGCACGGCGCTGCTCTCGGCCGTGCCGCTGCTGTCCGACGCGGTGATCGCGGGGGAGAACCGCTCGTACGTCAGTGCGCTGGCGTGGCTCAACCAGGCCGAAGCGCGCGGGTTGTTCGCGGGTTCGCTCGACGCCTCGGACGGCTGCGTGGTGCACGCCGAGCTGCGCGCGCACGTCGGGAAGCTGCTGGCCGCGATGAACGCGGCGGCCGGCTCGGCCGGTCGCGTCGAGCGGCTCGTGGTGCTGGCCGAGCCACCGGACCTCGACGCGGGCGAGATCACGGACAAGGGCTACCTCAACCAGCGCCGCGTGCTGGCCCGGCGCGTGGCGCTCGTCGAGCGCCTTTACGCTGGTGAACCGGACGCCGCGGTGATCGTCGCGGGATGATCGGTTGAGGACCCTCGAGGCGTCGGCTCCTGGGCGATCTCGCACGCCACGCCGGAGGCGGGGCAGACAATATGGTGATGTGTCAACAAATTGGGTAGACTCACTCCATGACGGACGCACGCTGGCTCGACGAGCGCGAGTTGCACGTCTGGAAGCTGTACCACCTGCTCCAGCGGTCCCTCAACGGTGCCATCGACCGGCAGCTCGTGCGCGACGCGGGGCTCTCGGGCCCGGACTACACGCTGATGGTGCCGCTTTCCGAGGCGCCCGGCGACGTGCTGCGCATGCGTGACCTCGGGATGCAGATCCGGTGGGACCGCAGCCGGCTGTCGCACCACGTGAGCCGGATGGAGAAACGCGGCCTCGTCACGCGCGAGGACTGCTCGGACGACGCGCGCGGCGCCATGGTGCGCCTCACGCCGGCCGGGCGCGAAGCCATCGAGGCCGCCGCCCCCGAGCACGTGGAGACCGTGCGGCGGTACTTCTTCGAGCAGGTCAAACCCGACGAGCTCGAGGTGCTGGAACGCGTCTTCGACCGCATGGTCTCGCGCCTGAACGCGGACGACGAAGACGGCCCCTGTACGCGGTAAAGTCGGCTTCGTGGCCAAAACGCGCGAGAAGCTCAGCCGCGACACGATCGTCGACGGCGCCCTCGCCCTGGCCGATCGCGAAGGCCTCGACGCGCTGACGATCCGCCGCCTCGCGCAGGACCACGGCGTCACGCCGATGGCGCTGTACTGGCACTTCAAGGACAAGCACGAGCTCGTGGCGGGCCTGGCCGAACGCCTGCTCGCGGACGTCTCGCTGCCGGAGTCCGATGGGCCTTGGGACGCGCGGCTGCGGGCCGCGCTCGTGGCGGTGCTGGCCGCGGTGCGCCCCCACCCCGCCGTCGCCGCCCTCGTCCCGCCCCGCATCCTCGAGTCCGACGCCGGCCTCACCGTGGCCGACCACGTGCTCGGTCTGCTGCGCGAAGCCGGCTTCACGGCCGAAGAAGCCGCCGAGCTCGGCGGTTACCTGCTGTCGGCCAGTGTCACCCTCGTGACGGCCGAGCCCGGCGCCACCGACGTCCACCCCGCGTCCACCCGGGACGAGGCCGTGGAGCGCAAGCGGGTCGCGCTGGCCGCGTTGTCGCCCGAGCGCTTCCCGAACGTCTCGGCCGCCGCCGACGCGCTGGCCGCCTGCGGCGACGAGGATTCGTACTTCGCCCGTGGCGTAGACCTCCTGGTTTCGGGCGTTCGCGGCCTGCGCTGACCGTTCCGCAGACCCCACTGACGGGCGCGCACCACCACCGTCAGCGCACCGTGCGGGCGTGGTCAGCGCCGGGCCGCAGTCTTGCGTCATCGAAAGCCGAACCCCGAGAAGGGACTCCAGCGATGACCAAGACCGTGCTCGTTTCCGGTGCCAGCGTGGCAGGGCCGTCGGCCGCTTTCTGGCTGCACCACCACGGCTACTCCGTGACCGTCGTCGAGGCGGCGCCGGCGTTGCGGCCCGGCGGCCAGGCCGTGGACTTCCGCGGTGAGCAGATGAAGCTGATCGACGCCATGGGGCTCACCGAGGAGCTACGCAAGTACGAGACCGCGATGGGCGACCAGCTGCTGCTGAACGCCGAGGGCAAGCCGATCGTGACCGTGCCCAGCTCGTTCGCCAGTGGCGAGCTCGAGATCCTGCGCGGCGACCTCGCCCGCATTCTCTACGACCGCACCCGGGACTACACCGAGTACGTGTTCGGCGACCGCGTCACTTCGCTGACCGAGACCGCCGACGGCGTCGAGGTGACCTTCCGCCACGGCGCGCCCCGGCGGTTCGACCTGGTGGTCGGCGCCGACGGCGTGCACTCGGGCGTGCGCACGGCCGCCTTCGGCGCGGAGGCGCGCTTCCGCAAGGACCTCGGTTACCACGTCGCCGCGTTCAGCGCGCCCAACCACCTCGGGCTCGACCACAGTGGCCTGATCTTCAACGAGCCGGGCCGCGGCGCGATGGTCTACAGCGGCCGCGACGGCGACACCGTGACCGTCATCCTGTACTTCCGCGGCGACCCGCGGGGTTACGGCCGCCCGGATCCCGAGCGGCAGAAGGAGATCGTGGCCGACGTCTTCGCCGGCGCGAGCTGGGAGATGCAGCGCCTGCTGAGCGCGCTCGACGACGCGCCGGACCTGTACTTCGACACCATCGGCCAGATCAGCCTGGACACGTGGTCGAAGGGCCGCGTGGTGCTGCTCGGCGACGCCGCGTGGTGCGCGGGCCCCGGCGGCTCCGGCACGGGCCTGGCCATGATGGGCGCGCAGATCCTCGCCGGTGAGCTGGCGGCCGCGGACGGCGACCACGTGGCGGCGTTCGAGAAGTACGAGCAGCGCCTGCGCAAGCCGGCGCACCTCGGTCACAAGAACGGTGCCGGCTCCGGCGGGTTCCTCGTGCCGGAGAACGAGAAGAAGCTGCGCAGCCGCAACCGGATGTACCGCATGCTGACCGGCCCCGTGTTCAGCAAGGTGTTCGATTACATGAGCACCCGGGCGGCGAACGCGGTGCAGTACCGCGAATACACCGGCAAGGTCGCGGGTTGAGAGGTTGCCTTGACGCGCACGTCAAGGTCTACCGTCGAACGCATGCGGATCGGCGAGCTCGCCCGGCGGGCGGGGACGACACCACGGGCGCTGCGCTTCTACGAGGCGCAGGGGCTGCTGCCGGCGGGGCGGGCGGCGAACGGGTACCGGGAGTACGACGAGGACGACCTGCGGCTGGTCAGCGAGATCCAGACGCTGCGCACGGTCGGGTTCACCCTCGAGGACACCCGCCCGTTCGTCGACTGCCTGCGCACCGGCCACGAGTCCGGCGACTCCTGCCCGGCTTCGGTCGAGGTGTACCGGCGCAAGCTCGAGGAGGTCGAGAAGTGCCTGGCCGACCTCGGTGCCGTGCGGACCGCGTTGATGGACAAGCTCGCCGAGGCCTCGGCCCGGCGTGACCCCTGTGTTGCGGAGGAGACCCGATGACCACCGATGCGACCTTCGCTGCCGACGTCCTCGACCACGACAAGCCGGTGCTCGTGGACTTCGGGGCCGAGTGGTGCCCGCCGTGCCGGATGATCGCGCCGGTGCTGGCCGAGATCGCGGCCGGGCGGGCAGATTCCCTGACGGTGCACGAGATCGACACCGACCTGAATCCCGAGACGGCGCGGAAGTACCAGGTGATGTCCCTGCCGACGTTGATCCTCTTCCGCGGCGGTGAGCCGGTGCACACCATTGTCGGCGCCCGTTCGAAGGCCCGGCTGCTCGCCGAACTCGACAACGTTTTGGGAACCACGCCTGTCACGCTGTGAAAACCAGGCCGGCCCGGTAGAAAATGGTGGTGGACCACACCGGGGAGGCAACCGTGAACACCCTCGTGCGCTCGTTCCTCTTCCTCCGCCGCGCGATCGGCGTGCTCGGCCTCGCGCTGCCGTTCGTCGTGATCGTCGGCAAGGAGCTGCTGCAAGGCGGCGGCCTGCAGGGCTCGCTGAGCGGCTACTACTACACCGACCTGCGCAACGTCTTCGTCGGCACGATGTGCGCCATCGGCGTTTTCCTCGTCTCCTACCGGGGTTACGGCCGGATCGACGACATCGCCGGCAACGTCGCGGCGGTCGCGGCCATCGGCGTCGCGCTCTTCCCCACCAGCCCGGCTTCGCCCACGGGCACCGAGCGCGCGATCGGCGTGGCGCACCTCGTGTTCGCCGCGATCTTCTTCCTGACGCTGGCGTTCTTCTGCTTCTTCCTGTTCACCAAGTCCGACGATCCGTCGCCCACCTCACGCAAAGCCGTGCGCAACGTCGTCTACCGCGTGTGCGGCGGCGTGATGCTGGCGGCGCTCGCGCTGATCGTGGTCGACGGGCTCTTCTTCGACTCGGCCACGGCTTCGCTGCACGCGACGGTGTGGCTGGAATCCCTCGCGGTGATCGCGTTCGGCGTCTCGTGGCTGGTGAAGGGCGAGGCGCTGCTGGCCGACCTGCCGCACGACCGCGGCGAACTGGTCCAGGCCTGAGCCTTGGTCCACTTCGGACGGAAGTGGTTCAGTTCAGCCGGCCGTAGGCGGCCGAAACCTGCGTGAGCCACTCGACTTCCGCGGCGAAGGTCTTGGCGTCGTGGTCGTCGAAGCTGCCGTTGTCCTGGCTGTGTGCCGGGGTGACGCCGGAGTTCTTGGCCCGCAGCGCGTGCTTGATCTTCGTGGCCTCGACGAGTGCCCGGTTCGCCGCTTCGGCCGGGGAAGGCTCGGCGCGGTCCATGTACGGGCGCAGCGCCCGCCACCCGTCGCGGATCTCGATCACCCGGCGGTGCAGGCGGTAGTGCAGGTCGGACCACTGGCGGTCGGCACCGGACGGCGGCTCCAGCGCGATGCCCGGCGAGGACTCGTAGAGCGAGTGCCACAGCGGGTAGAGCGCGCGGTAGGAGCTGTAGTTCCGGCCCCAGGCAAGGAGGTTCGACACGTGCCCGCCCCACGACGGCATGGTCAGCCCCAGCGACACGATCACGATGCCGAGCGCGCTGAACAGCGACGCCGCGATCGCCCACGGCCCGACCGACAGGCCGAACATCGGGCTCACGATGTTCACCGTGCGCGCTGCGCAGTAGAGGAACAGCACCACCGCACCGAATGCGAGCATCCGCAAAGCGCGGCGCAGCCACGGTTTCGTGGTGCTTCGCGCGTACGGGATGCACTGGCGGTAGATCGTCACGCACGGCACGGCCTGCGAAACGATGAACAGCAACAGGTAGATCAGGATGACCGGGTTGCTGCTGCCGGTGCCGAACGCCGACGCCGGCGTGCCGGGGCGGTTGCCGATGAAGAACAGCACCGTGAGGACCACGCACAGCACGACGCCGGCGATGATCCACGCCCGGATCGCGCGCCGCACCTCCGAGAGCGGGTTCGCCCACTGCATCAGCAGGATCTGCGCACTGATGCAGTAGGCGACCGCCGAGAGGTGCAGCACGAGGATGGCCAGGTTCTGCACGCCGAAGAACGTGACGACGCTGAGCGACACCGCCCCCATCGTGAACGTGAGGCACTGCAGCACCAGCGTCACCATCATCGTGACGTACCCGATGTCACCCCAGCCGCGCCGGATCGACGCGAGCTTGTAGAGGAACGCAGCGTACGACGACACCGCGGACGACGCGAAGAGCACGATCTTCAGCGCGTTCACACCAGACCACCCCAGTTGCATACTGCATCGATTGTTGCTGATCCGACCACAGTCACGGCCGAATGGCTTCGCAGCAACGGTTACGCGCCGCGTGGGGGTCGGCCTGCCTGTGGCCGGATCAGCAACTCGAGATTCAGGCGTTCACGGCCTCGCGCCGGCTGCCTTCGAGCGGCACGGCCAGGCCGACGGCTTCCGCCGCCACGGCCACCGCGTAGTCGAAGAAGACCGACTGGTCGGCGACGCTGTCGTGCGTACGGCTGAACACCTGAAACACCAGCAGGCCGATCAGGTTGCTCCACAGCACGATCCCGCGTTCGAGCAGATCGCCGTACGGAGCCTCGGGCTGCCCGCCGAAGAGCGCGACGGCCTCGGCGGTCACGAGCGTCGGACCGGGCAGCGGCCGGCTCGGCGGCGTGAGGGATCCGGCCGCCAGCGCGGAACGCAGCACCGCGGCGAGCGCGGCGGGCGTGCGCGAAGCCGGGCCCACCGTGGTCTCCGGCGCCGCGTAGCCGGGCACGGGCGAGCCGTAGAGCAAGGCGAACTCGGCCGGGTTGGCGAGCGACCATTCGCGCAATGCGCGGGTGACGGCCAGCAGGCGCGCGCCCGGGTCCGTTTCCCGTTCGCCGGGATCGGCCTGTTCCATGGCCTCGCCGGAGGCGTTGTAAGCGTCGATGATCAATGCGGTCAGGAGATCGTCACGATCTCCGAAAAACGGTTGCACCTCGGCCACGGTCACGCCACTTCCGACGGCCACCGTCTGCAGCGTCAGACCGGTCGCTCCGGTCTCGGCGAGCTGACGGCGAGCCGTGTCCTTGACGAGCCGGGGGAGATCTTCAGAAGACATAGGCATCCTTGTCGGAACTGTCCATGATCGGCGACCCTACACCAACGCCCGTCGGCCGCCTAGAGTCCGAAAAGCGGCTCCGGCCACAGGGAAGACTAGAGTGAAGAGCACTGAGAAGGCCCCGTGAATCGGATTAATCGCGAGCCTTTTCGGAGGGACGTTCGAGGTGACGTCGCAAGGCAACCGAGAGGTTTACGGACAACTGTCCGAAGAAGTTCGCGGTGAACCCGAAGTTACGGATACCTGAAAAGCCAATCCCGCTCACCGGGCTGACTATGGTGTGGCGCATGAGTCTTCACGTGGTGATCGGGTTCGGTCCGGCGGGGGCGGCGACGGCGAGGCTGCTCGCCGAACGGGGCGAGCGGGTGAAGGTGATCGGCAGGTCGCCGCGGCCCGAGGAGCCGGGGCTCGAGCACGTGGTGCTCGACGCCACCGACCGCGCCGCGTTGACCGCCGCAGCCGAGGGTGCTGACGCGATCTACCAGTGCGCGAGCCCGCCGTACCACCGGTGGACGCGCGACTGGCCGCCGCTGGCCGACGCCACCGCCGCGGCGGCCGAGGCGACCGGCGCCGTGCTCGTGGCGCTGGGAAACCTGTACGGCTACGGCCCTGTCGACGGGCCGATCACCGAGGATCTGCCGCTCGAGGCGACGGGACCCAAGGGTCGCGTGCGCGTGCAGCTGTGGGAGCAGCTGCACGATCTGCACGAGCAGGGCCGGATTCGCGCCGCCGAGGTGCGGGCGTCGGACTTCTTCGGGCCGGGCGTGACCGACGGCGGGCACCTGGGTGCGCGCGTGGTGCCGGCGGTGCTGAAGGGACGCAAGGTCCAGGTGATGGGCGACCCGGACGCGCCGCACAGCTGGACCTACCTGCCGGACGTCGCGCGCACGCTGGTGCGCGTCGCGGCGGAGGAGAAGGCGTGGGGCCGCGCGTGGCACGTGCCGACGCTGCCGGCGCGTTCGTCGCGCGTGATGGTCGGCGTGTTGTGCGAAGCGGCGAACGTGCCGCCGGTCGGCGTACAACGGCTTCCGGCGCCGTTGCTGCGGATGGCCGCCGCGTTTTCGCCCTTGCTGCGGGAACTGCAGGAGGTGCGCTACCAGTTCGACCGTCCGTTCGTGGTGGATTCCCGTGCCTTCACGGAATTCTCGGGCGAAGAAGCCACCCCGCTCGGCGAGCAGGCGGCGGCGACGGTGCGCTGGTGGCGTGATCGGTCGGCTACCGAGGGTTGACCTGCGGTCGGGGATTTTCGCACGAATTCCTGGACGCCCTTGAAAATCCGATCGCCACGGGGCAATCTCTCACCTACTGGGTGGGCGATCGGCGCGAGGAAGTTCTGTCATGGCGTCTTGGGGATCTGCTGCGCAAAAAATCGGAAATCGACCGGACATCGCTATTGTCGGCATCGGGTGCCGTTTTCCCGGTGCCCGGAACGTGAACGAGTACTGGGATCTGCTCAGCGAGCCGAAACCTCAGTTCAGGACCGTCCCGGATTCGAGGTGGCGGCGGGACTCGTTCTACAACGACGATTTCCGGGACACCTCGGCCGCGTACTCCGACAAGATGGCGCTGCTCGACGACGTCGGCCACTTCGACGCCGGGCACTACGGCATCCCGCCGCGCCGCGCGAAGTCGCTCGACCCGCAGCACCGGCTGCTGGTCGACCTCACGCGCGAAGCGCTGCAGGACGCCGGCTGGGAGGCCGGCGGCTTCGAGCGCGAAGACACGTCGGTGATCATGTCGCTGTCCGAGAGCGGCTACCGCGAGATGAGCACGCTTCACATCCGCCTGCGCCAGCTCGCGGGCGGCGAGTTCGGCCGGTCGGTGGGCGCCGAGCTGGCCGAGGCGGGCTCGGCCGTCGGCGGCCTGCACGCCACGGCCATGGCCGGGCTGCTGCTCAACATGGGCCCGAGCTCGATCAGCTCGGTGTTCGACCTGCACGGTGAGAGCTACGCGCTCGACGCCGCCTGCTCCGGCGGCCTCACGGCGGTGGCCAACGCGGTGTTCGCGCTGCGCGCCGGCCGCTGCCGCATCGCCGTGGCCGGTGGCGCGCAGCTGGTGCTCACACCGGACCTGCTGGTGGGGTTGTCCCGTATCGGCGCGGTTTCCCGCAGCGGCGAGTGCCGGCCGTTCGACAGCCGGGCCGACGGGTTCGTGCTGGGTGAAGGCGCCGGCGTGCTCGTGCTGCGCCCGCTGGCCGACGCGCAGGCCGCCGGCGACCGGATCTACGCGGTGATCCGCGGCGTCGGGTTGTCCAACGACGGCACGGTCAAGGGCGGCATGATGCCGCAGGAGTCGGGCCAGCTGCTGGCGCTGCGCCGCGCGTACCGCGACGCCGACGTGGACCCCGGCTCGGTCGGTTACCTGGAAGCACACGGCACGGCGACGTCGGTGGGCGACGACGTGGAGATCAACGCGCTGGGCGAGCTGCGCCGCGACGCGACCGCTCCCGCGTACCTCGGCGCGGCGAAGTCCGTGGTGGGGCATTCGCTGGGGACCGCGGGGATCGCCGGGCTGATCAAGTCGGTGCTGTCGGTCCACAAGGGACAGATCCTGCCGCAGCCGGACTTCGAACCGGCCGCGCACCTGGCGCTCGACGAGGCCCGACTGCGGGTGGCCGGCGAGGTGACGCCCTGGACCGCGGACGGTCCGCGGCGCGCCGGGGTGAGCGCGTTCGGCTTCGGCGGGACGAACGTGCACGTGGTGCTCGAGGAATCCCCTGCGGTGCCAGCGGTTTCCGCCGGCGGTTCGCAGTTGCTGCTGCTGACCGCTCGGGACCGGGCCGGCTTGGCCCGGCACGCACGCGAGGTCGCGGAGGTGCTTTCGCGCGAGCCGTTGCCGCTGGCCGCGGTGGCGTCCACTTTGGCGCGTCGCACGTTGTTCGCCGAACGGCTCGCGGTGGTGGCCGACGACCTTCCTGACGCAGTGTCGAAGCTGGTGGCGGCGTCCGTCGCGCTGGAGTCGGGGACGACGGGGGAGCTGGCGCCGGCGACGTACGCCGGGGTTGTGGCGCCGGGCGCCGAGGTGCCCGCACCGGACCTGCCGTTGGTGGAGCTGGCCGCGCTGGCGGTGACCGGCGCCGGGCTGCGGCCGGTGATCGGCGGGACGCCGCCGTGCACGCTGCCGCCGAGCCCGCTCAGCCCGCGCAACCACTGGGTCGTCGACGAGGCGAAGCAGCTGAAGGCTCGGTCGTTGCCGCCGCTCAGTGGTTCGGCGGCGGCGGATCCCGTTGAGCCACCGGCGGTTCCGTCCTCGCGGGACGTGCTGGCCGTGGTGCTGGAGGAGGTCGCGCGCACGAGTGCGTTCCCGGTCGGCGACCTGTGTGCCGCGCACGCGCTGATCGACGATCTCGGGTTCGACTCCCTCATGCTGACGGAGCTGGAAGCCAACCTCCGTAAGCGCTTCCCCGGGCAGCGCTTCGAAATCGAGCAGGAGCGCGGGGTCACGGCCGGTGCGGTGGCGGGCCTCATCACGCCCGCCGTGGCGGTGCCCGTGCCACTGGCCTCGGAGACCGTCGCGTTCGACCCGGCCACCGCGTCGATCGACGACTTCCCCGAGGCCGCGGCGATCGACGCGCGGCTGCGGGAGTTCTCGGACCTCGGTGTGCCGAACCCGTACTTCCGCAAGCACCAGGGTCTGCTGACCAGCACCACCACCGTCGGCGGTCGGCAGTACCTGTCGTTCTCCAGCTACAACTACCTGGGCCTCTCCGGCCACCCCGCGGTGACGGCCGCGGTGCACGACGCCGTGGACCGCTACGGCACCTCGGTGTCCGGCAGCCGCCTCCTCGCGGGCGACCGCGACCTCACGCGTCAGCTGGAGACGGAGCTCGCGACGTTCCTGGGCACGGACGACTGCCTGGCGCTGGTGAGCGGCCACGCGACGAACGTGAGCGCCATCGGCCACCTCGTCGGCCCCGGCGACCTCATCGTCCACGACTCACTCGCGCACGACAGCATCCTGCAGGGCTGCGCGCTTTCCGGTGCGACGCGCCGCCCGTTCCCGCACAACGACGTCGCGCAGCTCGAAGACATCCTGCGCCGCACCCGCGCGCGGTTCCGCCGCGTGCTGATCGTGGTCGAGGGCGCGTACAGCATGGACGGCGACCTCGCCGACCTGCCGGGCCTGATCGAGGTCAAGAAGCGCTACGGCGCCCTGCTGATGGTCGACGAGGCCCACAGCATCGGCACGGTCGGCGCCGGCGGCGCGGGCGTCGGCGAACACTTCGCCGTCGACCGGTCCGACGTCGACCTCTGGATGGGCACGCTGTCGAAGTCCCTCGCCGGCTGCGGCGGCTACCTGGCCGGCTCGTCGCACACGGTCCGATGGCTGCGGTATTCCTTGCCGGGCTTCGTCTACAGCGTCGGCCTCACGCCCGCCAGCGCCGCCGCGTCCCTGGCCGCCCTGCGCGTCCTGCGCGCCGACCCCTCGCGGCTGGCCCGTCTCCGCTCGAACTCGGGGCTGTTCCTGCGCCTGGCCCAGGCGGCCGGCCTGCCCACCGGCTCGGCCTCCGCGACCCCCATCGTCCCCTGCGTCATCGGCGACTCGACCACGACGCTCCGCCTGGCCACCACCCTCTACGACCGCGGCATCATCGTCGACCCCATCCTCCACCCGGCCGTCGACGAATCCCAGACCCGCCTGCGCTTCTTCCTCACCAGCGACCACGAACCCACACAACTTGAATACACCGCCACGACGGTCGCCACGGAACTCGCGCGGCTACGAGTTGCGTGAGCGCTGCCGGCGGCGGCCGGATCAGCGCTCATGATGGAAGGCGACGAGGTGGCGGGCGAGCACATCGTCGCCGAAGTCGCCGTCAGGATCGCGCCACACGGTGTGGATGTGGTTGACGTCGCGCTGGGTGTTGTCGTACTCGGCTAGCAGCCGCGGCCCTTGGAGCCGGTAGTAGTGCGGTTCGCCGGGCTCGAGTCCGCCGGCCCAGGCGAAGTGGACCTGGCGCAGCCGGTCGCCGGCGAACTTGCAGGCCTCGCGCTCGGCGAGTTCGTCGGGGATCCGGCCGAGGAACACCTCCAGCAGCGCGCGCAGCTGATCTTGCTGTTCGCCGGTGAGGTCGGCGGCCGCGATGCCCTTCGGGGTCCGGGTGAGGCGCACCGCCTCGTCGTGTTCGGGCCTGAAACCGGCGTTCTCCTCGGCGCCCCGGTGCATGGCCTCGACGCGGGCGGCGAGGTGGGGATCGGCGAACCGCCCGCGCCACACGTCGGGAAGCGGCATCAGCCGGTCGCCGTCTTCGATGCGGGGTCGGTTGCCGCCGACGATGTCCACCGGCGCGACCGGCGAGATCAACGCTCGTGCCGCCTGGCCGTCGTCGAGAGACCGGACCAAGTCCCGGGCCAGGTCCTCGGCCGCGCCGAGCGGACGCAGGAGATGCCCGCCCAGCAACGGGGCTTCGGCTGGGTCGGCGCCCAGGAACGCCGGTGAACTGGCCTCGACCCGCCCGTCGACCACCAGGTGTTGCACCGAGATGTGGTGCCCGCCGAACCGCCACGACCAGGGCCCGGCGATACTCGGCTCGCCGAAGATCCGCAGCCAGTACAGCTGGGGGTCGCGCCCTCGTTCCCGGCCCCAGCCGACCTGCCAGCCCTCGACCTGGTCGAGCACGTTCTCCAGGCCCATGATCGTCGTGGCCGTCACGTAGCCGGGGCGGGACAACCCAGTGGCGAGCAGCTGCATGGCGAGACTCTGCTGAGCCGGCCGCATCCGCTGGAGCGGCAGCCCGCCGTGGTCGGTCGGGGTGTAGTACCACCGGTGCCGTTCCTCGTCCGACGGCCAGGTGACCACCGCGGCGGACCGTTGCCGGTCGTCGAGGCTGTCGAGCCAGGCGTTCGCGGCGTCGACCATGCGCCGGGCCGGGTCCGGGTGCGTCATTGCGTCTCCCTGATCGGTGTTGTGCCCCGGAACGTACGCCTTTCGCTCGGCGCGGGAGCTGGTAGTTTCCACAGCAAAAGTGGCAGGCACTGTCGCTCCGCACATCGGGTTGCGAAGTGGCCAGCCGGATACCCGAGGCGGCCGATGCGTACCTACACCAGCGACGACGTGCAGTACTGGCTGGCCGGCGTCGGCGCGATCGCCGCCGCGGTGAACGCCACGACCCCGCTGACCGAGCTGCTCGATTTGATCGCGCGCACCGCCCGCGAACTGACCGGGTACGACGCGAGCGCGGTCCTGCTCACCGACGAGGCGGGAGAGGTGCTGCGGATTTCCGGCTCCTCGGGACTGTCCGCCGACTACGTCGCCGATGTCAACGAACGGCGCACGATCACGCTGGCGTCCGGCCCGCTCTCCAACGGCCCGTCGAGCCGGGCTTTCCGCACGGCGGCGCCGGTGCCGATCGCGGACATCCTGTCGGATCCGTCCTTCGAACCGTGGGCGGCACTGGCCCGGGATCACGGCTACCGAGCGATCGCCTCGGTTCCGTTGCTGATCGCCGGAACACCGGTCGGCACGCTCAACTGCTACCAGCGGGGAGTCCACGAGTTCGGCCAGGACGAGCTCACGCTCCTTGCCACGTTGGCGAACCAGGCCGGCACGGCGTTGCAGAGTTCCCGGATGATCACCTCGCTGACCGAGCAACGCCGCCTGCTCGAGCAGGCGGAAGCGATCCACCGGGAGCTGACCGCGGTCGCGCTGCGGGCAGGCGGGGTGCAGGGGGTGACGGAGGCGCTTGCTCAGCTGCTCGGGAGGCCGGTGCTGGTCACCGACGCGAACAACGCGGTGCTGGCCAATGCCGCCCATCGGGGAGTGCAACTCGCGCCCGGGCACGACGTCGCCGGGGAGCCGGCGGCCGACGGCATCGACGAGGTCCCCGAGACCGGCCGGCTCACCGCGCCGGTGCTGCTCGGGCGGGACGTCGTCGCCCGCCTGTGGTTGCCGGGCTCGCTGGCCGAACTGGCAGAGCTGGACCGCCGGGCGATCGAGCACGCGGCGCTCGTCTGCTCGCTCGAGCTCGTCCGCCGGCGCACCGCCGAGGACGTGGAGTGGAGCCTGCGCGCCGACCTGCTGGCCGACTTGCTGGCCGGCGCTGCCGTCGAACGGCTCCAGGCTCGCGCGGTTCCCCTCGGCCACGACCTGCAGCGAGCGCACACGGTGCTCGTCGCGGCGCCGGACGCGCCCCCTGGGGACCACGCCGGGCGGGCTCTGCTGAGCGTGGTCCACAGTCTCGCGGACCGTTGCGAGCCACGGCCTTTGGTCACGACCGCCGGCGAGCATGTCGTCGTGCTGTGGCCGGACACGTCGCGGGGGGACGATGTCGCCGCCACGGCGGATCTCGTCCGCACCCGTGCGCGGCGGGCACTCGCCGGCGGGAGCGTGACCGTGGTCGTGGGCCAGCGGTGCGCACACGTGCAGGAAGCGTCCGCGGCGGTCGGCACCGCGCGGGGCGCGCTTGAGATCGCCCGGCAGCACGGCGCCGATCGCACGGTCGCCCTGCCGGACCTCGGGGTCTACGGACTGCTGCTGCAAGTGAACGACCCCACCGAGCTGGTCCGGTTCGCCTCGCAGGTCTTGACTCCGTTGCGCGAGTACGACCAGCGGAAGAACGCGGAGCTGGTCGACACGGTCCGCCGGTACCTCGACGAAGGGATGAACATCGCGCGCACGGCGGCGGCGTTGTTCGTGCACCCCAACACGATCGGGCTGCGCCTCAAACGGATCGAGGAGCTGGTCGGCGTTTCCCTTCAGCAGCCCGAAGCACTGCTGCGGTTGAAGGTCGCGCTCATGGCCGACGAGGTGTTCGGCGGCGCGAGCGGCCACGGCCCGCAACTCGCGCCGCCGGACCCGCGTCAGGGCCGGCCGAACGTGGCGACCCGGTCCACCCGAAGCTCGAACAGGACCCGGCGCTCGTCACGGGCCGGGTCGCGCAGCGAATAGCTGTCGGCGCCGAGGTACTTTCGCGCCATCCGGTCGATGTGAGCCGTGAGCCGTGACCCGTGCTCCGTCGTCGAGGTCGTCCTCGGCGATCTCCCGCACGACGCTCGCCTTGACGCTCATCCAGTGGTACGGGTTTTCCGGGTTCATCAACAGGAACGTCGCCTTCGGCGTCGCGCGCAGCCACTCGACCTTCTTGCGGTGCGAGGCCATGTTGAGCAGGACGAGATCCCCGTCGTAGTCGAACCACACCGGCGTCAGGTTGGGCAAGCCGTCCCCACCCACGACCGTGACTGCGGCGGTCACCGGCCCGTCGAGCAGCTGCCGGTAGACGGGATCGAGATCGGCGAGCCCCTGCACGGACGCGCGCTGCCCGATCTGGAACTGGCCTTCCTGCACGCCGTCGGCGACGTCCCGGAACTTCGACACGGCAATGGACACGGCTGACTCCCTTGCGCTTGACGGCGGGCCTCGTCGCCGGCCGTTGGACAGACGGTAAAGCGAGCCGGGTCGCCGGCGGATGGTGATATCCACAGTCGAACGGCGAATGACTGGGTGATTGCACAGTGCTGGTGGCCCGGTCGGGGAGCAATGCTGTGCCGGTCGCAACGAGTGAAGGAGGACTGATCGTGCAGCACTACGAAGGCTCGCGCGCTGTCGTCGTCGGCGGCTCGATCGGCGGACTCACGAGTGCCTTGCTGCTTCGCAAGCTCGGTTTCTCCGTCGACGTGTTCGAACGAACGCCCGAGCAGCTGGACAACCGGGGAGGCGGCATCGTGCTGCAGCCCATCACGATGAAGTGGTTCGACGGGCATAGCGCGCACAAGATCGCCGAACTCAGCACCAGCACCAGCCTGCTGCGCTACCTCGGCTCCGGTAACGCGATCCTGCACGAGGAAGCAGCCGACTGGCGCTACACCTCCTGGGGAACCGTCTACCGGGCGCTGCTGGGCGACTTCGGCACCGACCACTACCACCTCGGCGAGTTCTGTGCCGGCTACGGCCAGGACGCCGATCAGGTTGAGCTCCGGTTCGTTTCGGGCCGGGTGGAGCGTGCGGATCTGGTCGTGTTCGCGGACGGGATCACCTCCACCGCGCGCAAGCGGATGTTCCCGGACCTGCAACGGCAGTACTCCGGTTATGTGGGCTGGCGAGGTGCGGTCAGGGAGGACCGGGTTTCGCTTGAGACCCACGAGCTGCTGGCCGATTCCCTGACTTACAGCGTCGCCCCCGGCACGCATTGCGTGACGTACCCGATCCCGGGTGTGGACGGCAACCTGGAGGAATGCAACCGGCTCCTCAACTACGTCTGGTACCGCAACGTCGCCGCCGGACCCGAGCTCGATGAGCTGACCACGGACACCCGCGGTTTCGAGTGCCCGGTGTCGATCCACCCCGGCGCGGTGCAGCAGCGCTACGTCGATGAGATGCGCGAGGCCGCGGCCGCCACCCTCGCGCCGGCTGTCGCCGAGGTCGTCACGCGTACCGAGCAGCCCTACGTGCAGGTCGTCTTCGACACCCGCATTCCCGGCATGGTCGAGGGCCGGGTCGCGATCATCGGCGACGCAGCGTTCGCCGCGCGGCCGCACGCCGCGGCGGGCTCTGCGAAGGCTGCCGACGATGCGTGGCAGCTCTACGAACACCTCCGAGCCGGCGGCGGCGGAATCGCCGACGTCCTCAAGCGCTGGGAACCGGGCCGACTGGAGCTCGGCAACCAGCTGATCGACCGGGTCGCCGCGATGGGCGCTCGTTCGCAGTTCACCAACACGTGGGTCCCCGGCGACCCCGACCTCCGGTTCGGCCTGTACGGACCCGGCAAGTAACACCAGTTCAAACAAGGGAGTTTGGCTCATGAAAGCGCTCGTCTACGACGGCCCCGGCAAGATCGAGTACCGCGAGCACCCGATGCCGGTGCTGCAGGCCGACACCGACATCGTCATGCGCGTCTCGCAGTCCACGATCTGCGGCACCGACGCGCACATCATCAAGGGCGGGGTGCCCACCGTCCAGCCGGGCACGGTGCTCGGCCACGAGGCGACCGGCGTGGTGACCGAAGTCGGCGGCTCGGTGCAGAACGTGAAACCCGGTGACCGCATCCTGGCCGCGTGCGTCAGCGCCTGTGGCTACTGCCGCTTCTGCACCGCCGGCCTCTACGGCCAGTGCCTGCACGGCGGCTGGGCCCTGGGCAACACGATCGACGGCGTGCAGGCGGAATTCGCCCGGATCCCGTTCGCCCGCAACTCGGTGTACAAGATCCCCGACAATCTCACCGACGAGCAGGTGCTCTTCCTGACCGACATCCTCGCCACCGGCTACGAGGTGGGTGTCCTCAATGGACGCGTGCAGCCCGGCGACACCGTGGTGATCGTCGGCGCCGGCCCGGTCGGGCTGTCCGCCACGTTGACCGCTCAGCTGTTCTCCCCGCGGAACATCGTCGTGGTCGACCGCGTCGCGAGCCGCCGGGAGATGGCGCTGAAACTCGGTGCCACCCACGCGGTCGACGAGAACGAAGTGCACGGTCTCGTCAACGAGCTCACCGACGGTCTCGGCGCCGACGTCACCATCGAAGCGGTGGGCTTCCCCGACGCGTTCGAGCTGACCGCGGACCTGGTCCGCTCCGGCGGCCGGATCGCCAACATCGGCGTGCACGAGGGCCCGGCGACGCTGCACATGGAAAAGCTGTGGGCCAAGCAGATCACCATCACCACCGGCATCCCGTCCGGGCTGACGATCCCGCAGCTGATGAACTCGATCGCGACCGGCGCGCTGGACTCCACCCCGATGATCACCCACCGCATGTCGCTCGACGAAACCGAAGCGGGGTACCGGACGTTCCTCGCCGCGGCGGAAACGGGCGCACTGAAGGTCGTCCTGAAGAACGACTGAGTGTGCCTTCGGCCGGTTCGCCCTGACCGGTCTCACCGGGCGGGCGGCGGCGTTCCGTCGCCCGCCCCGTCATGCACGTCCAAGACCCTTTCGCCGCGCTCAACGAGGAGTACTCATGTCGGTTGCCGAGGAACCCCTGACCCACCTCGAACCCACCGTCGATCCGCCTCCCGTGCCGCGGTGGGGGACCGCACTGGCGACCCTGGCCGTCGTGCTCGTGGTCTCGGTCGTGACGTGGTGGTTGCTGGTGGATCCACAATGGAGTGTCACCGGACTCTACCCGCAACCGTTCACCGCTTTGCTGTTCTGGCTTCTGATGGGCACGGTGTGGGTCGCGTTCACCTTCGAGTGGCTCGGGCCGGCCGGTTGGCCGCAGCCGTGGCGTGGACTCGCCGGCATCGCCACGACGGCGGGTATCGGAATCGGGGTCACGGTGCTGCTGGCGTACGGCTGGGGCCGGATCGACCCGAGTTTCGCCGCGGGGCGCGCGGGCGGCGCCGGGTTCGCTGCGGGCAACCTGTTCGTGTTGTTCGGGTTCTTCTTCTACGTGCTGTCCGCGGTGTGTCACGGGCATTGGCCGTGGTCGACGAAACACCGGCAGCCTTGGCGCGGATTCGGGCAGCTCACGCTGGTGTTCGTTCCCACGCTGGCCGTCTATGCCGTGTTCGCGTTGCCGAACGTCGCGACCTGGGCGAGCCCGGGCAGCGCGCTGCTGTCGACCCCGACGCTCATCGGCTGGTTCTACTCCTTGGTCGTGGCCACAGTCCTGACCGGTGTGCTGGGCGAGAACCTGCCGTGGCGGCCGGCCGGCCGTCCCGCCACGGTCGCGGTGGTGTCCCTGCTCGGCAACGCACTGCTCGGAACGCTGATCTACTTCGTCCTCGTGCCCATCGTGAAGGTCCTGATGGGGCCGGCGAACGTCACCGCGCTCGGCGATGGCGTGACCGTGCACGCCGCCGAACTCGGGGTGTGCTGGACGTTCTGGATGATCGCCTGGGCGAACATCTTCGGGAACCGGCCGACCCGCTTCACCGCGGGGGTGAACGTGATTCTCCGCATTGTGATCACCGGCGTCCTGGCCTGTGGGACCTACCCGCTCTACTATTTCGTGCTGGCCCCGCACGTACTCCACGAGCCGGTGTCCGCGGGGACGCTCCACGGTGACGCATTGGGTTTCATCGATTGGGCGATCCTCTGGACGCTCTGGTACGTGGTGTTCCTCGGCTCTTACGGCCTGGACAAACGCACTGCGGGCAGGTGATCCTGCCACCCACCATGCCCGATCCTGATGCGCTCCGGCGTACGTCGACCTTCACTCGGATGTGAAGGTTCAAGAATTGCGGGAGGGCCCGATACGCGAGCTTGTGCACCTACGAACGGTTTCTGTTCCCGGTGGCCTCTGTCGACGCGTATGTGGCCCTGCCGAACGTGGCAGCACCAATTCCCATGCCGGGACGCTCCAGGCGGGACCGCTCGTCGAGCACGCCGCGCGGAACGTCCGCCGACACGAATACGCAGGCCCGGGATCGGGTTGGCGCCGGCGACCCGGCATCTGAGCCTGCGCTACACCGGCACGCTGTTCGTCGGCGACACCCACCACCTTGGTCGGCGGTCGTGGTTGAGCGCCTTGTGTGTCCGGGTGGCTGGAACTGGCTGTGAGGACCAGGGCGTTGGTAAATAGCCCCACCTTCGCCGACCAGTCGCGGATGGAGATCGGGCTGAGGTGGCGGGGCGGCATCGCGTTGCCGTCGCGGCGGTGCCGGATGAACCGATGGACGTTTCGCGTCGGCGGCCTCAACACGTTCGACGGGCCCGCCGGAAAACCGGCGGGCCCGTCGAAGGCCTTGAGTCGGCGGAAGTCGTTACCGGACAGGCCCGGGAGCTGAGGGCGGGTGCCGAGAGCAGGAGCCGAGACCCGGGCAGCACCAGCGCACCCGGCAGCCTCGCCCTAGAGCAGCATCCGCTCGATCCGGTCGATCGGCTTCTCCTCCGCAGCCGGCACCTTCGCCGGAGGAGCGGGAGCCGGGACCACGCCCATGCGTTCGGACAGCAGGTAGGCGATGATCTCCGCCTCCTGCTCCTGGGCGTCGTCGTAGGTGGCGCGCATCAGCATGTCGCGGACGATGTCCGGGTCGAGGTTGGGGAAGAGGGAGCGGGCGCTCTCGTCGTCGAGCAGGCCCGAGCCGCGGTGGCAGCAGATGATGTGACCGAGCTCGTGCAAGATGATGTGCTCCTGGTGGGCGCCGGTGGTGTTGGCGTCGAAGAAGATGAGGTCTTCTTGTTGCGCCGCGACCCACATGCCGCACGGGTGGGAGGCCGGCATGGGCATCGGCACGAGGGTGATCGGCCGTTCGCGGATGGTGCCCAGCCGTTCGCACAGGGTCGGGAGGTCGCAGCCCTCCGGCAGGTCCAGCTCGGCGATCCGCCGGGCGCCCTCCTCGCGCATCCGCTTGAGCTGGTCGCGACGCTCCTCCGCCATGCTCAGCCCGCCGCTTCGTCGCTGACCGGCGGCAGGCCCTGCATCTGGCGGTACTGGTCCATGATCGTGGTGATCGCCTGCAGGTTCTCCTCACGCATGCCCGCCGCGCGCATCGCGACCGCGCGCACGCCCGCCTGCCGCATCGCCTCGATGGCGGCCAGCTCGCTCAGGACGTCGCCCGCCACCTTCTCGTCGAAGAAGTACGCGACGGACACCCCGAAGAACTTCGCCAGCGCCGCCAGCAGCTCCTGCGACGGGTTGGTGCGCTTGCCCGACCGCAGCTGCGACAGGTACACCGAACCGACCTTCAGCTCCGGCGACTCGCGCTTCAGCTCGGTGGCCACCTCGGCGTTCGTCCAGTGCTTGCCCTGCGGGCGCACCGTGCGGAACAGATCGTCGAGCCTGGAGGCCAACGTCGGCCGAGTGTCATCACTCGAGTCACTGGACATGTCCGCCCCCTCCGGTCAGCGACTGATTGCTCTCAGCTAGGTCGACTATCCCAGATTAGCTGACAGTTGACAATCAGGGCTCCCCTACACAAGACTGTGCGCAGGGCGAATTAGCTGATAGTTAACTCGCCAACACAGGCTTAGCGGTAGGCGTTGCACTGCCGCGGGGCGGCGCTGGGGGTGTCGCTCCGCCGGTCCGCCGGCCGGGGCCCGGAGGCAGCCGGTTTCAGCGAACTGCCTCCGGGCCGGCGAGCTGCGCCCATTCGTCGGCCCAGCGCACCGCGCGCCGGTGGTCGAGCACGCGCCGGGCGATCCAGAACGCGCCGGCCAGCAGGCCGATCGCGCAGAGCCACGTGAAGGTGCCCACGAGCACGCCGTTGGTCACCGCGTCGGCGTGGGTGAGCGGGGCGGTCGTCTGCTTGCCGTTGTCGTCCAGCCAGATCGTGGCCTGCGAACCGGGGTTGCCGGCGCCCGCGGGCACCGTCACGACACCGGTTTGGGGCGAGCCGTTCGCCAGCCGCCAGCTGGCGGTCACGCGAGAGCTGTGGGCGATCGGGGCGCTGTCGCCCATCGACGCCGGCTTCGGCGCGGGCGCGAGCACGGTCGCGGTCACCTGATGGCGCGCGCGCAGCTGCGCGTCCGACGCCGCGGTCTCGTGGGAGACATCGGCTTTGCCGAGCATCACCACGAGCGGGAGCGCCAAGATCGCGATCAGCGCGGCCAGGCCGGCGAGGAGACCCTCGATCCGGTCGGAGCGCCGCACGAGCGGATTGCGCGCGAACCCCAGTCGTCGCAGGAAACGGGTGAAGAGAAGAGGTGGTCTGCCAGCCCGGGCCTTGTTCCGCATGAGCTCCATGGTCCTCTTACACGCCCGCGCGCGCTGTGTCCAGCACAACGTTTTCTTTGATTTTCATGGGAAAACGGTGTGTTCCTCAGCACGCTCAAGGTGGTCACCCCACTTGTGGGTGAACGCCGTCACTTCACGTCGCGATCGACTTGCCCGATGCTCGCCGCGCGTTGAATGCGAAGAGTCGAAACCGGTGTCAGTCCACGAGCCGGACGGTCGCCGTGGTGCTGTACGACTTTCGTCGCGTGATGCCGTGCTCGGCCACGATGCTCAGCTGGATCGACCGGTCCGCCGGGGCCCAGTAACCGGTGCGCACGAAGTACCCGTCCATCGTGCAGAGGCGGTTGGCGGTCTTGCGCGAGCTGATCGGCTCCCAGCCCCAGTGCCGTCCGCTCGCTTCCACTCCGTTGCGCCGGACGTACAGGCGCGGGTTGCCGACCTCGCGGCAGTACTCGGCGCCTTCGGCGATGTAGAGCACGCCGTCGACCTTGTAGAAGCGGTTGCCGTCGAGCAGGCTCACCTGACCCGACAGCGTCACGTTCACGCGGCCGCCGTCGTTTCCCTCCATCTCCCAGTCGACGCAGAATTCCTTCGCCGGAGCTTCGATCGACTGGGTCATGACCGCGTCCCCTTCGTGCGCTGTTTGGAGAAGATTCGATTAGAAGATAGGGAAGAATCACGAGGTCGGAAGGTTTTGGGAACGGTTTTCACCCGATAAGGCTCACGGCCTGACGGATTGTGTTCCACGCATGAATTGGCGGCATTTTTCAGCGCACCGGGTGATGGCGGACACGGGAAGTGAAATCGCATTACCCGGAACCGGTCATGTCCCACCGTTCGGCTGGGCGGTGTGGGTCTCGGTCGAGGCTCGCCGTGTCGGGAGCGTGAGCACTCACTATGACGGCTGTCATAGTGAGTCGATCAGGGAAACCGTGCTACCCATGGGTCATGACAGCTGTCATAACGATCGTCGAGCCGGCGACCGCCGGTGCCGTCGAGAGTCTCGTGCGAGCTTGCTCGCCGGAGAGCCTCGCGTGGCGCTTCACGCTGCCCGGGCGCCCGGCGCCGGACTGGATCCTGGTGCGCTACCGCGCGTTCCTGCTCGCCGGTGCCGCGCTCGTCGCGAAGGTCGGCGACGTCGCGGTCGGCTTGGTCAACCTCGTGCCGGAGGGCGAGTGCCGGGCCGAGCTCGGGGTGCTCGTGGCCGACGCCTGGCACCGCCGCGGGATCGCGAGCGCGCTCGTGCGCGAATTGGCCGACGACCCGCGCTGGGCCGGCTGGACGCTGCACGCCGCCGTCCAGGCCGGCAACGCGCCGGCGGAGGGCCTGCTGCGCGCCCACGGCTTCCGCCCGGTCCCGACGTTCGAGCGGGGCGAGAAGGAGTTCGAACGGGTCGTGCCGACTAGCATGACCAGCGTCATGAAGGAGGTCGTCGATGGCGGAGTCGGAGAGGCCGGCGCGGGACCGGATGGTGTTCAGCGCCGCGCAGCTGCTGCGGACGCAGGGCGTCGGCGGTACGGGCCTGCGGGACGTGGTGGCCCACGCGAACGCGCCGCGGGGGTCGCTGCAGCACTACTTCCCCGGGGGTAAGGAGCAGCTCGTCGCCGAAGCGGTCGCCTGGGCCGGCCGCTACGCCGCGCGCCGCGTGCGCCGCAACGCCGAATCGCTGGAAGACGCGACGCCGGGCAACCTCTTCGCCGCGATGGTCGAGCCGTGGCGCGCCGAATTCGCCGATCAGGGATTCGGGAACGGCTGCCCGATCGTCGCCACGGTCGCCGATTCCGTCGCGCTGAGCGAAAAGCTGCGGGAGAGCGCGGCCGGCGCATTCGCCGAATGGCGTAAACCGCTCGTCGAAGCACTGGAGCAGATGGGCGTATCTCCCGCTCGCGCCGCTTCACTGGCCGTGCTGATGATCAGCTCGCTCGAAGGCGCGATCGTGCTCGCGCGCGCCGAACACGACGTCGCCCCGCTCGACTCGGTCGTCGAGGAGCTGCGGCCCCTGCTGGACGGCGCCGTGGACAAGCGCCGCCGCAAGCTCGCCTAGCGGCGGCCGAGCTTCGCGCGCAGGTTGGCGACCGTCGCGGGGTCGTGCAGCAGCTTCGCGAAGTGCTGCGACTCCACGTCCATCCGCCCGCGCACGCTGGTGTCCTCGGTGTCGCGCAGCAGCTCCCGGGTGAGCGCCAGCGAGGAAGCCGGCTGTGCGGCCAACGCGGCCGTCCGGTCGGCGACTCGGGCCTCCAGCGCCGCCGCGTCGGGCAGCACCTCGTTCACGAGCCCCAGCCGGTGCGCCTCGGCGGCCGGCACGCGTTCGCCGAAGAGCAGCAGCTCGGCGGCGCGCTGCGGGCCGAGCAGACGCGGCAGCACGAAGCTGCTGCCGTACTCCGGCACGAGCCCCAGCGACGTGAACGGGAACTGCAGGTAGCTGCTCTCGGTCGCGTACACGAGGTCGCAGTGCAGCAGCAGCGTCGCGCCGATGCCGACGGCCGGGCCGTCGACGGCCGCGACCACCACCGCGCGCGTCGCCAGCAGGGCTTCCTGGAACCGCCGCACGGGTGTGTCGTCTCCGGCACCGGAGTCGTGCGCCAGGAAGTCGCCCAGGTCGTTGCCCGCGGTGAACGTGCCACCGGCGCCGCCGAGGACGACGATCGGCGTGGCCGCGGTCTCCAGCGCTTCGGCCAGGGCCGAGTACATGGCCGTGGTCAGCGCGTTCCGCTTGTCCGGGCGGTTGATTGTCACGCTGGTGACGGCTTCGCCGGCCACGACGTCGATGCTCATGCTCCGAGAGTTCCACAACGGAACTCAGCCGGTCAACGCCGTCTCAGCGAGGCTGCTCGCCCGCGCGCTGCCGGGGATGTCCACAGTGGACACCTTCCGCGCCTTGCGGCGGCCGGCAACCCTTCACCGACCCGGCCGCCCTCCACGACATCCGCGCGGTCTACGTGCGCGGCACGGCGGTCACAGCTCCGCCACCGCGCTGACCAGGCGGTCGACCTCGGCCGCCGTCGTATACGGCGCGATGCCCGCGCGGACGGCGCCCGTGTCGCCGAGGCCGAGGTGGCGGGAGCACTCGATGGCGTAGAAGCTCGCGGCCGGCGCGTTGACGTTGTGGCTCGCCAGGTGCTCGTACACGGCCTTGGGTTCGTGGCCCGTCACGGAGAACAGGACGGTCGGCGTGCGTTCGCGGCCGGGGGAGCCGTAGCGGACGACCTGGGGCAGGGCGGCGAGCCCGTCGTCGAGGCGCTGCAGCATCTCCTGCTCGTGCACTTCGAGCGCGGCCAGCGACGTGGCGAGCCGCTCGCGCCGAGTGCCCTCGGCCGGGACCAGGTTCGCGAGGAAGTCGATGGCCGCGGTGGTGCCCGCGAGCAGCTCGTAGGGGAGCGTGCCGAGCTCGAAGCGCTCCGGCACGGCATCGCTGGACGGCACGAGCTTGTCCGGCCGCAGCGTCTCCAGCAGCTCGGGCGCGGCCGCGAGCAGGCCGAGGTGCGGGCCCAGGAACTTGTACGCGGAGCAGGCGTAGAAGTCGGCTCCGAGTGCTGCGATGTCCACGGTGGCGTGCGGCGTGAGGTGCACCCCGTCGACGTAGCTGAGCGCCCCGGCTTCGCGCGCCTTCGCCGTGATCGCCGCGACGTCCGGCCGCGTGCCCAGCAGATTGGACGCCGCCGTCACGGCCACCAGCCGCGTCTTGTCCGTCAGCAGCGACGTGACCGCCTCGACCGGCAGCTCACCCGTCGCCGGGTCGAAGTCGGCCCACCGCACGGTGACCCCGCGCGTGGCCGCCGCCTGCACCCACGGCCGGATGTTGGCGTCGTGGTCGAGCCGCGTGACCACGACCTCGTCCCCGGCTTCCCACGTCTTCGCCAGCGTGCGTGAGAAGTCGTACGTCACCTGGGTCATGCTGCGTCCGAAGACCACGCCTTCGGCCTTCGCGCCCAGCAGATCGGCCACTGCCTGGCGTGCTTCCCGCACGATCCCGTCGGCGCGCCGCTCGGCCGGCGTCACGGTGCCCCGGTTGGCGATCGCGGAGCAGAGGACTCCTGCCACGGCTTCCCCCACCACGTCCGGCACCTGCGAGCCACCGGGCCCGTCGAAGTGCGCGGCGCCTTCGGAGAGGGCGGGGAAGTGCTTGCGGATCGCGTTCACGTCATAGGCCACGGAGCCCAGCATGCCGGAAGCGATCAGACGGGTGCGAGATCGGCCGGGGATCTCGGCCGGAGCCCTGGTCGGAACGGCTTGGTCGACAGCTGAGACGACCGGTCATATAATTGGTGGATGCCACGTCCCAGCGTTCGTGAGGTGATCGTCGACACCGCGGTCACCGAGTTCCACCGCTACGGCTTCGCCGCGTGTTCCGTCGACACCATCACCCGGGCGGCCGGCGTGCCCAAGGGGTCGTTCTACAACCACTTCAAGAGCAAGGAAGACCTCGGCGCCGAAGTCGTCGCGCGCTACGCCGAGAGCTCCGGCTGGCGTGACGGCCACGGCGACCTCGGGCCGCTCGACACGTTGCGCGCGCGGTTCACCGTGATGCGCGACGTGCTCGTGGACAACGAGTTCACCCGCGGCTGCCTCATCGGCAACATGGGGTCCGAGCGCGCCGACCACAGTCCCGTCATCCGCAAGCAGGTTGGGGAGAGCCTCACGCACTGGTCGGACAGCATCACCGACTCCATCCGCCAGGCGCAGGCCGCCGGCGAGGTCAAGGGCGACAAGGACCCGGAGCTGCTCGGGCGGTTCGTGCTCGACGCGTGGGAGGGTGCGATCATCCGTACCAAGGTGGCCAAGAGCGTCGCCCCGCTGGACGACTTCTTCGACGTGGTGTTCGGCTCCCTGCTGTAGGAAGGTGCCCCCAGCGTGCTCGCCGACCTGGTGGACGAACTGCTCGCCCAGCCGCTCCCGTGGCCCATCGTCCAGGCCGGTGACCCGGTCCTGCGCACGGCCGCGGCGCCGTATGAAGGCGAGCTGAGCGAAGCCGCGCTCGCTGGGCTGATCGAGGGCATGAAGGAGACGATGCACGCGGCGCCCGGTGTCGGGCTGGCCGCGCCGCAGATCGGGCTCCCGCTGCAGCTCGCCGTGATCGAGGACTACGAGCGGCCGAACACGCCGCCGGAGGTGCTGGCGGCGCGGGGGATCGGGCCGTTGCCGTTCCGCGTGCTGGTGAACCCGCGGTACACGGCGCTGGGCGCCGAGCGGGTCGCGTTCTTCGAGGGGTGCCTGAGCGTGAACGGATGGCAAGCCGTGGTCGCGCGGCCGTTGCGCGTCCGGCTCGAGGCGCAGGACGAGACGGGCGCGGCCGTCGACGAGGAGTTCGCCGGCTGGCCGGCGCGCATCGTCCAGCACGAGACCGACCACCTCGGCGGAGTGCTCTACCTCGACCGCGCGGAGCTGCGTTCGCTGTCGACGCACCAGGCCGTGGCGCAGCGGTGGGCGCAGCCGACGCCGGTCGACGCCGCGAAGGAACTGGGCTTCGACCTGCCCTGAAAAACCTGGGTGCCTGATTCGGGGGTCGGCGCTTGACAGTGACTAAGACGACCGGTCATATTCGTGACATGACAACTTACCGAGCTCTGGAAGTCACCGGAACCCGCCAGTTCGCGCTCAGCGAGCGGGAGCTCGTCGCGCCGTCGTTCGGGCAGGTCCGGGTCAAAGTGGAGTACTGCGGCGTCTGCCATTCCGACGTGCTCGCGGTGGACGGGCTGCGCGCCGACCCGGATGTGCCGCGGGTGCCCGGCCACGAGATCGTCGGGGTGATCGACGCCGTCGGCGAGGGGGTGCGGGCGTGGCACGTCGGCGAGCGCGTCGGCATCGGTTACCTGGGCGGGCAGGACGGCGAGTGCGAGTACTGCCGCCGCGGCGACTTCGTCAACTGCACCGACCAGCCGTGGACCGGCACGCACGTCGACGGCGGTTACGCCGAATACGCCTATGCCCGCGCCGCCGGCCTCGTGCGCATCCCGAGTGGACTGTCCTCTTCGGACGCCGCGCCGTTGCTGTGTGCGGGAATCACCACGTACAGCGCGTTGAGCAAGCTGGACGCGCGACCCGGTTCGCTGGTCGCGGTGCAGGGGATCGGCGGGCTGGGCCATCTTGGTGTGCAGTACGCGAAGGCGCTGGGCTACCGCGTCGCCGCGATCGCGCGGGGAACGGACAAGGCCGACCTGGCCATGCGGCTCGGCGCGGACGAGTACCTCGACAGCACTGCCGCCGACCCCGGCGCGGAGCTGCAGAAGCTGGGCGGCGCGGCGGCGATCGTCGCGACGGCCTCGAGCGGCGCGTCCATGTCGCCGCTGGTCGCGGGGCTCGCGCCGCGCGGGCGGATGGTGGTCGTCGGCGCGGCGCCCGACCCGCTGTCGATCGGCACCGCGGACCTGATCTTCGGCACGCACACGGTGGCCGGCAGCCTCACCGGTTCGGCCATCGAGAACGAGGACGGCCTCGCCTTCGCCGAGGCCCGCGGCGTGCGGCCGATGAACGAGATCGTCCCGTGGACCGACGCCCCGAAGGCCTACGAGCGCATGATGTCGGGTCAGGCGCGCTTCCGGATCGTCCTCGACCTCGCGGCCTGAGCTTTTTGTCGGTGGCCGCTGCTAGCGTCCTCCCTTGTTCGAGTCCGACTGGGAGGGATCACATGGAATCGTTGCAGGACAAGGCAAAGGCATTCAGAGAGCTGCACACCCAGCCGATGCTGGTACTGCCGAACGCCTGGGACGCCGGCAGCGCGGCTGTCATCCAGCACGCCGGCGCACCGGCCATCGCCACCACGAGCGGCGGCGTCTCGTGGGCCCTCGGCCGCGGCGACGGCCAGCGTCTCACGCGCTCCGAGATGACGGCGGCCGTGCGGCAGATCACCCGCACCGTCTCGGTACCGGTGACGGCCGACATCGAAGGCGGCTACGGCCCGGACCCCGCCGACGTCGCCACCACCGTCGCCGAGGTCATCGACGCCGGCGCGGTCGGCGTCAACCTGGAGGACTCCCGGGCGGGCACGCTCTCGCTGTTCCCCCCGGAGGTCCAGGCTGAGCGTCTCGCGGCGGCCCGCGCGGCTGCCGCCTCGGCGGGCCTGCCGGAGCTGTGGATCAACGCCCGCACCGACGTGTACCTCTTCGGCATCGGCGAGCCCGCGGGCCGCTTCGCCGACGTGCTCGCCCGCGCCCACGCCTACGCCGAGGCCGGCGTGGACAGCATCTTCGTGCCGGGCCTGGTGGACCTGGCTGTACTCCGCGAGCTCACGGCCGCCTCCCCGCTCCCCGTCGCCGCCATGGCCGGCCCGGGCGCTCCTTCCGTGGCAGACCTCGCGTCGGCCGGCGTCCGCCGCGTCACCGTCGGCACGGCCCTGGCCCAGGCCGCCTACGCCGCGGCCCTCCGCTCGACCCGCGAACTCCTCGACGCGGGCACCTACGCCGAACTGGCCTCCGCCATGGACTTCGGCACGCTGAACGGCTTGTTCGCGTGACGGCCTTCGACTGCGCGGAGGTGGGCGCCGTGTAGCCCCGCGCTTCTGTCCTCACCCCTCCCGGGCGGCCGGGGACGATACTGAACCGCGTGGATCACGTGGGACCACCCGATGCCGATCCCGCGGGTTCGAACTGCGTGGATTTCGGGGGACTGGACCGTGTGGCCGTGCGGGCTCGAATCGCCTGTACTCCGAGGGCCCTCACCCCGGAGGGTGCGACTCCGGGCCGTGTCGCCTACGGAGGACCTCACCGCGCGGATCAGGCGGTTTCGGACCGCGCGGATTCCGCGGGCGTGGGTCGCGCGGGCGTGGGTCGCGCGGGCCACGCGGGTTCGCGCCCCATGAATCACGAGGTGCCGAACCGCGCCGACCAGGCAGTCTTGGACCACGAGGATTCCGGGTGGACGGATCACGTGGATCTGGAAAGGCCGGGTCGCAGGGATCGTGTGGGTTTGGATCGCGCGGATTCCGAGGGGCGCGACCGCGCGGATCTCAGAGATGCGGACCGCGTGGATCCCGAGGAGCCGGGTCGCTTGGATCATGCGGGTTCGGACCGCGTGGACCACGAGGAATCGAGCAGCGTGGTT
Organism: Amycolatopsis sp. NPDC047767; assembly: GCF_040704195.1. Classification (NCBI taxonomy): domain Bacteria; kingdom Bacillati; phylum Actinomycetota; class Actinomycetes; order Pseudonocardiales; family Pseudonocardiaceae; genus Amycolatopsis; species Amycolatopsis sp. NPDC047767. The sequence goes on from NZ_JBEYSJ010000016.1 coordinate 125,539, forward strand.
CGCCCGGCGCGGACCGACATGGATGACGCGGGGCTAACCGGCGTGGAATATCCCGCCGGGAACGCCGTCGTGGAGCCCGATCACCCCGGCACGATGATCCCGGCCGACGATGGCTGTCGCCTCTGGGCGGATGCCGTTGGGAGGGTGAGTCGGTCGTTCTGCGTCGCCGGGGCCGTCCTGGATTTCCTCGCCCCACAGCGACAAACACCTACGCGGGCAGATAGTTGATCGGATGGTCACCCGTCGCCCACAGGTACTGCACCGCGTAGGCCCGCCACGGCTGCCACGCCGCCGCATGGCGGATCAGGGCGGAGGGCGACGTCGGCAGTTCCAAAGCAGCAGCAGCCAGCTTCACCCCCAGATCCGTGGGCACAAAAGCATCCGGATCACCCAGCGCTCGCATCGCGATGGTCTCCACCGTCCACGGCCCGAACCCCGGCAGCGCCGACAGCTCGGCGCGGGCGCGAGCCCAGTCACCGCCCGGCGAAAGGTCGAGGTCACCTGCGGCGAGAGCGGCGATGAGGCCCAGCAGCGTCCGGCGGCGGGACTGCGGCATCGCGAGCGTCGAAGGATCCAGGTCCACGAGGTCGGCCGGCGTGGGAAAGAGAAAACCGAGGCCGCCCTCGCGATCGTCGACGGGCGTGCCGTGGGCCGTGACCAGGCGGGCGGCGTGTGTGCGGGCCGCGGCGGTCGACACCTGCTGCCCCAGCACGGCCCGCATCGCGAACTCCTCCGGATCCGTCGTGCGCGGCACCCGGCGCCCCGGGTTCTTCGCGACCAACGGGGCCAGCGCCGGATCCGAGGAGAGCTGCGCGTCGACCGCGATGGGATCCGCGTCGAGGTCCAGGAGGCGGCGGCAGCGGCTGATGGCGGCCGACAGGTCACGCAGGTCGGTGAGGCTGAGGCGGCACGCGATGTGGTCGGGCGTCGGCGCCAGCGAAACGAGGCCGTGGCCGTGCGGCAGGCGCAGGGTGCGCCGGTACGCGCCGTCGCGCCATTCCTCGACGCCCGGCACGGCCGTGGCCGCCAGGTGGCCGAAGAGGTTGTCCGGGCACAGCGGTGCGCGGAACGGCAGCCGCAACCACAGCGCCCCGGGCGAAGACGGCGCGCCGGACGCCCGCGCCCGCAGTTCGCTCGGCGTCAGGGCGAACACCTGCCGCACGGTGTCGTTGAACGTCCGGATGCTCGAGAACCCCGCGGCGTGCGCGATGTCGCCCATCGGCATGTCGGTGGTCTCGACCAGCAGCCGCGCCGTTTCCGCGCGCTGGGCCCGCGCGAGCGCGAGCGGCCCGGCGCCCAGCTCCGCGTGTACCTGGCGCTCGAGCTGCCGCACGCTGTACCCGAGCCGCGCCGCGAGCCCGCTCACGCCCTCGCGGTCGACCACCCCGTCGGCGATCAGCCGCATGGCGCGGGCGACCACGTCGGCGCGCTCGTTCCACAGCGGCGATCCCGGCGTGACGTCGGGCCGGCAGCGCTTGCACGCGCGGAACCCGGCCGTCTGCGCCGCCGCCGCGCTGCCGTAGAAGCGCATGTTCTCGACCTTCGGTGGCACGACCGGGCAGCTCGGGCGGCAGTAGATACCCGTGGTGACGACGGCGGTGAAGAACCACCCGTCGAACCGGGCGTCCTTCGACTGCACCGCGCGCACGCAGCGTTCGATGTCCTCGTACACCCCGCCAGTCTGCCCGGTGGCACCGACAGAACCTGGCGGGAATGCGACATCACCCCACCGAGCGTCACACTCGGCGAAGGTAATGCCTCACTTTTTCCCGATCACCGAAACACCATACCGGCTGGTCGGTGACGATCACCACTTCGGCGGTGTGCACCGAAGAGCAGTCGCTATAGTTTTTCGCACTGGCGGGAATTCTGGGGAAGTTCGCCATACGCGTCTGGGGACGTTCCCGCCTGTTCGAATCCGGTCCGTCGGCCGGGTTTTCTCCACCGAAAGGCGATTGAATGAAGAAGCACATTTCGCTGGTCCTCGGCGTGCTCGTGGGCGCCGGCTCGATGCTCGCGCTGGCCCCGTCCGCCGGCGCGGCCGGGACCTGCGCGTCCGGGCACTTCTGCCTGTTCGAGGACGACGACTACAAGGGTCAGCACGTCGAGTTCGCCTACCGCGCGGGCGCCATCGACCTGTCCAAGACCAAGTGGGCGGGCGGCAACGGCTTCGTCACCAACGGCGCCAGCTCGATGAAGAACAACACCAGCCACGTCGTGAAGCTGTACGACGCCGCCGACTGCGGCGGCAACCAGGGTTACGAGGCCAAGAAGAACTCGGTGGACACCGACTTCTCGAACAACAACTTCGACAACAAGGCCAGCTGCGCACTGTTCGTCTGATCTGAAAAAAAACCACAAATAGTGCCACCGGAAAACAATTCCGGTGGCACTATTTGTCGTCTCCGATGGTCACTCAGCGCTACCGCCGACAACCTTCCCCAGACTTCAGCTCGAATTCACCCCCGTGATCGTTCACGGCGCGCCGGGACCCGGATAACGTGCCCAGCGCGGGACGAACCACGCACGAACCGGCCCGTGTTGAGACGTGTCACCACCCGCTCCACCGGCGAAGAAGCGACTGGGGAAGCCGCCGACGGTGAGCACAACCACCGTGCCGCACCTGTGCGGCCGTCCGCCCTCCCGCGGGCACGACCGCCGGGACCGCACTGGATCGGAGCGACGTGGAAAACCCGACGCGACGCAAGTTCCTCACCGTCACGGGAGCCGCCGCCGCGCTGGCGCTCGCCGGCACCTTGCCCGGCATCACCGCTTCCGGCGCCACCACCGTGGACACCGACCGCGTGCCCGGCTACCCGTTCACGCTCGGCATCGCCTCGGGCGACCCGCTGCCCGACGCGGTGGTGATCTGGACGCGCCTGGCGCCGAAGCCGCTCGATCCGTTCGGCGGCATGAACGACCGCCCGGTGTCGGTGCGCTGGGAGGTCGCCGAGGATGAGCGGTTCCGCCGGGTCGTCCGCTCGGGCAACGCGCTCGCCCGGCGCGAGGAGTCCCACAGCGTGCACGTGGACGTCCGCGGGCTGCGGCCGTGGCGGCACTACTTCTACCGCTTCCACGTCGGCGGCCACACCAGCCCGGTCGGCCGCACCCGCACGTCGCCGACCGCGCACCAGTCGGTGCCCGCCGTCGCGCTGGCGTACGCGAGCTGCCAGGCCTGGTACGAGGGCTTCTACACCGCCTACCGCGACATGGCGGCGAAGGACCACGACGTCGTGTTCCACCTCGGCGACTACATCTACGAGTACGGCGTGGGCGCCGACGGCGGCCTGCGCAAGCAGGACATGGCCGTGGACTTCCAGCGCGAGACCACGACGCTCGACGACTACCGCGGCCGCTACGCCCTCTACAAGACCGACGCCGACCTGCAGGCCGCGCACGCCGCCGCGCCGTGGATCGTCACGATCGACGACCACGAGGTCGAGAACAACTGGGCCGGCGACATCTCCGAGAACAACGACCCCGTCGCGCAGTTCCTCGTGCGGCGCGCCAACGCGTTCCGCGCGTGGTGGGAGCACCAGCCCGTGCGCGTCTCGCAGCTGCCGACCGGGCCGGACATCCAGATGTACCGCCGCTTCCAGTACGGCGACCTGATCCGCTTCAACGTGCTGGACACCCGCCAGTACCGCGACGACCAGGCCGCGGGCGACGGCACCAAGGCCCCGAACCCGGACTCGCTCGACCCGAACCGCACGATCACCGGTGCGGCGCAGGAGAAGTGGCTGCTCGACGGCATGGCGCAGCACTCCGCGCGCTGGGAGGTGCTCGCGCACCAGACCGCGATCGCGCAGCTCGACACCGCCGCGGGCGCGCCCGTGCTCGTGCCGATGGACACGTGGGACGGCTACGTCGCCTCCCGCAAGCGCATCCTCGGCGGCGCGCAGGACCGCAAGGTGCGCAACCTGGTGAGCATCGCGGGTGACCTGCACCGCAGCGTCGCGTCGGAGCTTCGGCCCGACTACGCGGACCCGGCTTCGCCGGTCGTGGCGACGGAGTTCGTCGGCACCTCGATCACGTCGGGCCAGGACGGCATGGACCTCGACGCCGGCGGCCAGACGATCCTCGACGAGAACCCGCACGTCAAGTTCGGCAACTTCCAGCGCGGCTACGTGCGCTGCGAGGTCACCCCGCGCGAGTGGACCGCCGACTACCGCGTGGTCGACAAGGTCTCCATCCGCGACGGCAAGGTCACCACGCGCGCGAAGCTCACCGTCGAAGACCGCGTCCCCGCCATCCACGTCCACTGACAGGAGTTCCCCATGCAGCGACGTCACCTCGCGGTGGCCGCCGGCGCTGCCGTCGTGCTCGGCGTGGCACTCGCGAGCGCCGCGCAGAGCACCCCGGCCACGCCCGCTTTGCAGCTGACCGCCACGCCTGCGCAGATCCAGGTCGTCGGCCTGCCCTGCCTGCCGAGCGCCCTCACCGTCGGCATGACGAACAACGGCAAGGGCCCGGTGTACGCGGACATGGAGCTCTCCGCGCCTCGGCCGCTGTCCCTCGACCGGCGGGTGTTCTCGTCCTGGCTTCCCGTCGGCCAGCCGGTGTCGGTCCGGGTCGGCGTCACCGTGCCGCGCTCCGCCCGCCCCGGCCACTACACCGTGGACCTCTTCTCCGACCGCGCCCACTTGCCCGTCCCCGTCGACGTCCTTCCCTTACCTCCCAAGGGCCCCGGCGACAACCTCCTCCTCGGCGAACAAGCCACGCCCTCCTCGACCAACGGCAGCTTCTCCCCCTGCGGCGCCGTCGACGGCGATGCGAACGGCGACCACTGGTCCACCACCACCGGCTGGAACGACGGCACGAAGTCCGCGTTCCCGGACACCTACGCCGTGACCCTGCCCGCTGCTGCCGCGGTCAGCCGCGTCGTCACCGACACCCTGGACTCCACCAAGTACCCGGCCGCCAAGTACGGCCTCCGCGACTTCGACATCCAGGCCCACATCGCCGGCGCCTGGACCACGGTCGCCTCGGTGCGCGGCAACACCTCGGGCGCGGTGACGTCGACGTTCCCGGCTGTGCAGGCCGATGGGGTGCGGGTTGTGGCTTTGGATTCGAATGATCATGCTTATTCGCGGATCGTGGAGCTGGAGGCTTTCTCGAGCTGAGGGGTTTGAGGCGCTGGACCCGGCTCGGGTTCAGGCGGGGTGATTTCGCTCGGGTCGGGCTCCGCGAAGTCGGCGACACGGCTCGGCGAACTCGGGAAGTGCTGCTGGATAGGCAAACGCGGCGAGGTAGTCACTTCGCCGGGAGGGTTGCTCCGGCCGACGGGTCAGAGGGTCCATGCCCGGCTCACCCGGACGTCGTCGGGAGGCGTTGATTTCACATGGCTCCGGCTGTGAGCAGGGGTGCGTGGCTTCCTTGAACTTGGCAATAGCGCTCGACGAGCGCGAGAACTATTGCTGGATAACCGAATTTGCGAGGCAATCACGGCGATTACAGCTCCCGCAGCCGGTTCAGTCGGGCGGTCGACGCGGTTGCTCTTGTTCGCGGATTGCGAAGCTGGAGCCGTACTCCGGCTGACGGGTCAGAGGCGCCAGGCCCGGCCCAGTCGGACGCCTTCGAGAGGCGTTGATTGCGCTCGGCACAGGCTTTGAACGGGGGACGTGCGGCTTCCGCGACTTCGGCGACACGGCTCGGCGAACTCGGGAAGTGCTGCCGGGACCGGCAAGTGCGGTGGATACTTCGACTACAGCTCCCGTACCCGGCTCAACCCCGCGGCGGACACAGTCGCGAGGGCCATCACCGCCGCACCCGTGATCAGGGTGGCGCGGAGACTCACGGCGCCGAGCAGCCCGCCGGCGAGTGCGCCCAGGGGTTGCATGCCGTAGACGAGGAACCGCCACGTCGCGGTCGCGCGGGAAAGCAGGTCGGGCGCGATGAGGGTTTGGCGCAGAGTCTGCTGGTTCACGCCGTAGAGCGAGGGCCCCGCGCCGCGCAGCACCTGGCCGGCGACTGCGCTACCCGCGGCGATGATCAGACCGGCCGTGTTGGCGAATGCCCTCCCGATCGCGGACGTCCGCGCTCATCTCGGCCGAATCACCGCACGGACTTGCGCGGTGTCGGGGCCCCATTGCCACCAAGTCGCAACGGCCAGACCGCGCGCTCGATCTCGCAATGTGCAGTCCCGTCCCCGACTCGCCAGACAAACCCCCGCCCTCCCAAGGGGGCGTCCCCATCCCAGTCTACCGTTGCCAGGCCCCGAAAATCGGCCAGTTCGGAATCTGTGGACAACTGTGGCCACGAGAACGGGGCTTGTGGACAACTGCGGGACGCGAGTTGACATGAGGTGTCGATGTCCTCACCGCCCGGCTCCGTCGCAAAGGACTACAACGACACGTCGAGTACTGAGCCCACGGCGGCCAGGGTTAACGTAAGCGCATTGTTGGCGGGCAGGAGTTCCTCGCGTGGCACCAGTGCTGGCGTGAATGATTGCGCCGCAACGGTTTCGAAGAGGTTCGCGACGCCGGCGAGAAGCGCGACAATCAGCAACTGCACCAAGGTCAGCACCCCGAACGCCGCGGCGACAGGGATCGAGCCGATGAGCAGCAGTTGCGCGATGTCGGCTGTCACCAAAAGCCGCCGGTACGGCAGACGGTCCACCCAGACACCGGCGGGCAGCCCGAGCAGGAAGTGTGGCAGGAGGGCCGCCGCGCCGAGGAGTCCCATGTAGATGGACGAAGCGTGCAGCGTCAGCACGGCCGCCAGCGGCAGCGCGACAGTGGTGACACTCGAACCCAGCAGCGACACCGAGTTACCCAGGAAGAGCCGGCGGAAGTCGGCGTGTCGTTGGAGGATGTGCCGCGCCACGCGGGCGAGGTTACGCCGAGTCGTGGTGGAGCCGGGCGCGATGGTGCGCAGGAACCCGCTCTCTGCGGTCGAGGGGCGGCAGGCCGAGCCCTACACAGGCCTCACCAGCTCGGTGAGGCTGAGGAGCTCGTGAGTGGAGATCGCTGGCGAGCCACGCGAGATTGCGCCGAAACGGGTTCGCGGCGAACGTCGGACGGGGCGAGAATCGAGCGTAGCGGTACAGACATCACTGCGGCGGCCGATGGACGGCACGAAGCCACGCGGGTGAAGTCAGGCCGAAACCCGCTCCCGCTCACGGCGAGCATCCACAACCCGCAACCCCGCCAACAGTCCCGTCAGGCCGCGGTGCCCGCGGGTGAAGATGGCGAACAGGCCGCTCACCACGATCCACACGCCGGTGAACGTCGAAGGCTGTGCGCTGGCCGTCGCGGCGCCCAGGGCGAGGAAATAGCCGCCCGACCCGAAGACGAACCGCGCCACCATCTGCAGCGCCGAAGGCTTGTCGTCGCCAGAATTGACCACCGTCAGGAGCACCGCGCGTTGCCCAGGTGTCGCGCCGTTGCCGGCCAGAGGGACCATCAACAGCAAGACCAAAGCGGGCAACCACTCGCCGAGAATCGCGTTCACGACGGGATTGCCCGGCCCGCGGAGGCTGTCCGGGTCGCGCAGGAGCTGGACGGCGACCACTGCGACGTTCAGCGCCACGCCGAGCAGCGTCACCGCGATGAGGTCGAGCAGCATGCCGAACAGGCGACGTCCGCTGCGGACGGGGCGGGGGGCCTTGGCGTCGAGGCGTTCGTGGGGGCGGCCGAGCACCGGGGCGACCAGGGCGCCGACCGCGGCGCCGGCGGTGTTGGAGAGGAGGTCGCCCGTGTCGAAGAGGCGGTAGGGGCAGTCGACGAGGAACCAGACGCCCGTGAGCTGCGTGGTTTCGATGAAGAGCGAAACGAGGAACCCGCTGGCGATCGCGAAGGCCGGGCCCTTCCGGTAGAGGCGGCGCATGAACACGCCCCACGGCACGAACAACGCGACGTTGAACAGGACCTGCCGCAGCGCCGGGTTGCTGAGCAGTCCCGTGTGGAACTGTTGCATGTCCGAAAGGAACTGCAGTGGGTTCACGACGGGGTGGCGCAGCGACTCGTGGCTCGCGCAGAAGGCGGCGTCGACCACGGGCGTCGGCACGAGCGTGTACGTGATCAACGCGCAGCAGTAGACGAGGAACCCCAACGCCGCGATCGCGCGTCCCGGGCCGAACTCGCCGCGGCGGCGGTAGCTGAGGACGGCGTAGGGCACCACCAGCACGAACGCCAGCCCGAAGCCGCCGAACAGGGCCAGCAACGTCGGCCCGCTCCACTGTGTCACTGACCCCTCCACCTCCGTAGGCGCGCCCGAGGGTAGCGATCTTCGCCGGGACCCACCGTTCGAGGGACACTGGCAGCGGTGCGTAATCTGCACGCGGAGGGCACGGAGAGAGGAGCCGTTCGTGGACGACGACATCGAGGACAACGCCGACACCGGCGTGCTCGACCCCGAAGACACCCTCGAGGACGGCGACCCGTACGACGAGGGCTACTCGCCGCCGGAGAAGCCGCTGGCTGTGCGCGAGTGGGGCATGACCGCCGCGGAGGAGCTCGCCGGCGAGAGCTGGGAGGGCCGCCTCGCGCGCGAGCTGCCGGACCTGGCGTACGACGACAGCGACGACCTCGGCGACACCACCGACACCGACGGCGAACTCCTCGACGACGAAGTCGGCGACGCCCGCGCGGGCCGCCTCGTCGCCCAGGACGCGGGCTTCGGCCCGGACACCGACGAGGAGCTCTACGCCTCCGACGCCGGCATCGACGGCGGCGCCGCGTCCGCCGAAGAGGCCGCCGTGCACATCGTCACGCCCCGCGACTGATCCGGGAGGTGACGGACCGGTCACGACGTGCTCGAGTCGGGTGTCGGCAGGTGGCCGGGGGTGACTTGCCGGGCTGACGTGGGCAGTCGCGAACGGTCCCTTCGCGACGTGCTCGGGTCGGTGACCGGTCTGGGCACGTGTTGGGGAAGTTTCGCGGGCTGATGTCACCGTCGCGAACGGCCTTTTCGAGACGCGCTCGGGTTGGTGACCGGCCTCGGCAGGTGGCCGGGTGTCTTCGTGGGCTCGTCTTGGCCGTCGCGAACGGCCGTCTCGCGACGTGCTTGCTGGGTGACCGGTTCCGGTACGTGTTCGGGGAGCTTTGGCGGGCTGATGTCACCGTCGCGAACGGCCCTTTCGAGACGCGCTCGGGTTGCTGATCCCGGTTAGGCGGGCGTCGGGGTGGTTCGCGGCTGGCTGCCGCGAAGGGGCCTTTCGTGACGGGTTCAGGGTTGCTGGGTGGGTCTCGGCGAGTGGTTGAGGGTGAGTCGTGGGCTTGCTTTGGCGGTCGTGAACGGTCCCTTCGCGATCGCTCGGATTGGTGAGTGGAGTTCCGGCGGGCGTTGCGCAGGCGGGTGTGACTCTGTGGAGTTGACGACGTCGTGAAGGGACCGCTCGGCCGGCCGGCGGCGGGTGGCGGGCGCTTGCGGGGCGGCCGATCCGATCTTCACGAAGTGTCCGAAAGTCCCCACCGCGCTGCCCTTCACAGCTCCGTGGCCCAGATCGAGGCCGGGAGCAGGTAGGGGCGCAGGAGTGCGGTGAGCTCGGGGTCCCCACGGTGGTGCAGGGCGTTTTCGGCCAGGCGGCGGGTGACGCCGGCCAGGAAGTCGGCGAGTTGGACGCGCGGGTCGGCGCGGGAGTCGACGAAGTGGATGTCGCGGGTGGGGCCGAGGAGGGTCGCGAGGGCGTGCGGGGGTGAGGGAGGGCTGTTCGTCGTGGATGACGGTGGCGGGGTGCCAGTGGGCGACCGTGTCGACGAGGGCCGGCATCAGCGGGTCGAGTGGTGGTACCAGCGATGGGTCGGCGAGCAGCTGATCTCGTAGCTCGGTCAGGTGCTCGCGCGCCGGCGGCCGGTCGATCGGCGGGTCGAGTGACTCGGTCTGCTGCAGCGGTCGGACTTGCGGGTGCCCCGGGTGGTTTGGCTCGGGCCGTTGCTCCGGGTTGATCTGTGGGCGGGATGGCTCGCGCTGCTGGGGCGGTGGGACCTCGGTGTGCTCGGGGTGGTTTGGCTCGTGGCGTTGCCGCGGGTCGATCGGTGGGCGGAGTGACTCGGGCTGTTGCGGTGGCCGGATTTGCGGGTGGTCCGGGTGGTTCGGCTCGGGCCGTTGCTGCGGGTTGATCGGCAGGTGGGGCGACTCGGGCTGCTGCGCCGGTCGGATCTGAGGGTGCTCCGGGTCGTTTGACTGGCGTTGTTGCCAAGGCGCGACCAGCGGGGGCTCGATGCTGATCGATCCGCGCTGCCGTGCCGGTGAATGGGCGGCGGGCTGTGGCGTCGACGAGACAGCATTGGGTAGGGAACCGCCGGGCTGGGGCGCCGACGAAACAGCAGTGGGCAGGGGACCACCGTGCGGCGGCACCTGGGCGAGCCAACCCAACACATCACGCTGAGCAAAGAACTCCGCAGGCGTCAGCCCCGGACCACGTCGCTGTGAGGTCCGCAGCAAAGCGGTGAACGACTGCAGGAACTCAACCCACCGCGGCCCATACAGTCGCAAACCCCCAAAATGAACTGCCAGCGCCCGGGAGTCCGGGCGGCGGGCGAGGCAGTCCGGGTACGGCACTCGGTCGACGAGGAGGTCCACCACCTTTCCGGTGACGAACAGTGCCTTGTCCACCAGCACGACGCCGGCCCGGCCGACCAAGGGGCCCGACGGGCCCAGGAACCACACCAGAGCGGCCCGGTTCTTGGCGCGCAGCAGGTGGTTCGCCTTGTACTCCAGAGCCGGCGAGCCGATCCGGTCCCGGAGCTCGCCGACGCAAGCCGCGGCTGCGTCGAGGCCCACCCGGACGCCGGCGTGCGCGAAGACGGCCGTGTTCGCCCCGATGAGGTTGACGCCCTCGGAGCCGGACTCGTCGCAGGCGATCGTCCCGGGCACCGGCAAGATCCTGCCAGGCCCGGCCGGCCGGTGCACGGGGTTTTCGCAAAACAACAGTCCACAAGGGACTCAGCCCAGCGTGAACGGGTCCCGCGTCCCTCCGGTCAGCTCGATCCAGACGGCCTTTTCCTCCAGGTACTCGTCCACCGCGTGGACCCCGTTCTCCCGCCCCAGGCCGGAGTTCTTGAAGCCCCCGAAGGGAACCGACGGGGAGACCACGCGGTAGGCGTTCACCCACACCGTCCCGGCGCGGATTCGCCCGGCGACCCGGTGGGCCCGGTGCACGTCCTTGGTCCACACCGCGCCGGCGAGGCCGTAGGGTGTGTCGTTGGCCAGTTTCACCGCTTCGTCCTCGTCGGTGAAGGTCAGCGCGGCCAGGACGGGGCCGAACACCTCCTCGCGATACACCGTCGACTCGGGTGTGACGCCGGTCAGCACCGTCGGCTGCACGAACAGCCCGCCCAGGCCGGGATCCGCGACGCCGCCGTACGCGACCGTCGCGCCTTCAGACCGCGCGGTTTCCAAGTACGACAACACCTTCTGATACTGCGGCTCGTTCGCCACCGGCCCCATCTCGGTCTCCGCCGCGGTCGGGTCGCCCAGCCGGATCGCGGCGGCGCGCCGGGCCACCAGCCGCACCAGTTCGTCGTGGACGTCCGCGTGCACGATCAGCCGCGAGCCCGCCATGCACGTCTGCCCGGTGGCCGCGAAAACGCCCGCCACGATGCCGTTGGCGGCCGCCTCCAGATCCGCGTCGGGGAACACGACCTGAGGCGATTTCCCGCCCAGCTCCAAGGTCACCTTCACGAGGTTCTCCGCCGCTGCCCGCGCGACGGCCCGGCCCGTCGCCGTCGAGCCCGTGAACGCGACCTTGTCCACGCCGGGGTGGCCGGCCAGGGAGGCGCCCGTCTCGCGCGAAAGGCCCGTGACGACATTCACCACACCAGGCGGAAAACCGGCCTCCGTGACCAGCGCGGCGAAGCCCAGCGTCGACGTCGGCGCGTGCTCCGAAGGCTTCACCACCACGGTGCACCCGGCGGCCAGCGCCGGCGCCAGCTTCCAGGTCAGCAGCAACAACGGCGAGTTCCACGGAGTGATCGCCGCGACCACCCCGACCGGCTCGCGCTTCGTGTACACGAGGTAGTTCGGGTTGGGCGACGGGATCTGCCGCCCCTCGATCTTGTCCGCCAGGCCGGCGAAGTAGTGGTACCAGCCGCCGAGGGTGGTGAGCTGGCCGAGCATCTCGCGCAGGAGCTTGCCGGAGTCGTTGACCTCGAGGCGGGCCAGCTGTTCGGCGTTCTCGCCGATCAGGACACCCAGCCGGCGCAGCAGCGCGGCGCGGGTGAAGCCCGTCGCGGAGCCCCACTCGCCGTCGAGGGCGGCGCGGGCCGCGCGCACGGCGGCGTCGACGTCCTCGGGCCCGCCGTCGGGGAGCACGGCCCAGGTTTCGCCGGTGTAGGGGTTGCGGGATTCGAACGTCTTGCCGCTGATCGCGTCGACGGCGTGGCCGCCGATGAGCATCTTGAAGTGTTCGGGCATGGCCCACCTCTCCTCGGGTCTCGCTTCGGACGGTACGTCCGCACCCGAGGAGGCACCAGACCCGCGGATTCAGCCGATCGGCGAAAGTGTCCACAAAGGACGAGAGGGGCGCCGTGGACCAGGGCCGCCGGGAGTGCGGTGAACGCACCGCACTCCCGGCGGCCGGGCGGTCGGGCGCCGGGGGCGGTGATCCCAGTGCACAGCCGCCGGCGTGGGCCGACCTGGTGAGAGGAGCAGGCTGGGAAGATCACTTCGAACGTAACCCACACCCCGGCGGGCCTGCCAGTACTGTTCCCCGATCGAGGCGGTGTGAACAATGCACGTGTGCTGTCCGATGCGAGCGGCAGGGAACCGAAGATGAGCCAGAACACCGACGCGCCCCTCGGTGCGCCGTGGGCACACCAGCAGCAAGAGGCGCTCCCGCAGGTCCCGGCCCCGCCGCCGGACCCGCAGGAGCCGCCGAAGCGCAAGCACCCCCTGCGCGCCGTGCTGATCTCACTCGGACTGGTGGTGCTGCTGGCGCTCGTCGGCGTCGCGGTCGGGCACTACGCGTGGGGCCCGAAGGCGCCGCCCGCGCCGGCGGCGGCCCCGGTGCGGGTGCAGGCGGCGTTCGACGTCGCGTCGGTGGTCGCGAAGGTGAGTCCCGCTGTGGTGGACATCGACGTGGAGCTCGGCCTCGAGGGCGGCGGCGCGGCGGGCACGGGCATCGTCCTGAGCGACGACGGCCTGGTGCTCACCAACAACCACGTGGTCGAGGGCGCCACCGCGATGCACGTCACCGACGTCGGCAACGGCCGCGGCTACGACGCCACGGTGCTGGGTTACGACCGCAGCCACGACATCGCCTTGCTCAAGCTGAAAGACGCGACCGGCCTGGTCACGGCCACCCTGGGCGAATCCGGCGCGGTCGAGATCGGCGACGGGGTGGTCGCCATCGGCAACGCGGGTGGCCTCGGCGGGCCGCCCAGCGCGTCGCCGGGCAAGGTCACGCGGCTTGGCCAGCAGGTCACCGCGGCCGACGAGGTCACCGGCGCCACCGAGACCCTCACCGGCCTGCTGCAGGTCGACGCCGACATCCAGTCGGGCGACTCCGGGGGACCGCTCGCCGACACCCAGGGCCGCGTGATCGGCGTCGACACGGCCGCGAACGCCGGGTACGTGTTCGACAAGGGCCTGCGCCCGCACGAGGGCTTCGCGATCCCCATCACGGAGGCCGCCGACATCGCGAAGCGCATCCTCGAGCGCAAGGCGTCCGACACCATCCACATCGGACCCAGCGCGTTCATCGGCCTCACCGTGGTCGACGGCGGCAACGGCACGGGCGCGCTCATCAAGTCCGTGGTCGCGGGCGGGCCGGCGGCCAAGCTGGGCCTGAAGGCCAACCTGCTCGTGGTGGGCATCGACGACAAACCGGTCACCTCGGCGACGGCACTGATCGCCCTCATGGACACCCACCACCCCGGCGACAAACTGCGGGTGACGGTCGCCGGGCAAGGCGGCAAAACGGCCACGGTGACGCTGGTCCCGGTGAGTGGTCCGATCGGCTGAGTGCGGCCGCCGGGGACCGGTCGGACGCCCGGGTCGCCCTCGTCACCGAGCGTGATGGCGAGGTCGGCGAGCGCGCCGAAACCGGTCCGGCAGGGGACGAACGGGCACCGTCCGTGGCCGAAGGTGTCGGTTGCCCCCGGTGATGGCAATCGTCCGTTCAGGGGAAGGGTTGACTGTCGCGGGGTGCGAAGCGGCCACTGTGGGTGGTGGTCGCGGACGGAGCACCTCGTGTGGACGGCCTCGGGTGCTGTCCTACAGTTCTGCGCAGCAGGGCAAGGGTGATCTTGCCGGTTCGGGGAGGGTGGTCCGGAATGGCCGGGTTGAGGACTCGTCACCGCCAACAGGTGGCCGACGAGGCGCTCGTCCGCTCGTTGTTCGAGGAGCACGGAAAGGCGATGCTCGCCTACGCCACGAGACTCCTCAACGACCGCGCGGCCGCCGAAGACGTGGTGCAGGAGGCCCTGGTGCGCGCCTGGCGCAACCCGGACAGCCTTGTCAACGGCAAGGGCTCCGTGCGCGGCTGGCTGCTGACCGTCGTCCGCAACCTGGTGATCGACAAGGTCCGCGCGCGGGACGCACGCCCCGCGGAGGTCGCGGAGTCGCCCACGACCGGTCCGGTCGAGCACGACCACGCCGACCACGTCGTGGACTCGATGGTGGTCCTGTCGGCGCTCGAAGGCCTCTCGCCCGAGCACCGCGAAGTCCTGGAACAGATGTACCTGCACGGCCGGACGGTGACCGAGGCCGCCGAGCAGCTGGGAATCCCGGCGGGCACGGTGAAATCCCGGTCGTACTACGGTCTACGGGCATTGCGGGAGAAGTTCGCGGATCAGCGGGTGGGGGCGGCGTAGATGAGCGGGTTCAGCGAGTTCCCCGAGCACGCGGACCTCGCCGGCTACGTCGCCGGTGACGTCTCCGCGGAGGAGAAGCAGACGATCGAGGCGCACCTCGCCGGCTGCGCGGACTGCCGCGCGGAGGTCGAGTCGCTGCGCGAGATGCAGGAGTTCCTGGGCGAAGTGCCGCCCGAGGCGCTGCTCGACGGCCCGCCCGAGGGCGGCGACCTGCTGCTGCAGCGCACGCTGCGCCAGGTCCGTTCGGAAGCGCGCAGCTCCGCCGGCCGGGGCCGGTTCCTGGCCGCGACGGCCGCCGTCGTGGTTGCCGCCGCGGCGATGGGCGTCGGTGTCGTAGTGGGCAAGGCGGGGTCGCCCGCGGGCCCGGCCGTCGCCGTTCCGCCGCCGCCCGCACCCGTGCCGACGACCGCGTCCAGCACCGTGCCCGGCACGAAGTTCCTCAGCGGCACCTCGGGCGAAACGCGGCTCACCGCGAGCATCGTCCCGGCCGCCGGCTGGGTTCGCGTCGAGGCAGCCGTGACGGGCATTCCGGCGGGGGAGAAGTGCCGCCTGATCGTCGTCAGCAAGAACGGCGACCGCGAAATCGCCGGCGGCTGGCTCGTGTCCCCGAAGGCGGTCCACGACGGTGCGGACCTCAACGGTTCCGCCCTCGTCGACCCCGCTCAGGTCGCTTCGATCGTGGTCGAGAATACCGAGGGCCACCAGTTCGTGGAAGCGAACGTCTGACCTTCGGGCGCTTCCTGCCCCGGCCCGTGGTGTGTTCGGGCAAACCGGGAGCGGGGGGGTCCACTTCGGACGGTCCCGCGGCGGCCGGCGCGCAGGTGCCCGGCCGCCGACGGGAACGCCGCCGCCCTAGTTGCGGTACCGGAACAGGATCCGCCCCCGGCTCAGGTCGTACGGGCTCAGCTCCACCAGGACCCGGTCGTACGGCACGATCTTGATGAAGTTCTTCCTGATCTTGCCGCTGATGTGGGCGAGCACGTGGTGCCCGTTGGACAGCTCGACCTTGAACCGGGCGTCGCGCAGGCACTCCACCACGGTTCCCTCGACTTCGATCCCGCCCTTACCGGCCATGGCGCACCAGCTCCAGGGTGCTGTTGCTCCGCCGGGCGCCGAGGCCCTCGAACAACGCCGTCGCCGCTTCGTTGGCCTCGTTCACCTCGGCCGACGCCGTCTCGATCCCCGCCCGGTGCAGAACGCCGAGTGAATGGACGAGCAGCGCACGGGCGATGCCGCGGCGTCGCCGGGAGGTACGGACGGCGACCAGCCCGATGCGGGGCAGGCGCGTCAGCTGGACCACCCGGATCAGGCCCACGTACTCGCCGTTTTCGGCTGCCACGGCGTACTTCGTCGGGTCGACGATCGTGTCGCCGGGCCGGACCAGCACCTCGGCCGGCATCTCGTGCCAGCCGACGGCCGCTTCGACCTCGGCCCGGACGACGCGGTCCAGCTCCCGCAGCGGGCCTTCTCCGGCGGCGCCCGCGGGGACGAGGGTGACGCCCGGTGGTGGCAGGGCCGGGCCGGTGACGCGCGTGGGCACGACGTACTCCCACTCGCGCCGCCGGATCGTCAAGCCGGCTTCGCGCCAGGCGGCCAGCAGTTCGTGGTCGGTTTCGTCGACCACCGTGTGGAGCGGTTGGGGCAGGGTCGCGAGCATCGCGCCGACGAGCTGGTCGAAAACGGAGCGGTGCCAGGCGTCGACGCTGAGGAAGACCCGGCCGTCGGGGCGCGTGGTCGCCTCGGCGCGGCCGGTGACGCGGTCGTCGTCCAGCGCGTGCCACAGCCGGGGCGCGACGCGCGTGATCTCCACCGCGGGTTCGCCCGCGGTGAAACGCAGAGTGTTCATGGTGGTCACCTTTCGGGAGTGCCTGATCAAGGCGCTCCCGGCAACCCCTACGTCAGTCGCCCGACCGTGACGACGAGGGGAGCACCCACATCGAAACAGCGTTCATGGGTCTCACCTCCCGGCGTCGAGTCACGGTCCCCGGAACGATAGCGGCAGGACGGCGGCGTGCCTACTGAATTTCGTGCGCCTAGCCGAACCTGGTGGTGAGCCAGGTGCGGGCGTGCTGCCAGGGTTCGTCGGCGGGCTCGATCACGCGGAAGTGGTCCACGCCGGCGAGCGCGGTGAAGGTGACGTCGTCGCCGGCGGCGCGGGCGGCCTCGACGTAGACGCGGCTGTGGTCGATCGGGACGCGGACGTCGGCGTCGCCGTGGACGATCAGCTGGGGCACGCCGATCGGCAGGCGCGTGAGGGGCGAGGCGGCCGGGTCCGGGGACGGCAGGAACAGGCTCGCGGCGCCCTCGCCGAGGCCTTCGGCGGCGCTGCGGGGGACGTCGGTGATCGGGGCGAGGCCGATGACGGCGGACGGTTTCACGGACGCGGCGGCGAGGAGCGCGAGGTGGCCCCCGGCGGAGTGGCCGACCGCGATCGTCGGCAGGTTCTCCGCGACGGGGACGGCGGCCATGGCGGCGAGGACGTCGTCGAGGGTCTCGGGCCAGCCGCCGGTGTCGCCGTCGATGCGGCGGTACTCGAGGTTCGCGACGAGCCAGCCGGCGGCGACGAGGTCGGCGGCGAGCGCGTCCATCAGGTGCAGGTCGCGCTGGGCGCGCCACCAGCCGCCGTGGAGCAGGAAAGCCGTGCCGCGCGCGGGGTTGTCGCCGTGCAGCTCGACGAACTGGCTGGGTTCGGCGCCGTAGCGGATCGTCCTCATTCCTTCATTACACCAGGGATGAGGTTCACTTCAGCAGCTCGTGGACCTTCGCGAGCCCCTCGTACGAAGCGCGGTACGCCTCGTACAGCCGCGTCAGGTCCGTCTGCGGCTCGAACACGCGCTCCACGGCGACGGTCGCGGCGGCCGCCGTTTCGACGTCCGGCTGCAGGCCCACGCCGACGGCACCCAGCAGCGCGGCCCCGAGCGCGGCGCTGTCGTGCACGCGGAGGCGCTCGACGGGACGGCCGAGGACGTCGGCGTGCAGCTGGGTCCACAGGTCGCTGCGCGCGCCGCCGCCGGAGAAGCTCAGCGACGGCAGCCGGAAACCGCACGCCTGCTCCACCTTCTCCAGCACGTGCCGCGCGGAGAACGCGACGCCCGTCAGCACCGCGCGCGAGAGGTCCGCTCGCGTCGCCGACGAGCTCAGACCGAGGAAGCTGCCCCGCACGTCGGCGTCCCACAGCGGTGCGCGTTCGCCCTGCAGGTACGGGGTGAACACGATCCCGGCCTCGCCGTCGGCCGCTGTGGCGAACACGTCGGGCACCGTCTGTCCCGACGCCTGGGCCCACCACCTGACGGCCTCGCCCGCGGCCTGCGTCGGACCGGCGTGGACGAAGAGGTCGCCGCGCGGCGGGAACGTCACGATGCCCTTCTGGGCGGCACCGTGATTGGACGCGCCCGCGACGACCAGCGACGTGCCGCACGAGATCATGCCGCGGCCCGGCTCCGTCGTGCGCGTCCCGAAAACCGCGCCGAACGCGTCCATGGTCCCCACGACGACGGGCGCGCCGTTGAGGTGTTTCGCCGGCCCCAGCGGCGTTTCTGGCTCGAGGAGCTCCGGCAGCCGCTCACCCAGCCCGTCGACGAGCGCGACGGCCTCCGGCAGATAGCCCTGCGCGCCAGCGACCCGGACGCCGGACAGCTTGTCCGTCGCGACGCGCCCGGTGAGCCGCGCGCCGATGAAGTCCTTGGGGCTCAGGATCCACCTCGCCCGCGCCCACTTGTCCGGCTCTTGCTCGGCGAACCACGCCGCCCGCGCACCGACGAACGACGCGTCCAGCGCCACCGGCCCGCCCCAGATCCGCACCTTGTCCTCGGCGGTGAAGCGCGCGTCCAGTTCCCGGGCTATTGCCGCGCACCGCTGGTCCTGCCAGATCAGGGCAGGTGTCAGCGGGGTGAGGTCTTCTTCTGCCAGCAGATGGGTGTTGACCTGGCTGACGATCCCGGCGCCGCTGATGACGACGTCCGGCAGCTCGGCGAGGACGGCGCCGATCGCGGTGACGGTGGCGCGCCACCAGTCCTCGGGATCCTGCTCCGCCCAGCCGGGGCGCGGCCGGGTGATCGGGTAGGCGCCGCTGCGGACGGCGCGCGCCCGGCCGTCGAGGCCGAACGCGGCGACCTTCACGGCGGTGGTGCCGATGTCGATGCCCAGGACCACCTGGTTGTCGTTCATGGGAGAGATGTATCAAATCCCGCTACGGTCGCGGGGTGACGACACCCGCCGAAGCCTTCATGGCCGCGTACCACGACCGGAAACCCCATGTGATGTCCGATCTGATCGATTCGTGCCGGGTGATCGGTGACGGGCGGACGAGTTACGAGGTCCTCGCCGCGCGGGTGTCCGGCAAACGGCGCGTGCTCGACCTCGGCTGCGGCGCCGGTTCGCTGCTGGCCGCGATCGACGGCGCGGAGGCCTTGGCGGGCGTGGACCTGTCCGCGGCGCACCTCGACGTGGCGCGGGCCCGGCCGGAACTCGCGCAAGCCGACCTACGGCAGGCGCGGGTGCAGGAGTTGCCGTTCGCGGACGGTTCGTTCGACGCCGTCGTGTCGCACATGGTGCTGATGCTGCTCCCGGACGCCGACACGGCCATCGCCGAAGCGGCACGCGTGCTGGCGCCGGGCGGCGTGTTCGCCGCGGCCATCAGCGGCGGCGTCACGGGGGCGCTGAAGGTGTTCATCGAGCTGGCGAACCCCCTGTTCGACGAGGTTCCCGCAGAACGTCGCGTCCGCCTGGGCAACCCACGCGTCCGGCGGCGCGACGGCCTCGACGAGCTGCTCGGCGCCGCCGGCTTCGAGCCCGCCTCGTGGGACCCGATCGACCTCGACTTCGGCGGCCCCGAGGCGGACGTCTGGGCGCGCTGCTGCGAGACGTTCTACCCGGTGGACACCCTCGACGCCGCGCAGCTGAAGCGGCTCGAATCGGCGTTCCGGGAGGAAACCCGCGATCTTGTGGAGGACGGTCGATTGCCCGCAGGGATGACCATGCGAATCGTCGAAACGAGGTTGCGGGCCGATCTGCCGCGATAACGTCGGGGACATGACGACGCCGGGGAGCTGTGGCTGCGGGAGTACCACGACCGCAAGCCGGATTCGCAGTCGGTGTTGATCGGCGCACTGCCGAGGGGTTCGACGAGTTCCTCGGGCCGGTGGGGTTCGAACCTGTTGCGTGGGAACAGATCGTGGTCGATTTCGGGGCGCGGCCGGAGCAGGTGTGGGTCACGTGCTGCGAGACGCTCTACCCCGCCTCGACGCTGGACGACACGCAGCTCGCCGAACTGCGCGCCGAGTTCGCCGGGGCGACGCGTGGGCTGCTGACCGCCGACGGGATCCTGCCCGCGGCCGTGCGGCTCGACATCGCGCGAACGCGCCTGGCGGAGTGACGATCCGCGCTAACGTCTCGCCATGACGTCCGCCGAGGAGTTCCTGCGCAGCTACCACGACGCCCGCCCGGACGCCGCGTCCGAGCTGGCCGGGCGCGGCCGCGTGACGGGCGACGGCAGGACCGTGTACGAGGTGTTCGCCGACCGCGTCGCCACGGCCGAGGCCGTGCTCGACCTCGGCTGCGGCGACGGCGCGCTGCTCGCCGAGCTCGGCCGCCGCGGGGTGGCGAAGCTGGCGGGGGTGGACCTTTCGCCCGGCCAGCTGGCCTCGGCCGGCCGCCGGCCCGAGCTGGCGGAGGCTGATCTGCGCGAGGGGCGGGCGCAGGAGCTGCCCTTCGCGGACAAGACGTTCGACACCGTGGTGTCCTTCATGGCGTTGATGCTCATGGCCGACGTCGAGCAGGTCCTCGCCGAGGCCGCGCGGGTGCTGGCCCCGGGCGGCACGCTCGCGATCGGCGTCGGCGGTGGCGGGCGGGAGGCGATGGAGATCTTCCTCAAGGTCGCGCGGCCGCTGTTCGCCGTCGTGCCCGAGGAACGCCGGGTGCCGGCGGCCGGCGACCCCCGGACCCGCACGCGTGAAGGTCTGGACGAGCTGCTCACGCCCGCCGGCTTCGAACCCGTCGAGTGGGACCGGATGGTCGTCGACTTCGGCGGCACACCCGAGGAGGTCTGGCAGACCTGCCACGACACCTACTACCAGATGGCCACCCTCGACGACACGCACCGCAAGGGCCTGCGCACCGCGTTCACCGTGGCGACGCGCAACCTGGTGACGCCCGAGGGCCGGCTGGCGGCATCCGCGTGCATCGACGTGGCGGTCACCCGGCTGAGGTGACAGTGCCGAACCACCGCGTCAGCGCCTTCTCCAACCCGCCCACGTCCGGCCGGGCGTCGGAGGAAGCCCAGGCGACGTAGCCGTCCGGGCGGATCAGCAACGCGGTCGCGTCGACGCCCGTCGCATCGGTGACCGGGTCCACCCGGTCCGCCCACGCGGCGGCGGCCGAAGAAACCGAGCCGTCCGAGGTCAGGTCGACGAGAACCGGTCGCGCCGCACGATAAGCCGCCGCGACGCCGTCGGAAGAAAGGTCCGGCGCCCACCGGCCGACGAGCGGGTGCGGGTCGTCGCCGTAGCGGATGTCCGCGCCCGACAACAGGTCCGCGAGGTGCTGCGTCACGTCCTGGTGCCCGAGCAGCTCCCCGAACAGCTCGCGCAACGCCGTGACCTCCGGGCCCGGCGCGGTCAGCGCACCCTGCGCCTGCGTCTGCATCACGACGCGCCGGCTGACCGGCCGCCGCTCGGCGTCGTAGGTGTCGAGCAGGTCGGCCGGCGCCCAGCCGCGCACCTCGGCGGCGAGCTTCCACGCCAGGTTGACGGCGTCCTGCAGCCCCAGGTTCAGTCCCGGTCCGCCGATCGCCGAGTGCACGTGGGCGGCGTCGCCGACGAGCAGCACGCGCCCGACGCGGAACTTCTCCGCCAGGCGCGTGTTTCCGCTGGAGACCCGGCGCGGCTGGTGCGGCCCGGGGCCGGAAGGCGCGTCCAGCGGCAAGTCGACGCCGAGCACCCGCCGCACGCTTTCGCGCACCTCGTCGAGCGTGGGCGGCACGTCATCGGGCACCTGCGGCCGGCCGCGTTCGGACGAAGCCACCAGCGGTGCGGCGTTCGGGAACGGCGCGAACACGAACAGCCCCGTCTCCGTGCGGAGGTGCCGGAACGGCGGCACCGCGCCGACGCCGTCGAGCCGCAGCCCGCCCGTCGCCGGGTCGCGCACGGAGTCGGGCACGCTTACATGTGCGGTGTACGAAACCGTATCTTCCCTGGTGACGCCGGGAAAATCGATGCCGGCGAGCTTGCGCACGGTGCTGCGCCCGCCGTCCGCGCCCACCAGGAACCGAGTGTCCACAGTGTACTCACCATCGGGGCCGGAAACAGTGACGTGCACCGAGTCGTCCTGCTCGAACCCGAGCACCTCGTGCGCCCGCCGGATTTCCACGCCCAGCGCCAGAGCCCTCTCCTCCAACGCGCGTTCCAGTTCGCGCTGCTGAATCGGCAGCAGGTACACGGGGTTGACGGGCAACCGGGCCAGATCGAGCGGAAACGCGCCGAACATGTAGTGCGGCGCGGGCGCGGGTTCGGCCTGGCCGGTGAGCCCTTCGTACAGGCCACGGCGGTGCAGCAGCCGCACGACCTGGCCGACGAGGCCGTTGGCGCGCTGTTCTTCGCTGCGTTCGGTGAGGCGTTCCAGGACGACCGGCCGGACGCCGGCCAAGCTCAGTTCGCACGCCAGCATGAGCCCGTTGGGCCCACCACCGGCGATCACGACATCGGTCGCGGGCATGGTTTCTCCTTGACAGAAGAGGAAAAGCCGGAAAATCAGGGAAGTTCGACGGTCACCGCGCCGAAGGCCGCGCGCAGCACCGAGCTGAAGGAAACGGGTGGATCGGCGCGCAGCCAGTGCACCATGGCCGCGCGGATGGCCCCGCCGGCGGCGGTGGCGACGAGCACGGGGTAGAGGTCGTGGTCGGCGTCGGTGCCGGTGCGGTCCGCGATCGCCTGGGCGAGCGCGATTTCGGCGGCGACGTTGGCTTTCTGGAACTCGCCCTGCAGGGCGGGTTCGGCGATCATCAACTGCACGCCCTGTGTCCACAGTGGATCCGGAGTGGACTCGGCGCGGTCGGCCTCGAACCGGGCGAGCGCGGCTTCGGCGATGGCGTCCCAGAGCGGCTCGTCGGCCGGCCGCGCGCGCAGCAGGTCGGCGATGCCCTGGGCGCGGTCGTGGTGCCGGGCCGCGATGGCCTCGGCCTTGCTGGAGAAGTAGTTGTTCACGGTGCGCGGCGAAACGCCGGCCTCGGTGGCGATGTCCTCGATGGTCACGTGCGCCAGACCGCGTTCGACGGCGAGCCGGATCGCGGCCCAGGAGATCGCGGCGCGCGTCTCCAGTCGGCGCCGTTCACGCAGGCTCGGCCGTTCGGTCATGCCCCCAAGGTAGCGCAAACTTGCGCATCACGCAAAGTCTGCGTGATGCGCAAGTTCGATGGATACAAGAAAGCCCAGGGCCACGTGACCCTGGGCTTTCCGGAACTCAGTCCTTGACGCCCTTCACGGCGTCCTTGACCTTGTCGGCGGCTTGCTTCAAGTTGCTCTTGCCCTGCTCTGCCTTGCCTTCGGCCTGCCACTGCTCGTTGCCGGTGGCGTCGCCGACGGCCTCCTTGGCTCGGCCCTTGAGCTCTTCCGCCTTGTTCTCGGCCTTGTCGGTCATGGTGTCGCCTCCCTTGCTCATTCGCTGGCACTCACCGGCTACCCGGTGGGCGGGAGGCCAAACACCGAGACTCAGGCGTTGCGAAGGGTGGCGAGTGCCTTGCTCCACGCCTCGACCTGGTCGAGAGTCGTGTTGAGGTAGCCGGTGTGCATCTCGGCCGGCTTGAAGGTCGACATGTTCTCGAAGTCGGTGAACAGCGACAGCGCGACCTGGCTCGTCACGTGGGCGACCTGCAGGTTGCTCAGCACGAGGCGCAGCTGCTCCACCGCGCGGACGGCGCCGACGGAGCCGTAGCCGACGAAGCCGGCGGCCTTGTTGTTCCACTCGGCACCCAGGAAGTCGATGGCGTTCTTCAGCGGGCCCGGGATGGCGTGGTTGTACTCCGCGGTCACGAAGACGTAGCCGTCGAACTCGGCGATCTTCTCGGCCCAGCGCTTGGTGTGCTCCTGCGCGTACTGGCCCATGGCCGGCGGCAGCGGCTCGTCGAGGTGCGGGAGCTCGTAGTCGAGGAGGTCGAGGAGCTCGTACTCCGCGGTGCCACGCTGCTTCGCGATGTCGAGGGCCCACTTCGCCACGGCTTCGCCGTTGCGGCCCGGACGGGTGCTGCCGAGGATGATCGCAATCTTGGTCATGTCCGACTTTCCTGGTTCGAGGGGACGGTCATCGGTTCAGTTGCGCTGGTCAGGGCTTGATCCAGAAGTGTTCGATGACGCGTCCGCAATTTAGTCTCCGCTCTGCGGACGTGTCAACAAACCGGGTGTGAGGGTCATTCCCACGGCCGGGTGAATCGGCAGTACCTTGTGCGTGCCGTCGCCCACTCCCAGGAGCGAATCGTGACCACTTCACAGGACAGCTATCCGCTCGTGATCAGGGGCGGACGGGTGCTCGACCCGGAGAGCGGTTTCGACGCGGTGGCCGACGTCGGAATCACCGGCGGCACCGTGAGTGTGGTATCCGCAACACCGCTGCAGGGCGCGCAGACGATCGACGCGACCGGCCTCGTCGTCGCCCCGGGGTTCGTGGATCTGCACAGCCACGGCCAGGCGATTCCCGAGCAGCGGCTGCAGGCGCTCGACGGCGTCACCACGGCGTTGGAGCTCGAGGCCGGCATCACGCCGGTCGGCGCGGCGTACGCGCGGGCTGCGGCGGAGGGCCGGCCGGTCAACTACGGCTACTCGACGTCGTGGGCGCTGGCGCGCATGGCCGTGCTCGCGGGGGCGCCGCTCGAAGGCCCGCCGGACACGGTGCTCACGCACCTGGGCGTGTCCGCGTGGCGCGCCGAGGCGTCGGCGGTCGAGCGCGCGCGGATCTTCGAGCACCTGTCACGGGACCTGGCCGACGGCGCGCTGGGCGTCGGCGTGCTCGCGGGCTACGCGCCGCACCTCGATCCGGCCGAGTTCGTCGCCGTGGCGGAGCTGGCCGCGGAGGCCGGGCTGCCCGCGTTCACGCACGCGCGCCCGCTCGTGGAAGCCGACCCGGACGTGCCGGTCGACGGCGCCGAGGAGATCGCGCGCGTCGCGGGACAGACCGGGGTGCACCTGCACTACTGCCACGTGAACAGCACGTCGGGGCGCCACGTCGACCGCGTGCTCGGGCTCGTGGAGCGCTGCCGGCTGGAAGGCGCCGAGGTGACCACCGAGGCGTACCCCTACGGCGCCGGCTCGACGGCCATCGGCGCGGCTTTCCTGGCGCCGGAAGTCCTGGCGCGCCAAGGCATCCGGCCCGACTCGCTCGTGCTCGTCGGCACGGGGGAGCGCATCGCGGACGCCGCGCGTCTCGCCGAGGTCCGCGCGAGCACCCCGGGCGCGCTCGCGCTGCTGCACTTCCTCGACGAGGACGACCCGGCGCTGGAGCGCGCCCTGCTCTTCGAGGGCACCGCCATCGCGAGCGACGCCATGCCGCTGACGTGGACGGGCACCCGGCCGGACCCGCTGACGTGGCCGCTGCCGCCGGGCGCGCTCGGCCACCCGCGGGGCGCGGGTACGTTCTCGCGCGCGATTCGGCGGCTCTACCGGGAAAGCGGGAAGCTGACGTTGTCCGAAGCGGTCGCGCGCTGCTCGCTGCTGCCCGCGCAGGTCCTGGACGAAGTCGTGCCCGCCCTGTGGCGCAAGGGTCGCCTGCGCGCCGGCAGCGACGCCGACGTGGTGGTGTTCGACCCCGCGCGGATCGCGGACCAGGCGTCCTATGTGGACGGAACGCGGCCCTCGGTGGGGATCGAGCACGTGCTCGTGAACGGCACCGCGGTGGTGCGCGCCGGCTCCCTCGTGCCCGACGCGTTGCCCGGCAAGCCGGTCCGCGCCTGACTCAGGCGGCCTTGTTCCTGCGCAACGCGACCGCGGTGGCGACCGTGGCCACCGCGAGGACGAGGAACACGACCGCGGAGCCCGTCCGGTCCAGCGTCAGGTTCCCGACGAAGCCGATCAGCAGCGCAACGGTGAGGGGCGCCCACATGGCGGATGGTCCTTTCTCGCGGTAATGCTTGTCAAAGCTAAGCTTTACGGTACGGCGGGGTGGGTGTTCCGCGCATGATCAAGTGGCGCAAGGAAAACGTCAATTCCTGATCAGCGTGCACGGCGGCACCCGCGCGGGTCGGCGCGGTGGCCTCGGCGTGGACACCTTCGAGCTCGGGCGCTCGGCGGCGCCGGTCCACGCGCGGGGCGACCTGGCCGATCAGGCGGTCGCCGTGGAGGACGGGCAGCACGTAGTAGCCGTAGCGGCGCTTGGCCTTCGGCACGTACATCTCCGTGCGGAACTCGAATCCCCACAACCGTTGCGTGCGGCCGCGGTCGCAGATGAGGTTGTCGAACGGCGAAAGCAACGTGGTGTGCGGCGTCCAGCCGCCGGCGGTGATCGCCTCCAGCAGCGCCGCGCGACGCCGAGGGGCGCGCAGCGCGTACTCCGCGCAGCGCGTCACGATCTCGGTCTCGGTCAGGGGCGTGGGCTCGAGGCCGGCGGGCAGGCACCGGGAAGCCAAGTCCCACAGGCGTTTCCCGCCGGTTCGCGACGCCACCATGATCTCGCCGCGGAACCAGAGCACGTCGAGCATGCGCTCCACGTTGCGCCCGGTCGTCCAGCCGCCCGAGACCCACCCGGCCGTCGATCGGTCCTCGAACGCGCCGGCCGGCAGCGGGCCGGATTCGCGGAGCCGATCGAGGATGTGGTCACGCAAGGCGGCGTTGCCGTGGAGGAACTCGGCGACCCGGCGCCCGTACGCCGACTTCTCGGCCGGGTAGGCGCGAATCAGTGCCTGGTGCAGCGGGCTGCGCAGCACGAGGTGGTGGCTGTGCGCGACCACGCTGATCGAGTCGAGTTGCAGGCACCGCAGCGCGCCGAGGACCTCGCACACGTCGCGCGCCCCCGGCCGGCGGGCGTCCCGGGTGCGCAGTTCCACGCGGCCAAACCCAGCGCGACACGCGGGCGGTGAAAATCACAGGGAAATGCGGGTGCTGCTCGGTGGGGGGCGCTGGGCGTGCAAGTGCGGGACCAGGGGGATGAGTGGTGCCGCAGGTCGGTTCGATGGGTGATCGAATCGGCGACGGTGCTCGCGGAAAAGTATTACTGTGGCGGCGTTGTCGTACTTCCACACACCGCACAAAGGACTGTCCACATGCGCCTGTCAACCCGCAACCAGCTCGTCGGCACCGTGTCGGCGGTGAAGCCCGGCGCGGTCATGACCGTGGTCACGGTCCAGCTCGACGGCGGCCAGTCCGTCACCGCCTCGATCACCAAGGACGCCGCCGAGGAGCTGGAGCTCGAGGTCGGCAAGCCGGTGACCGCGCTGGTGAAGTCGACCGAGGTCATGCTCGGCGTCGAGTGACGTTTCGCCAGCTCGCGGCCCGAACCTGCTGACCAGCGGGTTCGGGCTTTTTTTGTGCCCGTTTCCAGTCGTGCGCGCTACGGTCGTTTCATGCCGCAACGAAATGAACGAGCAGACCTGGCCCGCGCGGTCATGGAGCTCATCGACACCGGCCACCGCCGGATCTCGCGGCACCTCGACCTGACGCGGGTGCGCGTGCTGGGCACCGTCGAGGCCCGGCAGCCCGTGCGGCCGAACGCGATCGCGGCCGAGCTGGGGCTCACGGCGTCGGCGACCAGTCGCCACCTCGCCGCGCTGGAGGCGGCCGGGCAGATCGCGGTGGAGCCGGACCCGGCGGACTCGCGGACTTTCCTGGTGCGGCAGACGGAAACCGGCCGCGCCGACGCCGAAGCCACGGTCGCCGCCGGTGCGGCGGTGTTCGCCGACGTGATCTCCGGCTGGTCGGACGAAGACGTCACCAGGGCCCGCGAGCTGATCACCCGCCTGAACCAGGCGTGGTCGACCCGCGGCGACGCAGCTTCGGCGGCGCAGCGCGGGAGTGGGCCGCGCTGGCGGAGGAAACGCCAGGGTGATGAGGGGGAGAAATGACTGCGATAGCTCCGGCCCGAATACCCGCCGTTGGGCAGGTTGCGCGGGGATTGCTGGGCCTCGTGGCGGTGAGTCACCTGGTGGTGCCGCTGGTGATGCGGGCGCGCGAGGGGGCGGTGCGTGACGAGGTTGCGGCGGCGCATCCGGAGTTCGGGGTGGCTGAGGTGGCGCGCGCGGCCGATGTGGCGGTCGGGGCGGCGGTGGGGTTTCACCTGGTGCTGCTGCTGTTGTGCGTGGTGCCGGCGTGGAAGCTGAGGGGCGGGAGAGTGTGGGTGCGGCGGCTGGTGACCGTCTCGCAGTTGGCAGGGGTGCTGTTCAGCGTGTTCTCGTGGTCGTCCTCGGGGATGTTCCACGCGGTCATCCCGGTGCTCGGGGCGCTGCAAGTCGCGTCGGTGGTTCTGCTGTGGGTGCCGGCGGGGCGGGAGTTCTTCGCCGGTAGCCGGTAGCCGGTAGCCGGCAAGCGGTAGCCGAGCCGCGAAGGAGGAGGGGTTGACAAGAGTTAAGACGACCGGTCATATTCAAGTGGTGAGGCAGGAGCCACCCGAGGATCGGAGTTACGGACATGAGTGACTTGCTGGACATCGCCGTCGAGGCGCACGGCGGGTTGAAGCGCTGGAACGAGCTGAACAGTGTGAGGGCGCACCTGCGCAACGGCGGGGTCGTGTTTCCGCTGAAGGGCCAGGCTGGGTTGCTCGACGAGATCGACGTCCGCGTCGAGCTGCATCGGCAGTTCACCAGCCACTCGCCGTTCGGCGGGCCCGGGCTGCGCACGGCGTTCCGCGGCGAGCACGTGGCGATCGAGAACGCGGCGGGCGAGGTCGTGGAGGAGCGCGACAACCTCCGCGCGTCGTTCGCCGGCCACGCGTTGGAGTCACACTGGGACCGGTTGCAGACGGCGTACTTCGCGGGCTACGCGATGTGGACGTACCTGACCACGCCGTTCACGCTCACCCGTCCGGGCTTCCGCACCGAGGAGCTCGCGCCGTGGCAGGAGGACGGCGAGACGTGGCGCCGCCTGCGCGTGGAGTTCCCCGACGACCTCACCACGCACAACAAGGTGCAGACCTTCTACTTCGACGCCGACGGCCTCATCCGCCGCCACGACTACGACGCCGAGGCGGTCGCCGGCGGCCTCGCGGCGCACTACTCGTCGGAGCACCGCGAGGTCGACGGCATCGTGGTCCCCACCAAGCGTCGCGTCTACCCCGTCGGGGAGGACGGCAAGCCGGTGCCGGAACCGCTGCTGGTGTCGATCGACCTCAGTGAGATCAAGTTCGCCTGAGCAACGCTACAAGCCGCGCAGGAGCCGCAGCGGTGACTCCACGCAGTCCGCGATGAACCGCAGGAACCCGCCCGCCGTGCCGCCGTCGCAGACGCGGTGGTCGAACGCCAGCGTCAGCTCGGTGATCTTGCGCGGCACGACCTGGCCGTCGACGATCCACGGGCGGTCGATGATCCGGCCGATCCCGAGGATCGCGACCTCGGGGTGGTTGATGATGGCGGCGGAACCGTCGACGCCGAACACGCCGTAGTTGTTGATCGTGAAGGTGCCGCCGGTGAGCTCGGCGGGGGCGAGTGAGCCGGAGCGGGCGCGCTCGGTGCGTTCGGCGAGGGCGCCGGAGAGCTGTTCCACCGAAAGCTCGTGCGCGCCGGGCACGACGGGGACCACGAGGCCGCGGTCGGTCTGCGCGGCGAACCCGAGGTGCACGGCCGAGGGGATCACGATCTCGTCGCCGTCGAGGTGTGCGTTGAGCTCGGGGAAGCGACGCAGGCCTTCGACGGTGAACTTGGCCAGCAGCGCGAGGAGGCTGATCTTCGGGGCCCCGGCCTCGGCGTTGAGGGCGGCGCGGGTTTCGAGCAGGGCTGTGGCGTCGACGTCGACCCAGACAGTCGCTTCGGGGATTTCCCGGCGCGAGCGGGTGAGCGTGTCGGCGACGGTCTTGCGGACGCCGCGCAATGGGATCCGGCGTTCGTCGGAGGCCGCAGGAGTGACGGCCGCGGCGATCGCTCGCTCGACGTCGGCGCGGCTGATGATCCCGTCGGTACCCGAACCGGCGAGCGCGTGGATGTCCACACCGGACTGTTTGGCCAGCTGCCGCACCAACGGCGACACCACGCGCACGCGCTCGTTCACCGGCCGCGGCGCGGACACCACCGCGGCTCCGGGCCGCCGCGTGCCCCGAGCACGACGGGTCCGCCGCGCCTGAGCCGTACCGGTGCCGTATCCGATGAGGACGTTGCCGCTGCCCTCCGAAGTGGCCGGAGAAGGCGTGACCACCCCCGGCTCCAGAAACGCCGGCGCCTCCTCCACCGTGATCAGCGGGCTGCCGACGGTCAGCACGTCGCCGGCCGCACCGTGCAGCGTCGCGACCCGGCCCGCGAACGGCACCGGCACCTCGACGCTCGCCTTGGCCGTCTCGACCTCCACCACCGTCTGGTCGACGGTCACGGTGTCGCCCACGGCCACGTGCCACGCGACGATCTCGGCCTCGGTCAGGCCCTCGCCCAGGTCGGGCAGCTTGAAGACGGCCATCACGCCTCCGTTTTCGTGAGCGGCGCCGCGTCGGCCCACTGCAGCCGCTCGATCGCGTCGAGCACCCGGTCGACGTTCGGCAGGTGGTGCTTCTCCAAGTTCGGGGCGGGGTACGGGATGTCGAACCCGCCGACGCGCAGCACGGGCGCCTCCAGGTAGTGGAAGCACGTCTCCGACAGCTGGGCCGCGACCTCGGCGCCGTAGCCGCAGAAGCGGCTGGCCTCGTGCACCACGACCGCGCGCCCGGTCCGCCGAACCGAGGCGGCGACCGTGTCGAGGTCGAACGGGGCGAGGCTGCGCAGGTCGATCACCTCGGCGCTGTAGCCCTCTTCCTCGGCCGCCGCGGCGGCTTCGAGTGTGGTGCCGAGCGCGCCGCCGTAGGAGATCAGCGTGACGTCGGTGCCCGAGCGCCGCACGACCGCGCGGTCCAGAGTGGACGATCGGTGGTCGAGCCGCACGGTCTCCTTCTCCCAGTAGCGCCGCTTGGGCTCCAGGAAGATCACCGGGTCCGGGCTGTCGATCGCCTGGCGCAGCAGCGCATACGCGTCAGCGGGCGAAGCCGGCGTGACAACGCGCAGGCCCGCCGTGTGCGTGTAGTAGACCTCGGAGGAGTCGCAGTGGTGTTCGACGCCGCCGATGCCACCGCCGTAGGGGATCCGGATCACGATGGGCAGCTCGACGGCGCCGCGCGTGCGGTTGCGCAGCTTCGCGAGGTGGCTGGTGATCTGCTCGAACGCAGGGTAGGCGAACGCGTCGAACTGCATCTCCACCACGGGCCGCAGGCCGTTCATCGCCATGCCGATGGCCGTGCCGACGATGCCCGACTCGGCGAGCGGGGTGTCGAACACCCGCGTCTCGCCGAAGCGGGCGGCCAGCCCGTCGGTGACGCGGAAGACACCGCCGAGCGTGCCGACGTCCTCCCCGAACACGAGCACGCGCTCGTCCTCGGCCAGCGCGTCGGCGAGGGCGCGGTTGAGCGCGCCGGCCATGGTGACGGTGTCCGGTTCGGTGGCGGTGCCCGAAGTGGACTCCAGGGTCGCGGTCATTCTTCGGCTCCGAAGGAGAGTTCGGCGGTGAGGTCCTCGGCCTGGCGGCGCAACGCGGCCGTCGGCTCGGCGTACACGTGGCGGAACAGGTCCGCCGGGTCGAGCACGGTGTCGACGTTCATGCGCTCGCGCAGCGACGCGGCTTCGGTCTCGGCGCGCGCGGCGATCTCCTCGCGGGCGGCGTCGTCGAGCAGGCCGCGGTCGGTGAGGTAACGCTCCAGCCGCGCGATCGGGTCGCGGGTGAGCCAGGCCTCGACCTCCGCTCGGTCGCGGTAGCGGGAGGCGTCGTCGGCGTTGGTGTGCGACTCGACGCGGTAGGTGAGGGCCTCGATCAACGTCGGCCCGCCACCGGCAGCGGCGCGCGCGACGGCCTGCTCCACCACGGCGTGCACGGCGGCCGCGTCGTTGCCGTCCACCAGCACCGACGGCATGCCGTAGCCCACGCCCTTGTGCGCGAGCGAAGGCGCCGCGGTCTGCTTCGAAAGCGGCACGCTGATGGCGTAACCGTTGTTCTGCACCAGGAACACCACCGGCGACTGCCACACGGCCGCGAAGTTCAGCGCCTCGTGCGTGTCGCCTTCGCTGGTGGCGCCGTCGCCGAGCAGCACCAGCGCGACGGTGTCCTCGCCCTTGGTCTTGGCGGCGTGCGCGAACCCGACGGCGTGCAGCGTGTTCGTGGCCAGCGGCGTGCACTGGGGCGCGACGTTGGCGCGGTACGGGTCATAGCCGCAGTGCCAGTCGCCACGCAACAGCGTGAGGACCTCGACCGGGTCGACGCCGCGGGCGACGACGGCCATCGAGTCGCGGTAGGTCGGGAAGAGCCAGTCTTGCGGACGCAACGCGAGGATCGAGCCGATCTCACCCGCCTCCTGGCCGCGGGCGGACGGGTACACGGCGAGGCGGCCCTGCTTGGTCAGCGCGGTGGCCTGCGCGTCGAAGCGGCGGCCCGACACCATCGCGCGGTGCAGGCGCAGCAGCACGTCGTCGGCCGGCATCTCCAGGTCGGGGTCGGCGACGGGCGCGCCGTCGGCGGTGATGAGGCCCAGGGGCTCGTCGCTCGGGAGGAAGAACGACGCGGCGGTGCGTTCCGTGGTGGTCACCGGCAGCTCCGATCGACGGGGAACAGGGGAAGACGTCTAACGCCGATCTTCGCTCCGCACCGATCAGGGATCCAGGTATCCACGGCAAGTGTGGAACAATGGCTCACCTGCTCACAGTGAGCCGGATTATTGGCTTCGGGAGGTGCCGGGATGTCCGAGCCGGGTGGACGAATGGCGGCGGCCCTCGACGAGGTCGACCTGAAACTCATCGCCGAGCTCAAGGCCGACGGGCGCGCCTCGATGCGGGCGCTGGCCGAGCGCGTGCACATTTCGCGAGCGGGCTGTTACACGCGGGTGGAGCGGCTGCACCGCGAAGGCGTGATCACCGGGTACGCCGCGGTGACCGATCCGCGGCGGATGGGTCAGGGGCTCGCGGCGTACGTCTACCTCAAGGTCACGCAGAACTCGTGGCGCACGGTGAGCGCGGCGCTCAAGAGCATCCCCGAGATCGAGCACGGCGGGCTCGTCTCGGGGGACAACGACCTCATCCTGTTCGTCCGCACGAGCGACGCCGACAGCCTGCGCGACCTGGTCTTCGAACGGCTTCAGGCGATGCCGGACGTGCTTTCGACGCACACGGTGCTGGTCTTCGACGAGCTGTGAGGCCTCAGGAGACCAGCGAGTCGAGCAGCTTCAGGCGTTCGGCCGAC
Source organism: Amycolatopsis sp. NPDC047767 (assembly GCF_040704195.1). Classification (NCBI taxonomy): domain Bacteria; kingdom Bacillati; phylum Actinomycetota; class Actinomycetes; order Pseudonocardiales; family Pseudonocardiaceae; genus Amycolatopsis; species Amycolatopsis sp. NPDC047767. The sequence goes on from NZ_JBEYSJ010000016.1 coordinate 158,660, forward strand.
GGCGAGCCGGGCTCGGCGCCGGAGAAGATGATGCGCTGACCCGTGTCGTCGGGCATCCGCAGGCTCTCCTCGTTGAGGGTGAGCCGCCCGACGAGCGGGTGGTCGTACTCGCGGACCGAGTGCAGGCACTCCGCCACGGGGTGCGAGGCCCAGATCCGCGCGAACTCCGGGCTGTGGATGCTGAGCTCGCCGATCAGCTCCGCCATCTTCGGGTCCTCGGTCTGCTCGCCGGTGGCCATCCGCAGGTAGGAGGCCGCGTTGCGGGCCTGGCGCTCCCAGTCGACGACGAGGTCGCGCATCGCCGGCTCGAGGAACATGTGCTTGGTCAGGTTGGGCCGCGCGGTGCGGTCGATGCCCAGCAACGCGAAGCCGAGCCGGTTGCCACCGAGCAGGTCGGTCCGCCGGCCCACGATGATCGCCGCCTGGTCGAGGTTGCCCTCGACCAGCGCGAGAACCGAGTCACGCACCATTTCCGGGCCTGCCTCCCGCCGCATCACCTGGGCGGGCCAGGCCAGGCGCAGCAGGTGCATCCGCTCGCTCTCGTCGAGGCGCAGCGCGTTGGCGATGGCCTCCATCACCGAGTCGGACATCTGGTGGCTCTCGCCCTGCTCGATGCGGGTGTAGTAGTTCACGCTCACGCCGGCGAGCTGCGCGACCTCTTCGCGCCGCAGCCCGGGGACGCGCCGCGGAGTGCCGTAGGTCGGGACCCCGGTCTCCGCGGGCGTCAGCGCCGCCCTGCGGGAGCGCAGGAAGTCCCCGAGTTCGGTGTTGCGCTGCTCGCTCATGACCCGATTCTCCTTCGGCGGCTCGCCCGCTGCCGTCCCCTCGTATGGGTACCCAGCGCGTGGCGAGGTGCGGTTGCCGTGGTGGTTACAACATCGGGGCATGACGAAGTATTCGGTCACCCTCGGACTGGACACGTTCGGGGACGTGCTTTCCGACGACGGCGGCACCCCCGTCAGCCACGCCGAGACCATCCGCGGCCTGGTGGAGCACGGCGTGCTCGCCGATCACGTGGGTCTCGACTTCTTCGGCATCGGTGAGCACCACACGGTGGACATGCCGCTCTCGGCGCCCGACGTGGTGCTGGCGGCCGTGGCGGCGCGCACGTCACGCATCCGGCTGGGCTCCGCCGTCACGGTGCTGAGCTCCGACGACCCCGTGCGCGTCTTCCAGCGCTACTCGACCCTCGACGCGCTCTCGCACGGACGCGCGGAGGTGATCCTGGGCCGCGGGTCGAGCACCGAGTCGTTCCCCCTGTTCGGCTACGACCTGGGCGACTACGACGAGCTGTTCGACGAGAAGGTCGACCTGTTCTCCCGCCTGCTGGAGGAGAAGCCCGTGACGTGGTCCGGCCGGCTGCGGCCCTCGCTGAACGGCCAGGAAGTGGTGCCGCACACGGAGACGGGCCCGATCCCGGCGTGGATCGGCGTCGGCGGCAGCCCCGAATCGGTGCTGCGGACGGCGAAGTACGGCATGTCGCTCATGCTCGCGATCATCGGCGGCCCGGCCGCGCGGTTCAAGCCCTTCGCGGACCTGTTCCGCGACGTGCAGCGCCGGCTCGACAAGCCGCAGAAGGCGATCGGGCTGCACATGCCCGGCCACATCGCCGACAGCGACGAGGACGCGATGGAAGAGCTGTACCCCCACTACGTCGACGTGCTCACCCGCGTCGCGCACGAACGCGGGTTCCGGCCGCCGTCGCGCGAGCAGTTCCTGGAGGAGGTCTCCGAACGCGGCGCCTGGCACGTCGGCTCACCGGAGACAGTGGCGCGCAAGATCGCCGCGTCGCTGAAGACGGTGGGGGCCACGCGGTTCGACCTGAAGTACGGACTGGCCGGGCTGCCGCGCGGCTCGGTGCTGCGCAACATCGAGCTGTACGGGGCTCGCGTGGCGCCGATGGTGCGGGAGCTGATGGCTTGAGCCATGGCGGGGGTGGCGGCCTGGCCACCACCCCCGCAAGGTCAGGTCAGCTTGGTTACCGTTCGCGCGGCCGAACGACCGTGCGAAAACCGAGAGGGGGGCGGCGATCTCGCGCGCCTCGACGGGTCTGAGGCAGAAACTCGGAGGGGAACTTGTGGATCAGCTTCGTCTGATTCGCCTGCGCGGTGGGTTTCGCGCATTCGACGATCTTGTCTCAGAGCTCCGGACAGAATGACATTCGAGCGGTTGGATCACTCCGAAACGCGGGTTGTCCCCTGGGCGCCCGAGCCTGACGAGTGCGGCAGAACCGCTCGACGAAGAGAGGCCGGCGTGGCGCACTTGTGCGTGCGTTCGACGCGCCGGCCGGGCAGGGTGGCGGGTTTAGCTCGCTGTCGCGCCTTTGGTCAGCGCGTCCATGAAGAGGTCGACGAGTCGACCGGCCTGTTCTTTGGTGCCGTGCTGCACCGAATAGGCGATGCCGCCCATGAGGATCAGCACATCGTCGGGGGTGACGTCAGTGCGCAGACTGCCGTCCCGGGCGCCGGCCTCGAGGAGGGTGGCGACGGCGCCGGACAGGAGGGCGTGACTGTCGGAATACGGGTCGATGCCGGAGGCGATGACCGCGTTGAGCGCCGCGGACATACCGCTCTTGGCCGTGGCGTAGTCGAGGAAGTGTGCCATCCACAGGCGGGTGGCTTCAGCGCCCGGGTGCCGGGCGAGGAGCTCGATTGCCTTCTCGCAGACGCGGGTGAGCTGGTGCCGGTAAGCGGCGTCAATAAGGGCTTCTCGAGTCGGGAAGTGCCGGTAGAGCGTGCCGACGCCGACCCCCGCCTGCTTGGCGATCGCGGCCGGTGCGGCGTCCAGCCCCTGCTCCGCGAAGACCTGCGCGGCGACCTCCAGCAGGCGCGCCCGGTTCTGTAGCGCATCACTCCTGATCCGGCGGGGAGTCGCGGGCATGCGGGTTCCTCCAGTGCTTGCCTTCGCTTGCGTTCCGGAATTCGTTCCGCTTAACTGGTAAGCGGAACGAATTCCGCTACGACTCTACTTCAGGAGAGCTCATGCCCACCCTCACCGACGCGGCCGTGCGCCACTGGTTCGTCACCGGAGCGTCCGGTGGCCTGGGGCGCCACCTCACCGAGCACGCCCTCCAGCGCGGCGACCGCGTCACCGCGACGGTCCGCCGCCCCGAGACTCTGCAAGACCTGCGTGAGACGTACGGCGACCGGCTGACTGTCGAGATCCTCGACCTCGCCCGTCCGGCCGATGTCGACGCAGTGGTCGGCCGGACGCTTCGGTCCGGACCGGTGGACATCGTGGTCAACAACGCCGGGTACGCGGTCGTGGGCGCCGCCGAGGAGATGACGGTCGAGCAGATCCGCGACCAGATCGAGGTCCTCCTGCTCGCTCCGATGCTGATCACCCGGGCGTTCCTGAAGCCGATGCGCGAGCAGGGCGGCGGCCGGATCATCCAGATCTCCAGTATGGGCGGCCAGATCGGCATCCCCACCCACAGCTCCTATCATGCGGGCAAGTGGGGGTTGGAAGGCTTCACCGAGAGCGTCGGTCGCGAAGTCGCCAACTTCAACATTCACCTCACCCTGGTCGAACCCGGTGGCACCCGCACCGGCTTCGCCTCGGCCCTGCGCTATACCACCGAAACGGCCGCCTACCGCGACAACGCCGTCGGCCGGACACGGCGTCTGCTGGAGACCGCCGACGACAGCACCCGCACCGGCGACCCGGCCAAGATTGCCGCCGCCATCTACGACACCACCCGTCACTCGAACCCGCCCCTGCGCCTCACTTTCGGTTCCGACACCTACGACGCTGTCCACGCCGCACTCACCGAACGTCTCGCCGCACTCGAAAATCAAAAGGACCTTGCGGCATCCATCGCCTTCACCCACTGACTCGACCGACCGACACGACCCAAAATCCCAATCTTTCAACGCCCGACGCTCCACCGGTACACGCCCAGTCCGGAGCCGTGCTCCTCACCGCGTCGAGCAATGACCGGCGTAATCCCGACTTCGCGGACCTGCTTGCGGTACTTGTCGTGGTCATACCCACGGTCGGCATACAGTGCGTCCGGTCGCTGTCGGGGCCGTCCGCGACGGACCCGAACCGGCGGGATCGTCTTGATCAGGGGCATAAAGCTGGGTGACGTCGTTGCGGTTGCCGCCGGTCAGCGACACCTGCAACGGGGTACCGTGCGCTTCGGTGATCAGATGGTGTTGTCGAGCCAGTTCGGGCACGGTAGGCGCTGCCAGCACGTCATACCGGAACCGAAGCCCAGTTCCAGCGGCAGGAACTCCCACTGAATCGTGGTGCAGAGCACGAACAGGATGCCGCACGGGACCTTCCGGTCATCCGGACGCTGGCGGCCTGGATGGTCAGTGCGTCGCCCGACGACCGGTAGCGGCGGCTCGATCCGCACCCACAACTCGTCGGAGACGATCCACGGAGGCTGCTGTCCCTTCCTCCCGCGCCGACCGACAACCTCCTGGATCAACTTATGCCAAGATCCATTTTGCCAGGAGTTCTTCGAGCACCAGGGCGCGCGCCGCGCTGCCCTCGCGCATGAGAAGGCGATCATCAACCGCGGAGCCACCGGCGCCTCGATCGTGAAGCCGTTGCTTCGCAGCAGCTCCGCCGAGTTCGACTCGCGCTGGGACAGGTCGACGCCGTCGTTTGCCCGGGCCGTCCCGCGCCGGCCCGTCGGTCGTCCGAATTCATGACCGTGCCCTCCTCGACCGATCCGCGAGTCAAGGAAGATCTGACCGAGTACCCGCCCGGGCCGGCAAAGGGTCCGGACAAAAGGAAATGCCCAGCCGGGTGCAGCTGCGCCCGGCCGGGCATTTCCTCAGATCAGCGGAACAAACCAGAGCCGAGCGTGTGGGCGTTGAAGAAGTTCCAGATCACCTGCTGGGCCTTCATCGTCTGCGTCGCCGAGCCGGGGCCGCTGTCCACGAGCTCGCCGGGCCAGGTGTGGCCGGCGCCGAGGATGCGGTAGTGGGTGACGGAGGCGTTGACGGCGCAGTTCTGCCACGAGAATTGGATCACGTCGGAGCCGATCGGGGTGCTGACCGGCGTCGCGGTGCAGTGGTTGTGGTTCGCCCAGTTCTGGGCCCAGTCCATGAGGTTGGGGATGGGCTCGCTGTGGCTGGTGCCGCCGTTGTACTCGATGGTCGGGTCGGCCGTGCCGTGGAAGTCGACGATCGGGGCGGGGACGCTCGACGAGCAGCCGACCGTGGTGCCGGGGTAGAAGGCGCCGGCGATCGTGGCGAAGGCGGCGATGCGCATCGGCAGCTGGCAGGCCAGCAGCGACACGAAGCCGGCGCCGTTGGACTTGCCGGTGGCGAAGATGCGCAGCGGGTCCACGCACAGCGTCGCCTGCAGGTGGTCGAGCAGGTCGCCGACGAAGCGGACGTCGTCGACGCCCGGCGCGGCGTACGGCGCGCTCTGCCAGGCGCGCTGGTCGGCTTCGCCCTTGGCGCCCACGGGGTAGACGGCGATGGTGTCGAGGCCGTCGATGCCGGAGAACTCTTCGATGTCGCTGCCGTCGCCCTTGCGGCCGTGGAACGCCATGACCACGGGCTTCGGGTGACCCGGCTGGTAGTTCGCGGGCAGGTGGATCAGGTAGTCGCGGGAAAGCCCGCCGGAGGTGATGGTCTGCGTGACCGTCTGCCCGAGCGGCAGGGAGGTCGAGTGCGCGGTGCAGCCCGTCGAAACCCGGGGGTAGTTGCGCACGGAGGGGGTCGCGGACGCGGTCTGCGGGACGACCGCCGTGGCGGTCAGCGCAAGCGCGGCGACAGCGGCGAGCTTGGCGAATCTCATTCAGAGCACCTCGTCGAGGAAGGACCGGAGCCGGTCACTGCGGGGGGACTCGAAGAACTCGGTGGGGTGGGCGGCTTCCACGAGCCGTCCCTGGTCGAGGAACACGACCTGCTCGGCGACCTCACGGGCGAACCGCATCTCGTGCGTCACCACGATCATCGTCATGCCGCGGGAAGCCAGGTCGCGCATCACGGCGAGCACGCCTTTCACGAGCTCGGGGTCGAGTGCGGACGTCGCTTCGTCGAACAACATCACCTCGGGGTTCATCGCCAGCGACCGCGCGATGGCCACGCGCTGCTGCTGACCGCCCGAGAGCTGGGAGGGCCGGCGGTTCTCGTACGCCGCGAGCCCGACCGCGGCGAGGTTCGCCCGCGCGGTCTCCACAGCTTCGTCGCGAGACACGCCGAGCACCTGCTGCTGGGCGAGCGTCACGTTGTCGAGCACCGTGTGGTGCGGGAACAGGTGGAAGTTCTGGAACACCATGCCGACGCGGGTGCGGATGCGGTCGACGTCGGCGCCCTTGTCGGTGATGGCCTGGTCGCCGATGAAGATGCGCCCGGCGGTCGGGATCTCCAGCAGGTTGGTGCAGCGCAGCAGCGTCGACTTGCCGGAACCCGACGGGCCGATGATGCACGTGGTGGTGCCGCCCGGGGCTTCGAGCACGATGTCATGCAGCACCGGGGTGTTGCCGAAGGTCTTGTCGATGTGCTCGTAGCGGACGGTCGTCCCGGTGGTGGTCACGGCGTCGGCCGCCGCGGTGCTCGCCCGCGTCATACGAGTGCCTCCTCGGTGCGCACGGCCGCCGGCGTGGTCGCCGCGGCGGGCCGGCCTTCGCGCATCCGCTTGTCCCACTTGTTCACCACGTAGGTGAGCGGCACGGTGATCGCGAGGTAGAACAGGCCCGCGGCGACCAGCGGTGAGAGCGAAGCGTTGTTGGTGGACGTGTCCTGGGCGATCGCGAACATCTCCCGCTGCCCGGCGGCGAGGCCCAGCAGGTAGACCAGGGCCGTGCTCTTGATGACCAGGATGAACTGGCCGGTGAGCGCCGGCAGCACGCGCCGGAACCCGATCGGGATCACGATGAGCCGCATGGTCTTCGTGTGCGACATCCCGAGGCTGCGCGACGCTTCGACGATGCCCTTGTCGACGCTCTGGAAGCCCGAGCGGAAGATCTCCGCCATGTAAGCGCCTTCCATGAGCCCGATCGCGAGCGCCGCGTAGCCGTAGGTCCAGTTGCCGAACATCGTGAGCCCGGCCAGCGGCAGGCCCTGGCCGATGAGGTAGATGCTCAGGATGTGGGGCAGGCCGCGCAGGATGTCGACGTACCAGCGGCAGGGCAGGCGCAGCACGCGGAAGCGGGACATCAGGCCGCTGGCGAGGAAGATGCCGACCACGAGGCCGATCGCGCTCGCGAGCACGGTGAGGAACAGGGTGTTCAGCAGCCCCTCCTTCAGCAGCGTGGGGAGCGTGCTGCCGATGAGGTCGAGGTCGAAGAACGTGTCCCAGATTTGTTTCAGACCGTCCATGGCGCTGTCCTTTCAGGACCCGTCGGCAGCGGTGACGCCGGGGCGCTGCTGCATGCCGGGGTAGGCCTTGAGCATGTCGTCCGGGATCGCGACGCCCTTGGGGTTCCACTTGTCGAACAGCTTCGTGTACGTGCCGTCGGCGATCACGGCCTTGAGCGCGTCGTCGAGCGCTTTCTTCAGCTCGGGCTTGTCCTTGGCGACCGGGAACGCGGTCATGCCGCTGGTGATCGCCGGCGAGGCCTGGTAGTCCGGGTGCTTCTCCAGGAGGTCGTTCGTGGTCGCGACGCCGGTGAACAGCCCGTCGACCTGTCCGGCGGTGAGCGCGTTGGAGCTGGCCGCGATGTTGGGGAACTCCTTGACCGTCACGGTCGGCACGCGCTTCTTCACGAGCGGGATCAGCTCGCTGCCGCGGGTGATCGCGATGGTCTTGCCACCCGAAGCGTCCACAGTGGCCAGTGGCGCGCTCTTGCGGGAGATCAGCTGCGCCTGCCCGTAGTTCACCGCGGTGGTGAAGTCGGTGACCTCCTGGCGCGGCGGCGTGACGAGCGTGCCGAACGCGGCCGAGTCGTACTTGTGGTTGCGGATGTTGGGCAGCATGCTCGCGAAGTCGGTCGCGGTGTAGTCGGCGGTCAGGTTCATCTTCTGCGCCATCGCCTGCGTGAGCTCGATGAGGAAGCCGGCGGGCTTGCCGCCGTCGATGAACGACGTCGGCTTGTCGTCGGAGCGGAAGGCGAAGTGGACCTTGCCGGGGGTGGCGGTGCCGAGCGGGTTGGCGGCCTGGTCGTCGCTGCCACCGCAGGCGGTCAGCGTGAGGCCGGCCGCGAGCACGAGGGTGGCCACTCCGAGACGGCGTCGGGTCGGGGCGGTCATGGCGTCTCCTGGGGAATGCGGGTGAGGGTGGGGGCGGACTGGCGTTCCGGCAGGTCGAGGAACTCCTGCAGGAAGCCGCTGATGCGCTCGACGGTGGCTTCCACCAGCCGAGCACCGATCTCGACGGACGACTTGGTGGCGTCGCCGAGCGTGCCGGTCTTGCTCAGGTCGTGATAGGACTGTGGAAAGTGGATCCCCGGCCGCGAGCGGCTGAGCTTGCCCGCCTGGTCGAGGTCGTCGAAGGTGGAGCTGCCGGGGGTGAGCCGCTCGGGGAGCACGAGGTCCGGGTCGGCGAACATCGCCTGCGAGGTCTCGATTTCGCTGGAGTGGCCGCCGATCCGGCTTTCGGACAGCTTCGACACGAGGTCCGAGACCACGGGCGTGATCCCGCTCCACGCGATGTGCAGGTCGGGCAGGTCGGTGCGCAGCCGCGTGACGGCGACCTCGACCGTGGCGTTGTTGCCGCCGTGGCCGGTGAGCACGTAGACCTTGCGCCAGCCGTGGCGGTGCAGGCTGGTGACGAGTTCCACGATCACCTGCTGCAGCGTGATCGGCGACAGCGTGAGCGTGCCGGGGAAGGCCATGTGGTGCTCGGAGACCCCCACGGGGATCACCGGGGTCACCACGACCTTCGGTGAAAGGTGTTGCGCCACAAGGTCTGCGACGACCTCGGCCCGGGTGGTGTCGGTGCGCTGCGCGAGCCCGTGGCCGTGCTGCTCGGTGGCTCCGAGCGGCACGATCGCCACGGGGGCGTGCGGGCGCAGGTCGTCGATCTCGGGCCAGGTGAGATCGGCGAGGCGGTGTGAACGTGGTGCGATCGGCATGGTGTCTTTCCCGGTCATTCGGCCCGCCCGAGCTGGCGGGCCACTTCGGTGCGGAGTTGTTCGAGGTGGTGGCGGGTGTGTTCCTCCGCGGCGGCCGCGTCGCCGGAGCGCACGGCGTCGAAGATGGCGAGGTGCTCCTCGTAGTCGCGCCGGCGGTCCTCGATGAGGGCACGCAGGGCTTTCTGCTCCCGGCCACGCGCGGCGAGCAGCGAGTCGACGACCTCGAAGAGCACCTGGTTGCCCGAACCGCCGGCGAGCTCCCGGTGGAAGTTCAGGTGCGGCCGGTGGTCGGTGCTGTCGCGCTTGGCCGTGTCGAGCGCGAGCTCCAGGCGCTGCAGGCTTTCCTCACTGCGGTTGACCGCGGTCAGCGCGGCGATGCCGGGCTCGATCGTGAGCCTGGCATCGACGAGCTGGAGGATCAGCTCGTCCTTCATCGGCGCGGAGTTCGGGTTCGGCATGAGCGTGCGGTGGATGCCGTCGCCCACGTAGATGCCCGAGCCGTGGCGCATGCGGACCGCGTCGGTGGTCTGCAACCGGCGCAGTGCTTCCCGGATCGTCGGCGTGGTCACGGAGAACCGCTCGGCCAGCACGCGCACGGTCGGCAGGCTGTCGCCCGGCGCCAGTCGCTCGTCGGCGATCAGCTCCAGCAGCCCCGCCACGAGCTGTTCGGACAGCCCGGGTTTCGGGTGCGCTTCGGTCATCGGTGACTCCGTTCTGCGAGTGAATTGACTAAATCACTTGCTCAATTTGAAGTCAAGGATTTCGCGACGAACGTGCATAAGCGCAGTTCGGGAGGGTTTGGGGCGATCTTCGAGCGCGCGGGCTACGCCGTGCCGGCGGTGGCGAGGCGCCGCGCGGCGACGTCCTTCGCGGTGCGTTCGAAGGCCTTCAGGTCCGGCGTCGGCGCGCCCGCGGCGCGGCCCAGCACGAGCGTGGTGCCGGCCTGGCCGACGACCGGAACGGCCACCACGGCGTCGCCGATCCGGCTCGCGGCGCTCTCGCCGACAACGACGACGAGCTGGCCGAGCGCGACGCGGTCGACGATCTCGTCGAGCGACACCGGCGGGCACGTCGCGCGGTAGGCGTCGACGCGGCGCAGCTCGTCGAGGGGGACGGCCGCGCGCGTCGCGAAGGGATGGGATGCGGGCAGGAGGGCGACCGGCGATTCGACGGCGAGCTCCGTGGTCGCGAGTCCGGTGGTGTCCGAGGACGCGCAGAGCACGGCGACGTCGGCGGTGCCTTCGCGCAGCGCTCGGGTCTGGTCGGTGGTGAACAGCAGCTCGACCGGTGCGGCGGAGGGGCGGTGCGCGTAGGCCTCGAGCAGGTCGGACAGCAGGCCCGCTCCGGTGCCGGAGCGGACGGCGACCACGAGGCTCGCCGGCCGGGCCGCGCGCTGGGCGCGCCGCACCGCGGTGTCCACGGCGGCCAGCGCCGCGCGGCTCTCGGCGAGGAAGACCTCGCCGGCTTCGGTGAGGGAGACGCGACGGCTCGTGCGGTCGAACAGCCGCACGCCGATGCGCCGCTCCAGCCGGGCGATCGCACGCGAGAGGGGCGGCGCGGCGATGCCGAGCCGCTCGGCGGCACGGGCGAAGTGCAGCTCCTCGGCCACCGCGACGAAGTAGGCCAGCTCGCGCGTCTCCAGGCGATCCATACCTCCAGGGTAATGATCGTCGCCCGGACGGTCATCGTTCCGCAGGTCACGCGGGGGTTGGCTGGAATCGTCCCCCAGAGAAAGGCCATTTCCGTGAGTGACGAACGCGCGGTCCAGGAGGTCCTGGCCCGCTATGTCCGCGCGACCGACCGGCGTGACGGCGCCGCGCAGGGCGCGCTGTTCACCGACGACGCCGAGGTCCGGATCCACGTCCGGACCGGCCCCGGCGCGTACGAGCAGATCGGCGAGCCGTTGATCGGCGGCGCCGGGGTGCAGTACGCGGTGGAGAACTTCATGAAGCCACACCCCGAAGGCGGCACCGGGCACCACGTGACGGCGGACCACCTCATCGAGGTCGACGGCGACCGGGCGCGGTTGTCGGCGCAGTACGTGGTGTTCGAGACGCGCACGCTGCCGTCGCCGGTGGTGCGGCCGATCGAGTCGGGCTACTACGAAACCGAGCTGCGCCGCGTCGACGGCGAGTGGAAGATCTCCCGCCACGACGTGCTGGGCGATCTTCCGCTGGAGCCGGAGGCGTGAAAGCCGTGGTGCACCACCGGTTCGGCGGGCCGGAGGTGCTGGAGCTCGCCGAACTGCCGGACCCGAAGACGAACCTCGACGGCGTGCTGGTGCGGGTGAGGGCGGCGGCGCTGAACCCCGCGGACCTCGGCGTGCAGGCCGGCGTGCAGGCCGACGCCCTCGAGACGTACTTCCCGGCGGTGCCGGGGTGGGACATCGCGGGCGTCGTTGAGCGAGCGGGTCCGGCGGCGCCCGAGTTCTCCCCTGGCGACGAGGTGATCGGGTACGTCCGCGGGGACGTCGCCCATCGCAATGGTGGGTATGCGGAGAAGGTGGCCGCCGACGTGCGGATGTTGGCGCGCAAGCCTTCTCGGCTGTCGTGGGCCGAGGCGGCCGGGTTGCCGCTGGGTGGGCTGACCGCGTTGCAGGCGGTTCGGGCTCTCGGCTTGTCCGCGGGTGAGACGCTGCTGGTGCACGCGGCCGCGGGTGGCGTGGGTTCGCTCGCGGTGCAGCTCGCGGTTTCGCGGGGGGTGCGGGTGATCGGGACGGCTTCGGAGGCGAATCACGCGTATCTGCGGTCGCTGGGTGCCTCGCCGGTTGGCTACGGCTCGGGCCTTGCCTCGCGGGTCCGCGCGTTGGCTCCGGGTGGTGTCGACGCCGTGCTCGACACCACCGGCCGGGGCGCCCTTTCGTCCACTCCGGACCTGGCCGCGCCGGACGTGCGGGTCGCGTCGATCGCGGAGTTCTCTTTCCCCGGCACCATTCCGGTGTTCGCTCGCCTCGACGGGCGGGACCTGCTGACGTTGGTGGAGCTGGCCGAGGCGGGCACGCTCTCGGTGCGCGTGGCGCGGACGTTCCCTCTGGACCAGGCGGCCGAGGCGCAGCGGTTGCTGGCTGAGGGTCACGCGCCGGGGAAGGTAGTGCTGGTGTGCGACTGACCCGGCGAGGCGGCGCGGACCGGGGCTGTGGTGAGGGGAGTCAGGCGGAACACGCTTCCTGAAGCGGTGATCGCTCAGTCGGGTTCGGCGCGGGCGTGGTTCACTCGGCGCCGGAACTCAGGAAGCGAGTCGAACCATGGTGCGCATCACGGCGCCGGGCTGGAGTGTTGACGTCGGGGACGACGAGGTGGTGTTCGGGCGTGCGCTGCGGCCCGGGGAGGGCGAACCGGACCTGCCGCGGGTGTGGGCCGGGCGGGGGCTCGGGCTGCGCGACGAGGACGTGCCCGCGTTCGTGGGGGCGCTGGGTGAGGTGATGGCGACGGCGCAGTTCTGGCACGCGCCGCGGTCCGGAGCGGGGCGCGGCAGCGAGCAGATCTGGTCGGTTCCCCTGACGCGTAACGGGTTCACGTACGTCACCGGACCGTGTGGACGGTGGAACAACACCGCGGGGCACCGGCCGGCGGAGACGTTCTCGGTGGCGCTGGCCGACGTGCGCGGGCTGCGGATCCGGCTGGCGGCGCACCTGCACACGGGGTGATCACGCCCGGCGTTTGACCAGGAAGACCGCGTGCTGGATGTGGCCGTCGACCGGGCCGGACTGGTCGGTCAAGCGGTAGCCCGCGCGTTCGTACATCGTGATGTTGCGCTTGCTCGCGGCGCCCGTGAAGAGCTCGAAGCGGTCCGCCGACGCGGGCGCCTGGCTCTCCACCTGCTCCAGCAGCCGCCGGCCCAGGCCGTGCCCGGCGAGGTCGGGCGCGACCATCAGCCGCCCGACTTCCCAGGCGCCGTCCTCGAGCCGCCCGCGCACCGCGCCCACCAGGCGCGGACCCTGCCGCAACACCCACACCCGCCACGTGCGGATCCACTCGCGGACCTCGTCGAGCGTCTCGTGGAGCGCGGGGATCTCCAAGGTGTTGTTGAGCAGGGCTTCCTGCACCCAGCAGCACCGCTGCAGCACCATCAGTTCGGCGGCGTCGTCGGCGGTCGCTTCGAGGAGGCGGAGGTTCACGATGCCTGTTTAGCGGTCGGGAGGCCGGCAGCGCAATCGAGTTCGAGCGGCGTTCGGGAACGGTCCCCGCGGCGGACGGTGATCGGGCAGGATGGGTGCCATGGGGGACAACGATTCCGACCGCACGCCCGGGACAGCTCGCGAAGACGAGGTGATGCCGGCTTTGGTCCAAGCCATCGTCCGGGAGGCGCCGCGCGTGGCGGCCGCGGTGCCGGTGACGGCCGCGGCCGCGCTCGGCCGGTGGCGTGGCGGGCAGGAACACCGCGCGCGGCCCGGGGAGCCCGAAGCGATCCGGGCCTTGCGGGGGCTGCCGGTCTGGATCGTGGAACGCGTGCACGGGGCGCTGGAGCTCACCGTGCGCGCATTGCCGCCGGTGGCGGGCGCCGCGGCGGGTCTGGGCGACCGCGCTACCGGGACGTTCGCCTTCGGGTCCTTGAACACCGAGGCCGAGGCGTTGCGCGAAGCCCGATTCTTCGATACTTCCCGGCCGGGTGCGGTGGAGGTGATCGCCGGCCTGGTGTCGCGGCTGGTCGAGCACGAGGCCGTGGCCGGGTCGCTGGGTGCGGACGCAGCGGGCGACGAAGAGGCGGTCGCCGCGGCGCACGGGGCGGCGTACCTCGCGGTGGCCGTGGTGACGGCGGCCGGCGTGCTGGGCGATGCCGCGTACGACAAGGTGGCCGCGCACATCGGGCTCGGGCTGGGCGTGGCGTCGGCTCTTCTGCCGAGCCGGAGCATGCCCGTGGTGTACGAGGAGGCGGTGCTTGCCAAGAAGCGCGCCGAGTACCGCTTGCCGGCCTTCGGCTCTATGCAGGTGGCCGTGCGCGACCACGTGTTCGCGCTGGCCGAGGGACCGGTCGCCGAGCCAGGCGAATTCGCGGACAACGGGCTGGTCGAAGTCGTCGACGGTGGAGTGCTCGTGCGGACCGGGCGGGAAACCGGGGTGCTGGAAGTCCGGATGCGGGTGCTCGCCGAGCCACCGGCGAAGATCGACACGCAGGGCTGGCACGAGATTGCGGAGGTCAGCTGGCCGGCTCGCCGCGGCGACGCGACCTTCGTGGGACCGAAGCACTACAACCACCGTCGGATCGCGACACCGCCGCGGCCGGGTGACCTGCGGGTGCGGGTGTACGCGTACGGCCGCGACGACGTCGAGACCGAGAACTACGAGCTGGTCGTGTGGGAAGCGCCGCCGGCACCGGCCGTGGTCCACGCGCGAGCCGACCGGCTGGGCCACCGGCTGCGCGGCGAGCCGGAGCCCCCAGGGGTCGACCTACCCGAGGCGGCGTACCGGTGGGTCAGCCAGAGTGCACTGTCGGAGGGGGCGACCGTGACTGTGGTCGTGGGGCTGACGCTGCGGGAGGTCTTGCAGGCGTTCGGCGCGGACATCCGGGAGCCGGAACCGATCGAGGACCTGCTCGACTCGGACCTCGAGTTCGGCCCCTGGGTGACGGCGTCCGAAGTGGACGGAATCGTGCTGGCCATCGAGGAGAACGGGATTCGTGGCGCGCAGCGCGAGGTGCTGGCCGAACTGTCGCGAGAAGGACGCGCCGCGAGCATGTTCTGGAACGTCAACGCCGTCAGCCGGCTCTCCTTCGCTCGCGACGGCGAACTCCTCGCCTCGGACGAACTCGGCCGCTCGCTCGGCGACGATCCGGAAGTGGCCGCCGCCGTCGAGGGGCTGGACTTCCACGATTGGCGGGACCGGTATGAGAAGGGCCTGGTGGCCGTCGAGCGGTTCACCGGCCGGGGGCTCACGGTGGAGGACTTCGACGAGATCCAGGAGGCCGGCATGGGTTATCCCTTGGCGGACCTGTGACGGCCGGGCGGGTCACGCCATCGGGGTGAGGTGACACTGGAGGGCATGAACTTCGAAGCACTCCGTGCCTTCGTCGCGGTCGCCGAGGAGGGGCAGTTCCGGCTGGCGGCCGGGCGGCTGGGGATCAGCCAGCAGGCCGTGTCGAAGCGCGTGGCGGGGCTGGAGGGCGAGCTGGGGGTCGTGCTGTTCGAGCGGGTCGCGGCCGGGGCGTCGCTGACGGCGGACGGGCGGACGTTCCTGCCGCGCGCGAAAGCCGTGCTGAGTGCGGTCGCCGAAGCGGTGGAGTCGGTGCAGCGGGAGACGCGGCCGTTGCGGGTCGACGTGCTCGGGCGGCGGCTGGCGGCGGCCGAGCTGTTCCGGGAGTTCCACCGCGACCACCGTGAGGTGCCGATGGAGATGCTCACGTCCGGCGGCGCGGCCGAGACGCTGCGGGAGCTGCGCGCGGGCGCGGTCGACGCCGGGTTCACGTACCTGCGTGAGCCGCCGGAGGGCCTGAAGCACGTGTACGCGTACCTAGAGCCGTTGCAGATCGTGGTCGGGCCGGAGCACCCGCTGGCCGGGCGGCGGGAGGTGCGCCTGGCCGAGGTCGCCGAGCACCGCGCGTGGGTGCCGGGGATCCGGCGCGGCAGCGAGTGGGAGGGCTTCTACGCCGAGCTGTCGGCGGAGTTCGGCGTGGACGTCGACCCCGCCGGGCCGAACTTCGGGCTCGAAGCGCTGCTCGACACGCTGGCGGAGTCGCGCACGCTGCTGACGTTCGTCGGCGAGAAGATCCGCATCGCGTGGCCCGAGCGGCACGAACTGCAGCGCATTCCGGTGGTCGAGCCGGTGCCGTGTTACCCGTGGTCACTGGTGTGGCGTCCGGGGACCGGTCACCGCGGGCTGGCCGAGCTGGTCGCGTTCGTGCGGCGCGGGTGGGCCGGCCCGGCCGGAGCGAGCTGGGTGCCCGGCCACGTCCGCCGTGATTTGGTCAAGGGCGCGCGATCATCGTGAAGCCGGCGCCGAACGGGTCGGTCACGGTCGCCATCCGCCCGTACGGCGTCCCCTCCACTGAAGCGACTTCGCCGCCCGCGGTGCGGACCTTGGTGGCTGCTGCGTCGGCGTCGGCGACTTCGAACGTGGTGGCCCAGGCCGAAGTGGTGGCGTCCCGGAGGGTGAAGATGCCGCCGACCTCGTGGCCGTCGGGCCGGCGCAGGAAGGTGAAGTCGGCGTCGGGCAGGTCGGCGTTGCCGTCGAGCGTGAAGCCGAAGACGGTGCAGTAGAACTTGCGGGCGTCGGTCGCGTCGGGAGTGACGAGGTCGTTGCGCACGAGGGTGTCGGGCTCGTTGACCAGGCGGGCGCCGGGGAAGGCGTGCCCCTCCCACAGACCGAACGGGGCGCCGGACGGATCCACGGCGAGCGCGGCTCGGCCGCGGTCCCCGACGTCGTGCGGTTCGCGCAGCAGCGTCCCGCCGGCCGCGGTGACGGCTTCGGCGGTGGCGGCGCAGTCGTCCGTCGCGAGGTGGACCTGCCAGCCGGGCAGGGGGTCGGCCGCGTGGTGCAGACCGGCGACGGGGAGGCCGCGCAGGAGGCAGTCGCCGCCGTCGAAGTCCCAGCCGAAGACGGCGCCGTAGAAGGCCCGCGCGCGATCGAGGTCGGGCACGGCCAGGTCGATCCAGGTCGGCGTGCCCAGCGGCTGGTTGGTCTCGACGGGGCTCATCGGAATCCTTTCGACGTCGTGGTTGCGAACGGTAGAACCCCATCCGGCCAGTTTCCGGCCTGATTTGCCCGGTTCGCGGCTACCCTGGCGTCCTCGACGCGGAAGGGGTCCCTCATGGCAGAGCTGGTACGCACCGACGGCGGCTTCGACCTCGTGCTGCGCCGCACGTTCGCGACGTCACCCGAAGACGTCTGGGCCGACGTGACGCAGCCGCACCGCACGGCGCTGTGGTTCGGGCCGTGGGAAGGCGAAGGCGCGCCCGGGAAAACGGTCCGGGTGCAGATGGTGTTCGAGGAGGGCAAGCCGTGGATCGACATGCGCGTCGACGCGTGTGAGGCACCGCGGCGGCTGGCGTTGCTGGGCATGGAGGACGCCGGCGGGTGGCCGATGGAGCTGCTCGTGTCCGAAGTGGAGGACGGGACCGAGCTGCGGCTGGTGCACCACCTGACGAGCACCGACGGGATCGGCGAGATCGGGCCCGGCTGGGAGTACTACCTCGACCTGCTGGTCGCCGCGCGCGACGACTCGGTGCGGCCGTCGTTCGACGAGTACTACCCGGCGCTGAAGGCGTCGTTCGAGGCGTTGCGCGCGTAGTTCGGGGAGTCACACCCCAGCATGTGGGATCGGGTGGCACAACGCCTGGCCGCCACCGCATTCTGGAGTGTCGCTCCGACTACGAAATGGCAGGCAGGATGAGCTCGTCGCCGCTCGACAACCCGGTGTGGGCAGCGCTGACCGGACCGCACGCGCACTTGGCCGAGCAGAAGGGCCAGGTCCTGCGCTACCCCGCGGACGTCGCGCCCTTCGTCGCCCTGCCGGATCAGCCGGACGACCAAGTCTGGCGTGACATCGCCGACCTCGCCGGACCTGGTGCCACGGCTGTGATCGCCGGCGCGACGGGTCCCGCGCCCGCGGGCTGGACCGTGCTCGGCGAGACGCCGGGCGTGCAGCTCGAGGGCACCGGCCTGACCGTGGCTCCCGACGCGGAAGCCGTCCGCCTGACCGCAGCCGACGTGCCCGAGATGCTCGACCTCGTCGCCCGCACGCAGCCCGGCCCGTTCCTGCCGCGCACCATCGAACTGGGCACCTACCTGGGCATCCGGCGCGACGGCGCCCTCGTCGCGATGGCCGGCGAACGCTTCCACCCGCCGGGCTGGACGGAGATCAGCGCGGTCTGCACCGACCCGGCGTTGCGCGGCCAGGGCTTGGCGGCGCGGCTCATCCGCGCGGTCGCGGCGGGCATCCGCGAACGCGGGGAGCTGCCGTTCCTGCACGCCGCCGCGTCGAACGTCGGCGCGATCCGGCTGTACGAGCACCTGGGCTTCAAGCTGAACCGGACGTTGGTGTTCCTCGCGGTGCGGGTGCCCGAATCGGACAAGCGCTAGTTTCCGGCGACTGGCGTGAATCCGGCGGAAGACGGCGATCCAGCCGGTTCCGGGCGGTGAAACGCGAGGGCTAGCGTCAAGGCCGTGAGCAAAGTCTTCCTGTCGATCCACGTGCTGGCGGCGATCCTCGCCGTCGGGCCCGTGGCCGTGGCCGCCAGTATGTTCCCCGCCGCCCTGAAGCGGGGTGATCGCTCGACGTTGGCGCTGCTGCACCGCATCTGCCGCGTGTACGCGTGGGTGTCGATCGCCGTGCCGGTGTTCGGTTTCGCCGTCGCCGGGACGATGAAGGTGACGGGCCAGACGTGGGTGCTCGTCTCGATCGCCCTGACCGCGGTGGCCGCGGTGGTGCTTCTGATGTTCGTGCTGCCGGGTCAGCGGGCCGCGCTGGCGGGACCTTCGGGTGACGGCGCGGTGCCGGCCGAGGCAGCCGGGTCGTCTGTGGCGACCGCGTTGGACACCCGCGTCGCCGGCCGGCTGGCCATGACGACGGGGGTGTTCAACCTGCTGTGGGCCGTGGTCACGGTGCTGATGATCGTGCGGCCGGGTTCGTCTACCGGAGTGTGAGGCTCGCCAGCACGGAGGCGAGCTCCGCGGAGTGGATGAGCGGCCCGACGTGCGACGCTTCGAGCGAGTGGACGTCGAACGGGTTGTCGGGCGTGCGTGCGTCGGCCTCCTTGATGAAATTGTCCTGCAGGGCCAACGGCATGCTCTCGTCCCGGGTGAAGCGCACGTAGGTGTGCGGCACCTGGCCCCAGGTGGCGGCGTCGATGACGTCGTCACCGCCGTCCAGGCTCTCGTCCGGATCCATGCCGGCCAGGAACGACAGCAGCTCGGCGTCGGTGCCGTCGGCCAGAATCGCCCGCTTCAACGCGGCGAGCTGCGTCGCGTCGGCGGTGCGCCAGTTCATGCGCAGCACACCGAGCTGCCCCGGATCACCGACCCTGACGGTGGCCGCTTCGAGAAGCGCTGTCGGAACGTGGGCCGGGTCCTGCAGGTAGCGGGCGGGGTTGCCGGTCACGCAGCACCACGCCGTCAGGTACACCGTGCGCGCCAGCAGGTCCGGCACGGCGTTCGCGACGCTCGTGACCGCCATCCCGCCCCGGCTGTGCCCCACGAGGATCACCGGACCGTGCTCGTGCACCCGCCGGACCACGTCCGTCAGCGCGGCCACCACTTCGGCGTGGGTCACGCCCGCCAGCGGCGAGGGCTCGGTGGCGAACGTCTCCAGGTCCTGTGCCTGGTACGCCGCCGAGAACCCCGCCGCACCGTGGCCGGGCAGGTCGACCGCGAGCGAGCGGTGGCCGAGCAGCGCGAGCTCACGCTGCAGTGAGGTGAAGCAGCGCCCGGGGGCGTTCGAACCGTGGACGAGGACGAAAGTGGGTGCCATCTCGGCGATTCTGCCCGAATCGGGCGGGCCGCCGTGGCCGTTTTGTCGAGTCCGTGGCGGCCTCAGGCCGTGGCGATGCTCCCTCCGCCGTCGACGCGCAGGACCTGGCCGGTGATGAATCCGGCGTCGTCGGAAAGCAGGAAACAGATGGCGTGGGCGATCTCCGCCGGCCGCCCGAGCCGGCCGACCGGCAGCTTCTCCAGGAACCGGGCTTCGCCTTCGGACCCGGCGGGGGTGCCGCGGCGGAACAGCTCGGTTTCCGTCGGCCCGGGTGCGACGGCGTTCACGGTGATGCCGCTGGCCCCGAGCTCCCCGGCCCAGATGGCGGTGGCGGTCTCGAGCGCCGCCTTCGACCCCGCGTAGGTGGTGCGGTTCGCGGTGCCGAGGGTGACCATGCTCGTGACGTTCACGATCCGGCCGCGCCCGGCGGCGAGCATCCCGGGCAGCACGGCCTGGGTCACCTGCACCGCGGTGCGGAAGTTGAGGTCGTAGGCGTGGGCGATGTCGTCGAGGTCGATCGACCCGAGCGGCGCCAGCTTGGCGAAGCCGACGTTGTTCACCACCGCGTCGACGGGACCTTCCGCGAGGACCTTGTCGAGCGTCGCGGCGGTGGCGTCGCGGTCGCCGAGGTCGACGGCGTGGAAGCTGCCGGGGAATTCGGCCGGCGCGGTGCGCGCCAGGCCGATCGGGTGGTGGCCCTCGGCGGCCAGCCGGTCGACGACGGTCCGGCCGATGCCCTTCGACGCCCCGGTGATCAGCACTCGCATGACTAATGACTCCTCTTGTTTTGCTCGGTTGCTCCATGACGGTAATGTTCTGGACGAGCCGTGGGAAATGTCCTTCGCGTTATGGCTGTATGCCGCGGCGATCATGGTGGGAGGTCCTCGTGACGACGATGCAGCAGCTCAAGGTGCTCCTGGCCGTGGCCGACCACGGCGGTTTCACGGCGGCGGGTGAGCGCCTCGGCATGGCGCAGCCCGCGGTGAGCCGCTCGATCGCCTCGCTCGAAGCCGAGCTCGGTGCGCCGCTGCTCACCCGCCAGCGCACCGGCGTCACCCTCACCGAAGCCGGCGAACGCGCCGTCCGGCGGGCGCGCGAGGCCGTGCGGCAGGTGGACCTGCTGCGCGCGGAGGTCGCCGAGGTCGCCGGCCAGATCACCGGGACGCTGCGGATCGCCAGCCTGCCCACCGCCACGGGCACACGGCTGCCCGCCGAGCTGCGGGCGTTCACCGAACGCCACCCGCTCGTCGCGGTGCGCCTGATCGAGGGCAGCGACCAGGAGGTGCGCGACTGGCTCGACCTGGGGGTCGCCGACGCCGCCGTGGTCACGTTGCCCGCGCCCGGCCTGCGGACGGTGCTGCTCGACAGCCACGAGATGTGCGCCGTGCTGCCCGCCGGCCATCGGCTGGCGGAGCGCGAGGCCGTGTCCTACGCGGACCTCGCCGAGGAGCCGTTCGTCCGCCCGACGGGCGGCTGCGCGCAGGTGTTCTCGGCCGCCGCGGAGAAGGCCGGGGTTCACCTGAAGGCGACGTTCGAGGCGCGCGAGATGTCGGCCGTGCTGGAGATGGTGCGGGCGCGCCTGGGCGTGAGCATCCTGCCGTCGGTCGGCGTGCCGCGGCTCGACGGCACCGTGCTGCGGCCCTTGGTGCCGCGCACGCCGCGGACCGTCGCTGTGGCCGTGAGCGCGAGCGCTTCGCCGGCCGCGCGGGCGTTCCTGGACCAGCTCCGGGGCGGGGCCGACCAGGTCTGAGGTCCATTGTGGAGGGTCTCCTTTCAGGCTGCCTTTAGGGGCGCTTAGGGGTCGTTGGGCGGCTGCCGGGCGGGCTAGCTTGGTGCGTCGGGGGACCCGGTCGGCGTGACCTCGTCCCGTTGTGACAGACGTTCTGACAGACGTTGTGACAGACGGAAAGGCGGTGGGACGACATGGTCGCCCACGCGGAAGACGCCTGGTTTCGGCGGTTCCACGCGGCGCCGGAGGCTCGGGCGCGGTTGGTGTGCCTGCCGCACGCGGGCGGGTCGGCCAGCTTCTACTTCCCGGTTTCGCGGGCCCTGGCGCCGGACGTCGAGGTGCTCGCCGTGCAGTACCCCGGACGGCAGGACCGGCGGCACGAGCCGTTCCTGACCACGATCGACGCCATGGCCGACGCGGTCGCCGAGCTGCTGCGCGACAAGACGGACCGGCCGTTGGCGTTGTTCGGCCACAGCATGGGCGCGATGGTCGCCTACGAGGTGGCGCGGCGGCTGGAATCGTCGGGGGCCCCGGTGGACACGCTGTTCGTGTCCGGCCGTCGCGCGCCCTCGCGGCAGCGCGACGAGTCCGTGCACACGCGCACCGACGAAGGCGTGCTCGACGAGCTGCGCCGCCTGAGCGGGACCGAGATGGACCTGCTCGGCGACGAGGACGTCGTGCGCATGATCCTTCCCGTGGTGCGCAACGACTACCGCGCCGTGGAGACCTACCGGCACGTGCCGGGCCTTCCGCTCGCCACGCCGGTGGTCGCGTTCACCGGCACCGACGACCCGGTCGCCTCCGTGGCCGAGGTCCGCTCGTGGGCCGACCACACGGCGGCGGGCTTCGAGCTGGTGACGCTGCAGGGCGGGCACTTCTTCCTGACCCGCCACCAAGACGTGATTCTCCGGTATCTGGCTGATCGGCTCGTCGACAAGGGGCGTGTACATGTCTGAGGCACTGGCCGTAGAGGGAGCGTTCGGCAACCGGCTCGTGGAGCTGCGCGAGATCAAGGAGGCTGCGCGGCGCGGTCCTGACGACGCGGCGACCGTCCGGCAGCACGAGCGCGGAAAGCTGACCGCCCACGAGCGCATCGAGCTGCTGCTCGACCCCGGCAGCTTCACCGAGCTGGAAGCCCTGCGGCGCCACCGGGCGACGGCCTTCGGGCTCGAACACCGCCGCCCGTACTCGGACGGCGTGGTGTGCGGGTGGGGGACCGTGCACGGGCGCACGGTTTTCGTCTACGCCCACGACTTCCGCATCTTCGGCGGCGCGCTCGGCGAGGCGCACGCGCAGAAGATCCACAAGGTGATGGACCTCGCCGCGGCCGCGGGCGCGCCGCTCGTGTCGCTGAACGACGGCGCCGGCGCGCGGATCCAGGAGGGCGTGACCGCGCTCGCCGGTTACGGCGGCATCTTCCAGCGCAACACCCGGTGTTCGGGGGTGATTCCGCAGATCTCCGTGATGCTCGGCCCGTGTGCCGGTGGTGCGGCGTACTCGCCGGCCTTGACGGACTTCGTGTTCATGGTCCGCGAGACGTCGCAGATGTTCATCACCGGCCCCGACGTGGTGCAGGCCGTGACGGGCGAGGAGATCACGCAGAACGGCCTCGGCGGCGCCGACGTGCACGCCGGCATCTCGGGCGTGGCCGCGTTCGTGTACGACGACGAGCAGTCGTGCCTCGAGGACGTGCGGTACCTGCTGTCCTTGTTGCCCGCCAACAACAATGAGGCCCCGCCGGTCGAGCCGACCACCGACCCGGTCGACCGCCGGACGGACCGCCTGCTCGACCTGGTGCCGACCGACTCGGCGCGCGCGTACGACATGTGCGCCGTGATCGAGGAGATCGTGGACGACGGCGAGTTCCTCCAGGTGCACGCCGGCTGGGCGACGAACGTGGTGTGCGCGTTCGCCCGGCTCGACGGGCACGTGGTCGGCATCGTGGCCAACCAGCCGGCGACGCTCGCGGGCGTGCTCGACATCGAGGCCAGCGAGAAGGCCGCGCGGTTCGTGCAGACGTGCGACGCGTTCAACATCCCGCTCGTGACGCTGGTCGACGTGCCCGGCTTCCTGCCGGGCGTGGACCAGGAACACGGCGGCATCATCCGGCACGGCGCGAAGCTGCTGTATGCCTACTGCAACGCCACGGTGCCGCGCGTGCAGCTCATCCTGCGCAAGGCCTACGGGGGCGCCTACATCGTGATGGACTCGCGCTCGATCGGCACCGACGTGTCGCTCGCGTGGCCGACGAACGAGATCGCCGTGATGGGCGCCGAGGGCGCCGCCAACGTGATCTTCCGCCGCGAGATCAAGGCGGCCGACGACCCGGAGACCGTCCGGCGGCTCAAGATCAAGGAGTACCGGACCGAGCTCATGCACCCGTACTACGCCGCCGAGCGCGGCCTGGTCGACGACGTCATCGAGCCCGCCCGGACGCGCGAGGTGCTGATCCGCGCGCTGACCATGCTGCGCACCAAGCACGCCGACATCCCGGCGCGCAAGCACGGAAACCCGCCGGTGTGATGAGCGGGCCAGTGGTGCGGATCGTGCGCGGGAACCCGACGGACGAGGAACTCGCGGCTTTGGTGGCGGTGCTGACCGCGCTTCAGGCGCCGCCCGAGCCGGTGGTCGAGGTGCAGGTGCCACGGCCACGCCGGCCGGTGCGCTTCGTGCCGGCGACGAGTTGGCAAGGGGTTCGCTGAGGGTCGCGCTGGGGGCCGCGTCTGTGCCACGGATTGGTGGCGCGGGTGCGGCTCTCTTCTTTGCACCGGATGGGTGTGCGCGCACGGTCGCGGCGACCTGGCGCGAACGGACTGCGTGCTCTCCCGGCGGTGCCGGTGCGGCTCTTATCTTTGATGCGAGGGAATTCAAGGAACCAAACGCCCCGCCTCTCTCGCGGCCGGGCCCGGTCACGCCATTCCCCGCTGACTCACCCGAGGAAAACAGCCGCTGCGAGGACAGTGCGGTTTTGCGGCTCACTGCACCAAAAGCAGCACCGAGCCGCACCCGTCTTCGGGGGCGCGTAGAAGCGACGTGTGCTCTCCACAGCGTGGCGAGCACACCGTCCACAATGGTCGAGATCCGAACCGGGCCGGCAGGCGAAAGCTCCATACCCCCAAGCTACCGACCCCACTCGAACATCCGCACGATATCGATCGAGTGAATCAAGCGCGCACGGCGGTGCTGTCCAAATAGGTCAGCACGGCGCGGATGCGGCGGTTCTCGTCGCGGCTGGCTTCCAGGCCGAGTTTCGCGAAGATGTTGCTGATGTGGTTTTCCACGGCGCCCTGGGTCACCACCAGGGTCTTGGCGATGGCGGCGTTCGACAGACCCTGCGCCATCAGGCCGAGGACCTCGGTTTCGCGCGCGGTCAGGCCCTCCAGGGGATCGCGGCTGCGGGAGAGCATCTGGGCCACCACGTCGGGGTCGATGGCCGAGCCGCCGCCGGCGACGCGGCGGACGGCTTCCAGGAAGTCGGCGACGTCGGCGACGCGCTCCTTCAGCAGGTAGCCCACGCCGGAGGTGCCTTCGGCGATGAGGTCGACCGCGTAGCTGCCCTCGACGTACTGCGAGACCACCAGGACCGGCAACCCGGGAATCTCCTGGCGGGCGGCGATCGCCGCGCGGATGCCCTCGTCGGTGAAGGTCGGGGGCATGCGGACGTCGGCGATGACGAGGTCGGGGCGGTGCTCGCGGATGGCGACGAGCATGGCGTCCGGGTTGTCGACGGCGGCGGCCGTGGTGATGCCGACGTCGGCGAGCAGGCTTTGCACACCCGCGCGCAGGAGCACGGAATCCTCGGCGATCACGACACGCATGGAACAGCTCCTCAAAATCACCAGCGGACAGGGAGATCGGCACGCACGACGGTCGGCCCGCCCATCGGGCTGACCACCGTGAGCACGCCGTCGATCGTGGCGGCGCGGTCGGCGAGGCCGGCCAGCCCGCCGCCGGGGCGCACCGAGGCGCCGCCGCGGCCGTTGTCCATGATCTGGACGACCACGGTGTCGTCGTCGCGGGTCACGCGCACCGAGGCGCGGTCGGCGCCGGCGTGTTTGGTGATGTTCGTGAGCACCTCGCTCACGATGAAGTACGTCGTGGTCTCCACCGGCGCCGGCGGGCGCGGATCCACGGCGACCTCGACGTCGACCGGGATCGGCATGCGGGCGGTCAGCGACGACAAAGCCGCGTCGAGACCGCGGTCCTGCAGCACCGGCGGGTAGATCCCGCGGGCGAGGTCGCGCAGCTCGGACACGGCCAGCTTGGCGTCGGCGTGCGCAGCGCCGATGAGCTCGCGCACGGCCGCGGAATCGTCGGAGTCGAGCTTCAGCTGCGCGCGCCCCAAGCTCATCGCGACGGCAACAAGCCGTTGCTGCGCACCGTCGTGCAGGTCGCGTTCGATGCGCTTGCGCTCGGCCTCCACGGCGTCGACGCCGCGCGCCCGCGAGTGCTGCAGGTGCTGCGTGCGCTCCTCCAGTTGCGCCGTGCGGTCCGGACCCAGCATCGACAGCGTGAACTCAGCGTGCAGCGCCCCGATCCGCGGCGCCACGAAGATCCCGAACGGCGGCACCGCCACCGAGACGATCCCGGCCACGAACTCGACGATCCCCAGCGGCATCGCCACGAGCACGAACACGAGCTCGCGCCACGTCACCGGGTCCACCAGCCGCGCCTGCCACGCCGCCAGCAGGCCGTTGCCGTTGGGCTGTTTCCGCCGCGGCTGGGCCACTTCGACACCGAGCAACGTCCGCACCGACCTCCGCTCCAAGTCCGCGAAGCTGCGCATCACGCCCGTCGCGATCAGCGAGAGGGGGATGCCCACCCACAGCATCGTCGTGGCGACCCCGACGATCATCGACACGAGGACGACCACGAACGCGAAGATCCGGACCGGGAAGTTCACGATGAGGAACCCGATCGTGCGGATCGCGTGGGGCCGCCGTGTCACCGGCATCGCGCGATCCGTTCGAACTCGGGCACGAGGTCGTCGAGCGTCGGCGTCGTGAGCATCTCGTCGCGGACCTCCAGGGCGCAGCTGCGGAACGACGGTTCCTCCAGGAGTCTCAGCAGTCCTTTTCGGACACTCCCCGGTGTGACGTCCTCCAGGTCCACCAGCAACCCGTTGCCCCGCTTGACCTGCGCGACGGCCGAACCGCGCTCGCTCCACGTGGTGCCGGGGATCACGAGCTGCGGCACGCCGTTGACCACGGCGTTGCCGATCGTCGCGCCGCCACCCTGGTGGATGATGGCCGAACAGCTCGCGAGCAGTTCGTTCATGGGCACGAAGTCGACCGCGCGCACGTTGTCCGGCACCTTCCGCACGGACGCCAGCTGGCTCGCGTTGAGCGTCGCGATCACCTCGACGTCGAGGTCGGCGAGGCCGTCGAGCAGGTCGGACACCGACGTCTCCTCGACGCCCAGCACCTGCCGGTTGGAGATCCCCAGCGTCAGCATCACCCGCGGGCGCGCCGGCTTCTCGAGCACCCAGCGCGGGATCGCCATCGGCTTGTTCTGCGGGATGAACCGCGCCGGCAGGTAGTCGACGTCGACGCCGTCGTAGCGCAGGTAGGACGGGTGGCAGTCGATGGTCTTCACGCCGTGGCGCAGGGTTTCGTCGTAGACCGCGCCGAACCGCGCGACCGCGCCCGACATCCAGTCCACGAAGGGATCCGGCGCGTCGGACCGCAGGTCGCGGTACTGCGCGTTGATGCGGGCCGTCTGGTCCATCGCGTACATCATCCGCAGGTGCGGCACCCCGATGGCGTGCGCGACGATCGGCGCGGCGTAGATCATCGGGTCCCACACCACGAGGTCCGGCTGCCACTGCCGCGCGAAGCGCACGAGCTCGTCGAGCAGCGAATCGGGCGTGGTCCAGCGGAACACGTCCACCCAGTGCTCGTAGACGTTGCGCACGTACTCCTCGGTGTACCGCTCGGGCCGGCTCTCGGAGATGCGGAACTCGCCCTGCATGGCGTTGTTGCCCTCGACCTGCAGCTGCCGGTGGCGCGCGATGTCGAGCTCGGTGCCGAACCACATCGCGTCGAGACCGGTCTCGGCGAACGAGGCCACCTCGCGCGGGTTGCACTGGCCGACGAACCGCACCTCGTGGCCGGCGGCCGCGAGCGCCCAGCCGACCGGCGCCATGCTGTAGACGTGCGTCCTCGTCGGGAAGACCATCAACATGACTCGCATGGGACGCACTCTCCGAACTGGCTCGACCTGCTGGCGGGAAAAACGTTAGTGCGGACGCCGCGCGCGGCCGACCCGGCAACGCGCCGCTAGGGGTCGCGCACCCCTACCGCCCTTGCCTCGAAAAGTCCTTGTGGACTAAGGAGAACGAAGACTTAGACCGGCTTTAGACGCCCCTTAGGGGCTGGTGACGACGACGCCGGTGCGGCTAGACATGAACGTGGGTCCGGCGGCAACCACCCGCCGGCCGAGGGAAACGAACGAGGTGATGAGCATGGCCGTGGCGCCCACCGCGAAGGGCTGGGTTCCCTTCGGCGAGCACCGCACGTGGTACCGGGTCACCGGCGTCGTCGGCGGCGAGCTGCCCGCCGTCGTCGTGGTCCACGGGGGACCGGGCAGCACGCACGACTACCTGCTGAACCTCTGCTCGCTCGCCGAGCACGGGTTTCCGGTGGTGCACTACGACCAGCTCGGCAGCGGCGGTTCCACGCGGCTGCCGGCCGAGGGCGCGGACTTCTGGACGCCCGAGCTGTTCGGCGACGAGCTCGACAACCTCGTGCACCGGCTGGGCATCGAGGACAACTACGTCCTTTACGGACAGTCGTGGGGCGGCCTGGTCGTCGCGCGCCACGCGGCGCAGCGGCCCGACGGGCTGCGCGGGCTCGTGATCGCCAACTCGCCCGCGTCGTACGAACTCTGGCGCTCCGAAATGGACGTGCTCCGGGCGCAGCTCCCGCCCGGCGTCGACGAGCAGCTGCGGGCGCACGAGGCCGCTGGTACCACGGACACGCAGGAGTACTTCGACGCCATGCGCGTGTTCTACGACCGCCACGTCTGCCGCGTGCTGCCGTGGCCGGGCGACTACCTGGCCTCGTTCATGGAGATGGCGGACAACAACACCGTCTACTCCGTGATGAACGGGCCGAGCGAGTTCACCGTCACCGGCACGCTGAAGGACCACTCCGTGATCGACGAGCTCGACGACATCGAGGTGCCGACGCTGCTCATCTCCGGCCGGCACGACGAAGCCACCCCCAGGACCGTCCAGCCCTACTTCGACCGGATCCACGACGTACGCTGGGAGATCTTCGAGGACTCCAGCCACGTTCCCCACCTCGAGGAACCCGGACGGTTCCACGAGGTCCTGCTGAGCTTCCTGCAGGAAGTCCACCCCGCCGCCAACGCCGAAAGTGAGGCAACCAGCCATGGATGAGGCCAGAGGATCGGCGGTGGTCTTCCCCGGGATGAGCCCCTGCCGCTTCGCCGACTTCGGCAAGTTCCTGCTCATCAACCCGTTCGCCCGCCGCCTGATCGGAGAGGCCAACGACCGGCTCGGCTACTCGCTGGTCGACCGGTTCCGCGAGACGGAGGGCGACTACTCCGAATACGCCCAGGTCGGGTTCATGCTCACGTGCCTCGCGCTCGCCGAGTGGGCCGAGCAGGAGTACGACATCAGCCCCGACTACTGCACCGGCCCGAGCTTCGGCGAGAAGCCGGCCAGTGTGTACGCCGGCGCGCTGACGTTCCCCGACGCCGTCTGGATGACCGCGGAGCTCGCGCGTTGTCTCACCGAGTTCTTCGCCACCGAGTACACCGACGTGGTCACGCACTCGTTCGTGCGCACGCCCGAGGAGAAGCTCCTGGACGCGCTCAACGACCTCGACGGGCGCGGCGAGTGGTCCGACATCTCGTGCTACATCGACCACGACTTCTACATGGTCTCGTTGCGCGAGCGGAACCTCGACTGGCTCAAGCAGACCGTGCGCAGCATGGGCGGGTTGTCGTTGTACACCATGCGTCCGCCGTTGCACTCCCGAGCTTTCGCGGCGCTGCGGCGGAAGGCGGAGGACGAGGTCATCGGCGACCTCGACTTCCACGACCCGCTGCTCCCGATCGTCGCCGACCAGGATGGCTCGATCCTGCGGTCCGGGGAGCAGGTGCGCACGATGCTGCTCGACAGCATCGTCAAGCCGTTGCGGTGGCCGCACGTCGTCTCCTCCCTGGAACAGCTGGGCGTGCGCAAGCTCTGGGTGGCCGGCCCGGACACGCTGTTCGGCCGCGTCCGCGCGACCACGAGCCGCTTCGAGGTGGTCACGGTGAACCCGCGCCTGGCCCTGCAACCCCGGAGGCGGGGCGCAGGACCTTCGCGGGTCAGCTAGCCGGCTGCAGCTCGGCGAGCGTGGCCCAGAGCCGGCCCGGGTTCTCGAAGGTCTCGAGGTTGAGGGCGTCGTCCTCGAAGCGCACGTTGTAGTTCTGCTCCAGCACGGCGAGCAGTTCCACAGTCGCGAGTGAGTCGAGGCCGTACTCCCGCAGCGGGGTCTCGGCGGTGAGTGCCTCCTCGGCGGGGAGGAACGGGAGGAACGTGCGAAGGGTCTCGTCGAAAGAGCTGTCCCACATGACTACTCCGGATGGCTAGATCGGTATCTACCAGGCAGGAAAACCGACCGCCCGGTTCGGTTTTGGACTCTACCTCGCGTCGCCGTTCCGGATCGACGCATCGGGACCCCTATTCAACGCGGAGGAAGACGATGGATACGAGCTTCACCGGCGGGCTGCACTCGCGCTTCCTGCGTGGCCTGGCGCTTTCCGAGAACGGCACCGCCGTCCGGGTCGGCGACCAGGAGCTGAGCTACGGCCGGCTCCACGAGCAGGCGCTGCTCTGGGCCGGCGCGCTGGCCGACGCGGGGGCGCGCACCGTAGGGGTGCTGGCGGGCAAGGGAATCAGCGCGTACGCGGGGATCCTGGCCGGGTTGTACGCGGGCGCCACGGTGGTGCCGCTGCGGCCCGACTTCCCGGCGGCCCGCACCGCGCAGATGGTCGAGGCGGCGGGGGTCGACGCGCTGGTGGTCGACGAACGCGGCCAGGCGCTGCCGGCGGACGTGCTCGGCGCGCGGGGGGTTCCCGTGCTCACCCTTCAGACGCGGGCGCAGGGTCTGGCCGCGCCGCGGGAGGTGCGGCCGGAGGACTCCGCGTACATCCTGTTCACGTCCGGCTCCACCGGCCGGCCCAAGGGCGTGCGGATCGGCCACGGTTCGACCGAGCACTACTTCGGCCTGCTCGACGCGCGTTACGACTTCACCCCCGACGACGTGTTCTCCCAGACCTTCGACCTGAACTTCGACTGCGCGATGTTCGACCTGTTCTGCGCGTGGGGCGCGGGGGCGCCCGCGGTGGTGCTGCCCGGGCGCGCCTACCGCGACCTGCCGGCGTTCGCCGCGGAGAGCGGGCTGACGGTGTGGTTCTCCACGCCGAGTGCGATCGACCTGGTGCGCCGCACGGGTGGGCTCAAGCCGGGTGCGCTGCCCGGCCTGCGGTGGAGCTTCTTCGCGGGCGAAGCGCTCACCGTGCGCGACACGGCCGACTGGCGCGCCGCGGCCGTGAACTCGCTTGCGGAGAACCTCTACGGCCCCACCGAGCTCACCATCACCGTCGCCGGTTACCGCTGGGACGACGTGGAGACGCCGCGCGTCGCGGTCAACGGGGTGGTGCCGATCGGCGCCGTCCACGAGGGCCACGACCACCTGCTGCTCGGCGAGGATGACGTCGAGGAAGCGGAAGAGGGTGAACTCGCCATCGCGGGTCCGCAGCTGACCCCGGGCTACCTCGACCCGGCCGACGAAAACGGCCGGTTCCTCGACCGCGGCGGCCGCCGCTTCTACCGCACGGGCGATCGCGTCCGGCGGCTCGGCGACGACCTGGCCTACCTCGGCCGCCTCGACTCCCAGGTGCAGGTGCTCGGCTGGCGGATCGAGCTGACGGAGGTCGAACACGCGTTGCGCGCGACCGGCGTCCGCGACGCCGTGGCCCTCGGCGTCTCCGGCGACGCCGGCACGGAACTGTTCGTCTTCTACACCGGCGGCGAGCGGCCGGTGATCGAGCTGGTGCGCGCGTTGCGCGAGGTCCTGCCGGAGGGCGTGATCCCGCGCCACTACCGCCACGTCGCCGAGTTCCCGCTGAACTCGAACCGGAAGATCGACCGGAAAGCCCTGGCAGCGGAGGCGGAAGGGCTGCTGACACCGGTAGCCTGACCGGCGTGGCGAAGTACGTGATCGGGCCGGAGGTCGCGCTGCGGCTGGCCGAGGAGCAGGGTGTGGTGGGGCACCGGTTGCTGGCGCCCACGCTCATCCGTTCGCACGCGTTGTCCGCGCTCTACGCGCAGGTGCGCCGCGGTGAGCTGACGAAGAAGGACGCGGCCGTGCGGCTCGATCGCGTGCGGGCGTTGAAGATCCGGCTGCTCGGTGACCGGGTGCTGCAGGCGACGGCGTGGCAGGTCGCCGAAGAACTCGGCTGGGCGGACACGTACGTCGCCGAGTATGTCGCGTTGACGCGGTTGCACGGCGACGCGTTCGTGACGCTCGACGAGCAGCTCGCGCGTGACCTCGACGGCGTCGTGCCGGTCGCGGGGTTCGAAGCGCTGAGCTGAAGCCCGTCTGAAACGGCCTGCTACGCCTGGGTTTCCGGGCGCGGCAGGCCGTTTTGGCGTGCGCGCTTAGGGGCGGTTAGGGGTGTGGCCACGCGCGCCGCCGCGGCTAGTTTTCCCGGAGTCGAGGGGCGGATCGAGGCCCCGGTTCTCGAGTTCTGGTGGGAGCAGTCGTGAACGGTACTTCGCTCGTCCATTCCCTGCTCGACGAGGCGGTGGCCGACGCACCCGGGTCGACGGCCGTGCGCGACCGGGCCGGCGCGTGGACCTACGCCGAGCTGGCCGCGTGGAGCCACGCGGTGGAGGTGGTGCTCGCCCGGCGCGGGGTGGGGCGCGGTGACCGGGTGGTCGTGCAGCTGCCCACCACGCGTGAGCTGGTCGCGTTGTTCTTCGGCACCACGCGCCGCGGCGCGGTGTTCGTGCCGGTGAACCCGGCGATGAAGGCGTTCCACTTCGACTCGGTGGTGGCCAACGCCGAACCGGTGCTCACCATCACCAACGACAACTACAGTCTACTGTGGACCGAGGTCGAAGCCGGCTACGGCGAACACGTGGAGGCGACCGACGTCGATCCCGACGACGTCGCCGTGCTCATCTACACCTCCGGCAGCACCGCCGCGCCCAAGGGCGTGATCGGCCCGCATCGCCAGGTCACCTTCGCGGCCGGCGCGATCCAGGCCGTGCTGGGCTACCGCGGCGACGACGTGGTGTTCTGCCGCTTCCCGATGTCCTGGGACTACGGCCTCTACAAGGTCCTGCTCTCGACGCTCGGCCGCAGCGAGATCGTGCTCGCCGACGCGGAGTCCGACCTGCGGCTGCTGCAGCGGATGCGCGAGGTCGGCGCGACGATCGTGCCCATCGTGCCGTCACTCGCCACGATGATCGCCACCCTCGCCGGCCGTGAGACGGAGCCGGCCGCGCCCGTGCGGCTGTTCACCAACACCGGCGCCGCGCTGCCCGAGAGCACGATCGCGCAGCTGCGCGCCGCGTTCCCCGGTGCCCGCGTGGTGCGCCAGTTCGGCCAGACCGAGTGCAAGCGCATCACGATCATGCCGCCTGAGGAGGACGACCAGCGGCCCGGCGCGTCCGGGCTGCCGCTGCCGGGCACGTCCGTGCTCATCCTCGCCGCCGACGGAACGGAGCTGCCCGCCGGAGACATCGGCGAGATCGTGGCCGCCGGACCGCACGTGATGCCGGGTTACTGGCGTGCACCGGAGCTGTCCGCGCGCGCGTTCCGCCGCGACGAGGCGACCGGCGAGCTGCGCCTGCACACCGGCGACTACGGCCGTCTCGACGCCGACGGTTACCTCTACTTCGAAGGCCGGCGCGACGACATGTTCAAGCGCAAGGGCATCCGGATGTCCACTTTGGAGATCGAGGCGGCCGCCATGGACATCCCGGGCGTCCGCGCGGCCGGCGCGATCCCGCCGAGCGACACGCGTGACCTCGCGATCTGCGTCGAGACCGACCTGCCGCCCACGACCGTGTTGCGGGAGCTGGCGAAGCGCCTCGAACCGCAGAAGGTCCCGTCCCTGTGTCACGTCGTCGACGAGTTCCCGCTCACGGCGCACGGCAAGAACGCCACGAAGGAACTGGCCCTGCTCGTGGAAGGCGCGCGCAAATGACCGAGTCCCTGGCCGAACGCTTCGGCACCCCCACCTACGTCTACGACCTCGACGTGGTCGCCCGATCGCGCGACCAGCTGTTCGGCCTGCTGCCCGAGGGTTTCCAGGTCTTTTACGCGCTGAAGGCCAACCCGCACCCCGAAATCGCACGAGAGCTGCACGACGGTGGTTGCCGCGCGGAGATCAGCTCCACCGGCGAGCTGGCCAACGCGCTGCAGGCGGGCTTCGCCCCGAGCGAGATCCTCTACACCGGCCCGGGCAAGACCGACGCCGAGCTGGAGCAGGCGATCGCGACCGGCGTGCGGCTGTTCTCCGTGGAGTCTCTCACCGACCTGCAGCACGTCGGCGTAGCAGCCGAGAAGCACGGTGTGGTCGCTTCGTGCCTGCTGCGCGTGAACACCACGCAAGGCAGCGCGTCGACCGGCATCCGCATGATGGGCCGGCCCTCGCAGTTCGGCATCGACGCCGAGACGCTGCCGTCGCTGATGCCCGCGTTCAAGGCCGTGCCCGGCACGCGCGTGGCCGGCGCGCACTTCTTCACCATGAGCAACGCGAAGGACGAGGACAGCCTGCTCGGCGAGTACGAATTCGTGCTGCAGTCGGCCGCGCAGCTGCACCAGGAGGCCGGCCTGCCGCTGGAGCTGCTCGACATCGGCGGCGGCTTCTCCTCGCCGTACGCGGTGCCGGGACCGCGCACCGACTACCCGAAGCTGCGCGCCGGGCTGGAGCAACTGCTGGACCTGTACCTGCCGGAATGGCGGACGGGGGAGGTCGAGCTGGCCTGCGAGTCGGGCCGGTACCTGTCCGGGAGCTGCGGCTCGCTGCTCGCCGGGGTCGTGAACGTCAAGGAGAGCCGCGGCAGCAGGTTCGTGATCCTCGACGCGGGCATCAACGTCGTCGGCGGGCTGTCCGGCATCGGCCGGCTGCTGCCCGCGGCCGTCGGCATCGAGGACACCGATCCGAACGGCGAGACCGGTAGCCTCGTCGGTCCACTGTGTACTCCCGGTGACTCGCTCGCGAAGGCCGCGAAGCTGCCCGAGCTGGCGCCCGGCGACGTGGTGACGGTGCCGAACGTCGGTGCATACGGTGTGACAGCGAGCCTGATCAGCTTCCTCGGCCGGCCCGCGCCGACGGAGGTCGTGGTGCGCGGCGACGAGGTCGTGTCCGTGTCGCGGCTGGACTACCAGCGCGCGTACGAGGTTTCGCCGTGAGCGAGGAGATGAACGCCTACCGCGGCGGCGTGGTCACGGAACCGCCGCGCACGGTGATCGTGAGCAGCATGGCGTCGGACTCGCACACGTGGAACCTCGTGTACCTGGAGCTGCTGGTCGGCGAGCTCGGCTTCGACGTGGTGAACCTCGGCGCGTGCGTGCCCGACGAGCTGCTGGAGTCCGAATGCCTCAGCCGGCTCCCGACGATGCTCGTGCTCAGCAGCGTCAACGGCCACGGCTACCAGGACGGCCTGCGCGTGATCCAGCGCCTGCGGTCCTTTCCCGAGCTGCGGGCCCTGCCGGTGGTGATCGGCGGCAAGCTCGGCGTCGGCGGTCCGCTCACCGAAGAGGAGACGGCGCGGCTGCTGCTCGCCGGCTTCGACGGGGTCTTCGACGACCAGCAGAACAACGCGTCCTTCCGCCGGTTCGCCGCGACGTTGACCGCCGGCTCCGCCCAGCTCCCCGTGCGGGTGGAGGGGGTGTGAGCTTCGAAGAGTTCGTGGCGAGCAGGCACGCGGCCGGGCAGCTGGTCGTGCAACCCCGCATGGGGTTCGCCGACCCGGTGGCGATGCGCGCCGGGCTCGCGGCGACCAGGAACGCGGCCGCCACGACCGTCGGCACCGTCACGCTCGACAGCTACACCCGCGTCGGCGACACCGATTCCGTCGCGCACGCGCTGGCCCACGGCATCGCACTCAACGGTTACCCCATCGTCAACCACCCGGCCGAGGTCACCCGAGCGATGCTCGACGGCCTCGAAGGCCCGGACTTCCCGGTGCAGGTGCGCCATGGTTCGGCCCGCCCGGCGGACATCTTCCGCGCGATGCTCGCCGCCGGCCTGCACGCCACCGAGGGCGGGCCGGTGTCCTACTGCCTGCCCTACAGCCGCACGCCACTGGACGAGTCCGTGCGCAACTGGTCGTACTGCTGTGAACTGCTGGCCGACGCCGAGCTGCCCGGCGGCCGTGCGCACCTGGAGACGTTCGGCGGCTGCATGATGGGCCAGCTCTGCCCGCCGAGCGAGCTCGTGGCCCTCAGTGCGTTGGAGGCGTTGTTCTTCTACCGCAAGGGGTTGCGCAGCATCTCGGTGAGCTACGCGCAGCAGACCAACCTGCGCCAGGACCAGGAAGCCGTCGCGGCGCTGCGCCGGCTGTGCACCGAGTTGCTCCCCGGCGCGTCGTGGCACGTGGTGATCTACGCGTACATGGGCTTGTTCCCGCGCACGCCGGAAGGCTCGTTGAGCCTGCTCGGCACGGCGGCCGAGCTGGCGCTGAGCACCGGCTCGGAGCGGCTGATCGTGAAGACCGTCGCCGAGGCGCACCGGATCCCGACCGTCGCGGAGAACGTGCAGGCGCTCGAACACGCGGGCGCCGTGCGCGGCACCAGGAAGGTCGCCGTGGAGGCGGACAACCAGGTCTACCGCGAGGCCTACGCGCTGGTCGACGCCGTGCTCAACAGCCACGAAGACCTCGGCCGGGCGATCGTGGTCGCGTTCAAACGCGGCCTGCTCGACGTGCCGTTCTGCCTGCACCCGGACAACGCCGGGCAGGCCCGCAGTTACCTCGACCCGGCCGGCCGGCTCTGCTGGTCCGACCTCGGTTCCCTGCCGCTGCGCCGCGTGGTCGAGCGCGGTCCCGGCGGCGCGATCACCTCGTCGACGTTGATGTCGGCGCTCTCGTACGTGCAGCACACCCACGACGCCCAGGCATTGGAGCAGCCGATGACCGCGATTGGAGGGGATTCGCGATGAGTACGCGCCGGACCGTCCGGGCCTACCCGTTCGACATGCAGGAGATCTCCGTTTCCGAGCTGTACCACACGTTGCAGCGCGAAGAGCCGATGAGCCGGGTGCAGATGCCCTTCGGCGAACCGGCGTGGCTCGCCACCAAGTACGCCGACGTGAAGCTCGTGATGACCGACCAGCGCTTCAGCCGTGAGCTGGCGCAGGGTCTCGACCAGCCGCGGATGCGCCGCCAGCAGATGGGCGACGGCATCATGGGCATGGACCCGCCCGACCACTCGCGCCTGCGCCGCCTGGTGTCGAAGGCGTTCACCGCGCGCCGGCTCGAGCA
Organism: Amycolatopsis sp. NPDC047767; assembly: GCF_040704195.1. Taxonomy (NCBI): domain Bacteria; kingdom Bacillati; phylum Actinomycetota; class Actinomycetes; order Pseudonocardiales; family Pseudonocardiaceae; genus Amycolatopsis; species Amycolatopsis sp. NPDC047767. Next base: position 195,287 of record NZ_JBEYSJ010000016.1, read on the forward strand.
GATGCGCGAAGGCGTGCAAACGCTCGTGAACGACCTGCTCGACGGCATGGTCGCGCGCGGCGACTCGGCCGACGTCGTCGAGGAGCTCGCGCGCCCGCTGCCCGTGACCGTGATCTGCGACCTGCTCGGCGTGCCGCAGGAGGACCACAAGATCTTCCGCGAGTGGACCCAAGCGCTGGTCAGCGACGCCACGGCCAAGGGCGACGTGCTCGACGTCTACGGTGACCAGCTCGACAGCTACGTCGCCGGGCTCGTGGCGCAGCGGCGCGAGGAGCCGACCGACGACCTGCTCGGCGCGCTGGTCTATGCGCGCGACGCCGGCGACAAGCTCACCGAGAACGAGCTGATCTCCATCGCCGGCGCGGGCCTGCTCACCGGTGGCGTGGAGACGGTGTCCACGGCTCTGCCGAGCTTCCTGTTCACCCTCCTGACCCAGCCGGAACTGCTCGCGCAGCTGCGTGCGGACCCGGAGCTGATGCCGACCGCCGTCGAGGAACTGCTGCGGTTCGTGCCGATCAACACCGCGGCGATGTTCGCCCGCTACGCCACCGAAGACGTGCGCTTCGGCGACGTCGTGGTGCGCGCGGGCGACCCGGTGCTGCCGGCGCTGCACGCGGCCAACCGCGACCCGGAGGTGTTCGCGAACCCGGACACCGTCGACCTCACCCGCAGCCCCAACCCGCACGTGGCGTTCGGGCACGGCCCGCACCACTGCATCGGCGCGCAGCTCGCGCGCCTGGAACTGCAGGAAGCGCTCAAGGCGATTCTCGCGCGCTTCCCGGAACTGCGGCTCGCGGACGGGCGGGAAGGCGTGAAGTGGGAATACGGCGTGATCGTGCGCGGGCCTTCGCTCCTGCGCATCGCGTGGTGATTTCCCTGCCCCTAGCGGCTTTTTCTGGGGATCCGGGCCGGCACTGAGCCGACTTACGATCCCTCCGACGACCATGAATGCTGCCTTGCTACAGCGGTGGAGTGCGTTATGCGTGAGTTAGACAAGAATCCGGAATCCGGTTTCGGCCAGCGGCTGACGCACTTGCCGCCGGGCGATCGGGCGGCGTTCGTCGCGGACGTGGTGCACAGCGCCACCAGGGCCGCGCTCCGGGCCGTGCTCCCGGAGGTGCCGGCCGTCCTCGACCCGGAGAAGGCGTTCTCCGACCACGGGTTCGACTCGCTGGCGGCGGTGGAGCTGCACGCGCAGCTCACCGACGCCACCGGGCTCGACCTGCCCGTGACGCTCGCGTTCGACCACCCGACCCCGGCCGCCGTCGCGCGGTTCCTGCACGCGCAGGTGTTCGGGGAGGAGACCGTCGACAGTGGACTGAGCGCGCGCAGCGGCAACGACGACGAGCCGGTGGCCATCGTCGGCATCGGCTGCCGGTACCCGGGTGGCGCGGCTTCGCCCGAGCAGCTGTGGCAGCTGGTCGCGGACGAAGTGCACACGATCAGCGGCTTCCCGACCGACCGCGGCTGGGACCTCGGCAAGCTCTACGACCCGGACCCAGACCGGCCCGGCAGCAGCTACGTCGCGTCCGGCGGCTTCCTGCCCGACGCCGGTGAGTTCGACGCCGGCTTCTTCGGCATCGCGCCGCGTGAGGCGTCGGCGATGGACCCGCAGCAGCGGCTCGTGCTGGAGACGGCGTGGGAAGCGCTGGAGCGGGCGAAGATCGACCCGACCACGCTGCGCGGCACGCCCGCCGGCGTGTTCATCGGCGCCGAGGCCCAGGAGTACGGTCCGCGTCTGCACGAAGCTCCCGACGGCCTCGACGGCTACCTCCTCACCGGCAACGCGCCGAGCGTCGTCTCCGGGCGCGTCGCCTACTCGCTGGGTCTCGAAGGCCCGACGCTGACGGTCGACACCGCGTGCTCGGGTTCCCTGGTGGCCCTGCACCTCGCCGTGCAGGCGCTGCGGCGCGGCGAGACGCACCTCGCGCTCGCCGGCGGTGTCGCCGTGATGGGCGCACCCGGCACGTTCACCGCGTTCAGCCGTCAGCGTGGCCTCGCCGAGGACGGTCGGTGCAAGGCGTTCGCCGCGGCGGCCGACGGCACGGGGTTCGCCGAGGGCGTGGGTGTGCTCGTGCTGGAGCGGCTGTCCGACGCCGTGGCGAACGGGCACACCGTGCTCGCCGTGGTCCGCGGTTCGGCCATCAACTCCGACGGCGCCTCCAACGGCCTCACCGCGCCCAACGGTCCTTCGCAGCAGCGCGTGATCACGCGAGCGCTGGCGGATGCCGGACTTGATCCGTCCGAAGTGGACGCCGTCGAGGCACACGGCACCGGCACGCGGCTCGGGGACCCGATCGAGGCGCAGGCGCTGCTCGCCACCTACGGGCGGGAGCGCGAGACGCCGCTGCTGCTGGGCTCGATCAAGTCCAACATCGGCCACACGCAGGCCGCCGCCGGTGTGGCCGGCGTGATCAAGATGGTCGAAGCCATGCGCCGTGGCGTGCTGCCGAAGACCCTGCACGTCGACGCGCCGACCCCGCACGTCGACTGGACGGCCGGCGCCGTCGAGCTGCTGACCGAGGCGCGCGAGTGGCCGCCGGTCGAGCGGCCGCGGCGCGCGGGGGTGTCGTCGTTCGGGGTCAGCGGCACCAACGCCCACGTGATCATCGAGCAGGCCCCGGCCGTCGAAGCTGAGGAAACGCCGGCCGAGAAGCTGCCGGTGGTGCCTCTGGTGGTGTCCGCTCGGGACGAGGACGCCTTGCGTGCGCAGGCCGCCAAGCTGGTGTCCACTGTGGAGTCCGAGAACCTTGCGGACCTCGGGTTTTCCCTCGCCACCACGCGTGCCGCGCACGACCACCGCGCCGTGGTGGTCGCCGAGAACACCGCCGACGCCGTCCGCGGGCTCGCCGCGCTGGCCGCCGGGGAGCAGGACGCCGCCGTGGTCACCGGCGAGCGCACGCCGGGCAAGCTCGCGATGTTGTTCACCGGCCAGGGTTCGCAGCGCCTGGCCATGGGCCGGGAGCTCTACCTCGCGTACCCGGTGTTCGCCGAGGTCTTCGACGAGGCCCTCGACAACCTCGACGTGCAGATGGACCAGCCGCTGCGCGACGTACTCTTCGGGGACAACGCCGACGAACTCAACCACACGCAGTACGCGCAGTGCGCCCTGTTCGCCGTCGAGGTCGCGCTCGCGCGGCTGCTGGAGTCGTGGGGCGTCAAGCCCGACGTGCTGCTCGGCCACTCGATCGGTGAGCTCGCCGCCGCGCACATCGCCGGCGTCTGGTCGCTGGCCGACGCGTGCCTGGTCGTCGCCGCCCGGGGTCGCCTGATGCAGGCGCTGCCGGAGGGAGGCGCGATGGTCGCGCTGGCCGCGACCGAAGACGAGGTGCAGCCGCTGCTCAACGACCGCCTGAGCATCGCGGCCGTCAACGGACCGTCGTCCGTCGTGGTCTCGGGTGAGCGCGACGCGGTCGAGGACGTCGCCACCGTGTTCCGGCTGCAGGGCCGCAAGACGAGTGAGCTGCGCGTGTCGCACGCGTTCCACTCGCCGCTGATGGAGCCGATGCTGGCGGAGTTCCGCGAGATCCTCGAGGTCGTGGACTACGCGCCGCCGGCGATTCCGGTGGTGTCCAACGTGACCGGCCGCCTCGCGAAGCCCGAGGAGCTGTGCTCACCGGGCTACTGGCTGTGGCACGTCCGCCGCGCGGTGCGCTTCGCCGACGGCGTGGCGACGCTGGCCGAAGCCGGCGTGACGACCGCGATCGAGGTCGGCCCCGACGCCGTCCTTTCGGCGATGGCCGCCACCGGCCCGCACGCCGACACCATCACCTTCACCGCCGCGCAGCGCCGCGACCACGCCGAGGTCACCACCCTCGCCGGTGCGCTGGGCAAGCTGCACACGCGCGGCGTGGCCGTCGACTGGACCGCGTTCTTCGGCCCGGCCCGCCGCGTGGATCTGCCGACGTACGCCTTCCAGCGCAAGCACTTCTGGCTCACCGCTCCCGTTTCGCACGGCGACGCGGCCGACCTCGGCCAGCTCGCGTCGAGCCACCCGCTGCTGGCCGCGGAGATCGGCCTCGCGGGCGACGGGCTCGTGTTCACCGGCCGCGTCGGGCTGAGGACGCACCCGTGGCTGGCCGACCACACCATCGCCGGCACCGCGGTGCTGCCCGGCACGGCGTTCGTCGAGATGGCGCTGCACGCCGGCGAACAGGCCGGCTGCGGGGTGCTCGACGAGCTGACGCTGCAGGCGCCGCTCGCGCTGCCGGAGTCCGGCGGGGTCGCGCTGCAGGCCGTGGTCGGTCCGGAGGAGGACGGCCGCCGCACCATCGAGTTCCACTCGCGTCCCGACCACGACGCCGACGCCGCCTGGACCCGCCACGCCGTGGGTGTCCTCGCGACCGGTCCCGTCGTGGAGCCGGCGAGCCTGACCGAGTGGCCGCCCGCCGGGGCCGAGGTCGTCGCCACCGCCGAGCTGTACGGCGAGCTGGCCGAGCAGGGTTACGGTTACGGCCCGCTGTTCCAGGGCCTGCGCACGGCGTGGCGGCGAGACGACGTCGTGTACGCCGAGGTCGCACTGCCCGCCGAGAAGGACGCCGCGTTCGGCATTCACCCGGCGCTGCTCGACGCCGTGCTGCACGCCACCGACTTCGCCCCGGGCGAAGCGCGGGAGGCCGACGAGATCCGGCTGCCGTTCGCGTGGACCGGCGTGCGGCTGCACGCGTCGGGCGCCACGGAGGTGCGCGTGCGGATCACGTCGCCCGCCACCGGCGGGGTCACGCTGGAGATCACCGACCCGGCCGGCGCGCCGGTGCTGTCGGTCGAGTCGTTCCGCTCGCGGGCCGTGCGCGGTGCCGATCTCGGCACGCAGGCGCGGGACCTGCTCTACACCGTGGAGTGGACGCCGGTCACGTCCGGCGCCGAACTGCCGACGCTCGCCGCGCTCGGCTCGGTCGCCGGCCTCGACGTGCCGGTCGCCGACGCGCTGGTGTCGCTGGTGGACGTTCCGCAGGCCGTGCTGCTGCCCGTTTCGGTGCGGGGCAAGAACGTCGCCACCGCCGCGAAGCAGGCCGCGCACCGCGTGCTGGCCGTGCTGCGGCAGTGGCTGGAGAACGAGCGTTACGAGTCTTCGCGGCTGGTCGTGCTGACTCGCGGTGAGCTGGCCGACTCCGCGGTGCGGGGCCTCGTGCGTTCGGCTCAGGCCGAGCACCCGGGCCGCGTGGTGCTGATCGAAGGCGCGGTCACGGCGGCGACGCTCGCCACCGCGCTCGGCTCGGGGGAGCCGGAGCTGCGCATCGAAGGCAACGCGGTGCACGCGGCCCGCCTGGTGCGGCTCACCGGCGACGCCGAGCGGCCGGCGTGGTCCGCCGAGGGCACCGTGCTCATCACCGGCGGCACGGGTGGCCTGGGCGCGCAGGTCGCGCGCCACCTCGTGACGAACCACGGCGTGCGCAGCCTCCTGCTGGTCAGCCGCCGCGGTGCCGACGCCCCGGGCGCGGCCGAGCTGGTCGCGGACCTGCGCGAGCTGGGCGCGAGCGTGACCGTGGCCGCCGCCGACGTGAGCAAGCGGCGCTCGCTGTCCGCCGCGCTGAAGAAGGCCGAGCAGCCGCTGTCCGCCGTCGTGCACACCGCCGGTGTGCTGGACAACGCCATGATCGGCGCTCTGACCGAAGAGCGGCTCGACGCCGTGCTGGCGCCGAAGGTCGACGCGGCCTGGCACCTGCACGAGCTGGTCGGTGACGTCTCCGCGTTCGTCCTGTTCTCGTCCTCGGCGGGTCTCGCCGACGGCGCGGGCCAGGCGAACTACGCGGCCGGCAACACCTTCCTCGACGCGCTGGCCGAGCACCGCTGCACCGAAGGCAAGATGGCCACGTCGCTCGCGTGGGGCCTGTGGGACGGCGACCTCGGCATGGGGACCACGCTGTCCGAAGTGGACCGAAGCCGCATCGCGCGGCTCGGCCTCGCGCCGCTGACGGTCGCCGAAAGCCTGGCCGCGCTCGACGCGGCGCTGGCCTCGGGCGCGCCGGCCGTGGTGCCGACGCGCATCGACCGGTCCGCGCTGCGGGCCCGGGGCGAGGACGTCCCGGCCGTGCTGCGGGGACTCGCCCCCGCCGGTCGTCGCCGGGCCGCCGCCGCGGTCGTCTCCGGTGAGCTGACGCCGGAGCAGCAGTTCGCCGGCCGCTTCGCCCACCTCGGTGAGGCCGACCGCGACCGCGCGGTGCTCGACTTGGTGCGCACGCACGTCGCGGCCGTACTCGGCCACGACAGCGCCGACGCGATCAACCCGGCCCGCCCGTTCGGCGAGATCGGGTTCGACTCGCTGGCCGCGGTCGAGCTGCGCAACATCCTCGACTCCGTCACCGGCATGCGCCTGCCCGCCACGCTCGTCTTCGACTACCCGACGCCGCGGGCGCTGGGCGAGTACCTCGTCGGCCGGCTGGCCGGGCTCGCACCGACGCGGCCGATCGCGCCGGTCACGACCGCCGACCCGGAGGAGCCGATCGCGATCGTCGGCATCGCCTGCCGCTACCCGGGTGGTGTGACCACGCCGGAGGACCTGTGGCGGCTGGTCGCCGACGGCGAGGAGGCGCTGACGCCGTTCCCGGCCGACCGCGGCTGGAATGTCGACGCGCTGTACGACCCGGAGCCCGGCAAGCCCGGCCACTCCTACGTCAAGCACGGCGCCTTCCTGCACGACGCCGCCGAGTTCGACGCCGACTTCTTCGAGATCAGCCCGCGTGAGGCCGCCGCCATGGACCCCCAGCAGCGGCTGCTGCTGGAGGTGTCCTGGGAGGCGTTCGAACGCGCCGGCATCGACCCGGTTTCCCTGCGCGGCAGCGCGACCGGTGTCTTCGCCGGTGTGATGTACCACGACTGGGGCACGCGGCTCGGCACGGTGTCCGACGACATCGCCGGCTACCTCGGCAACGGCAGCCTCGCCAGCGTCGTCTCCGGCCGCGTGTCCTACGCGCTGGGCTTGGAAGGCCCGACGGTCACGGTCGACACGGCCTGCTCGTCGTCGCTGGTCGCCCTCCACTGGGCGGCGCAGGCGCTGCGCCGCGGCGAGTGCACGCTCGCCCTCGCCGGCGGGGTCACGGTGATGTCCACTCCGGACACCTTCGTCGACTTCTCCCGCCAGCGCGGCCTTTCCGCCGACGGTCGCTGCCGCTCGTTCGCCGACGCGGCCGACGGCACGGGCTGGGGCGAGGGCGCGGGCATGCTGCTCGTCGAGCGCCTGTCCGACGCCCGCCGCAACGGTCACCCGGTCCTCGCGCTGCTGCGCGGATCCGCGGTGAACCACGACGGCGCGTCCAACGGCCTCACCGCCCCCAACGGTCCCTCGCAGCAGCGGGTGATCACTCGCGCGCTGGCCGACGCCGGGCTCACGCCGTCCGAAGTGGACGCCGTCGAAGGCCACGGCACCGGCACCACGCTGGGTGACCCGATCGAGGCTCAGGCGTTGCTGGCCACCTACGGCCAGGAGCGCGAAGAGCCGCTGTGGCTGGGTTCGATCAAGTCCAACATCGGCCACACGCAGGCCGCCGCCGGTGTCGCGGGCATCATCAAGATGGTCCTGGCGATGCAGCACGAGCAGCTGCCGCGCACGCTGCACGTCGACCGTCCGTCCACAGTGGTCGACTGGGCGGCGGGTTCGGTGCGGCTGCTCACTCAGCAGCAGGACTGGTCGGCCGACGGCCACCCGCGGCGTGCGGCCGTGTCGTCGTTCGGCATCAGCGGCACCAACGCCCACGTGATCCTGGAGCAGGCTCCCGAGATCGAGCGCGCGCAGCCGGCGGAGACGCAGGCCGTGGTGCCGGTCGCGCTGTCCGGCCGGTCCGCCGCCGCGGTGCGCGGGCAGGCGGTGCGGCTGCGGTCGTGGCTGGCCGAGCACGAGAACGCCGCGGTTGCGGAGATCGCGCGTTCGGTGGCCGCGACGCGGGCTTCGCTGGAGCATCGCGCGGTGGTCGTCGCCGGGACGGTGGCCGAGCTGGCCGACGGGCTCGACGCCGTCGCCACCGGTGAGGCCGCATCCGACCAGGTCACCGACGGGAAGCTCGCCTTCCTGTTCTCGGGCCAGGGCGCGCAGCGCGTGGGCATGGGCCGCGAGCTGTCCGAGGCCTACCCGGTGTTCGCCGAGGCCTTCGACGCGGTGTGCGCGGCCGTCGACCGGCACACCGACGTGCCGCTGCGCGACGTCGTCTTCGGCACCACTGCGCTCGCCGACCGTGGGCTGCTGGATCAGACGCAGTACACGCAGACCGGGCTCTTCGCGGTCGAGGTCGCCCTCTTCCGGCTCGCCGAGTCGTGGGGGATCGTCCCCGACGCGCTCGCCGGCCACTCCATCGGTGAGCTGGCCGCCGCGCACGTCGCCGGGGTGCTCTCGCTCGACGACGCCGCCAAGCTGGTCGCCGCCCGCGGCCGCCTGATGGGGGCCCTTTCGGAGCGGCCGGGCGCGATGGTCGCGTTCGCGGCGCCGGAGGCGACCGTGCGCGAGCTGCTGGCTGGGCACGACGACGTGAGCATCGCCGCCGTCAACGGGCCCGCCGCCGTGGTGGTCTCGGGTGCCGCCGACGTGGTCGCGGAGATCGAGCGCCTGGCCGGCGACATCCAGACGCGCCGGCTGCGCGTGAGCCACGCGTTCCACTCGCCGCTGATGGACCCGATGCTCGACGAGTTCGCCGCGGTCGCCGCCGGGCTCACGTACGCGGCGCCGCGGATCCCGATCGTCTCCACCGTCACCGGCCGCGTGGCCACCGACGAGGAGCTGCGCTCGCCGGAGTACTGGGTCACGCACGTCCGCGAGACCGTGCGCTTCGGCGCGGCGGTCGAGACGCTGGCACAGAGCGGCGTCCGGACGTTCCTCGAGCTCGGGCCCGACAGCGTGCTGTCGGTGCTCGGGCCGCAGAGCGCCGAAGACAGCGACGGCAACACAGTGTTCGTCCCGCTCGGCCGGCGCGACCAGGACGAGGTCCGCACGGCGCTCGCCGCCGTCGGCCGCCTCCACGCGCGGGGTGCGGCCAAGCTCGGCCTGCTGCTCGGCGACGGTCCGGTGCGCCTCGACCTGCCGACGTACGCCTTCCAGCACAAGCGTTACTGGCTCGACGCCACGCCGTCCGGCGACGTCACGGCCGTCGGCCAGCAGCCGCTGGCGCACCCGATGCTGGGTGCGGTGGTGCCGCTGTCCGGTTCGGACACCACGGTGCTCACCGGCCGGCTGTCGGCCGCGTCGGTGCCGTGGCTGGCCGACCACGTGGTGAAGGGCGCGATCCTCGTGCCCGGCACCGGTCTGCTGGAGCTGGCCGTCGCGGCCGGCGACCAGGTCGGCCTGCCGGTGGTGGAGGAGCTGACGCTGCAGGCACCGCTCGTCCTGCCGCCCGACGGTGCGGTCGCGCTGCAGGTCGTGGTCGGCCCGGCCGCCGACGACCGTCGTCCGGTCACCGTGTTCTCCCGCCCGGCCGACACCGAGGGCGAGTGGACGCAGCACGCGCTCGGCACGCTCTCGGCCGTCGCCCGGCCCGAGCCCGCCGGGCTCACCGAATGGCCGCCGCCGGGGGCGAGCGTGATCCCGGTGGAGGGCGCCTACGAGCTGCTCGCCGACCGCGGTTACGGCTACGGTCCGGCGTTCCAGGGCCTCAAGGCCGCGTGGCGCCGGGGCAACGAGGTGTTCGCCGAGGTCGCGCTGCCGGAACCGGCCGCGGCCACGGCCGGCGCCTACGGCCTGCACCCCGCACTGCTCGACACCGCCATGCACGCCGACCTCCTCGGCGACCCGAGCGGCGCGACGCTGCTTCCGTTCGTGTGGAACGGCGTGACGCTGCACGCGGTCGGCGCCGCGGTCCTGCGGGTGCGCATCGTGCGGCTGGACGGCGACGAGCTCTCGGCCATCGAGGTGGCCGACAGCGAGGGCCGGCCGGTCGCGACGATCGAGTCGCTGGTCTCGCGGCCGGTGCAGAAGGAGCTCTCGGCCGCACCGGACACTGTGGACGGTTCGCTGCTGAAGATCGCCTGGCAGCCCGGCACCGCACCGGCGGCCGCCACTGCCGTCGTGGCCGTCGGCCGCGGCCGGGTCGGGGTGGCCGCCACCTACGCCGGGTTCGCGGACCTGATCGGGGCCGTCGATCGAGGTGAGCCGGTGCCGGAGCTGGTCACGCTCTCGGTCCCGGAACGCGAAGGTGCGGTGCCGGAGGTCTCCCGCGAGCACGCGGCCTGGCTGCTGGCGGAAATCCAGGCCTGGCTGGCGGAGCCGCGGTTCGCGGGCACGAAACTCGCGGTCGTCACGCACTCCGCGACGGCGGCCGGCGGCGCGGGAGTGGACGTCACCGAAGGCGCCCTCTGGGGTCTGGCGCGCGCCGCGCAGGCCGAGCACCCGGGCCGGGTGTTCCTCGTGGACGCCGACACCGCCACCACGCCCGGCGACATCGCGTCCGCGGTCGCGTCGGGGGAGCCGGAGTCCGCGGTCCGCGCGGGTTCGGTGCTCGTGCCGCGGTACGCCCGCACCGAGACCACCGGGGTCTCGCCGTTCGGCGAAGGAACGGTGCTGGTCACCGGCGGTACCGGCGGGCTCGGCAGCCTGCTGGCGCGATACCTCGTGGCCGAGCACGGCGTGCGCGACCTCGTGCTGACGAGCCGCCGCGGCCTCGATGCCCCGGGTGCCGCGCAGCTGGCCGACGACCTCACGGACCTCGGCGCCACGGTCACCGTCGCGGCGTGCGACGTCGCCGACCGCGCCGCCATCGCGGAGCTGCTCGAGGCGTTGCCGCGGCTGTCCGCTGTGGTTCACGCGGCCGGCACGGCTGACAGCGGGGTCTTCGACTCGCTGACCGCGGACCAACTGCACTCCGTGCTCAAGCCCAAGGTCGACGCCGCTTGGCACTTGCACGAGCTGACCGCTTCGCGTGAGCTGTCCGCGTTCGTGCTGTTCTCCTCCGCCGGCGGCCAGGTCCTGCCCGCCGGCCAGGCGAACTACGCCGCGGCCAACGCGTTCCTCGACGGCCTCGCACAGCACCGCCACGCGGCGGGCCTGCCGGCGACGGCGCTGGCGTGGGGGCTGTGGGCCGAGAACACCGGCCTCGGCGGCGACCTCGCCGAGGCCGACCTCGCCCGGATGGCTCGGCTGGGCCTGCCCGCGGTCACCGCGGAGCAGGGACTCGCGTTGTTCGACGCCGCGGTGGCCACGGAAGACGCTGTGGTCGCGCCGCTGCGGGTCGACGTGCCCGCGCTGAAGGCGCGCACGGACGAGCTGCCGGCTCTGCTGCGCGGCTTCGTGCCGCCGAAGGCCCGCCGTGTCGCCAAAACCAAGGCCGCCAGCGCGGACAACGCGTTGGCGAACGAGCTGGCCGCCCTGGTCGAGAGCGAGCGCGACCGTGTGCTGCTGGATCTCGTCCGCACGCAGGTGGCCACCGTGCTCGGCTACGCGGACAAGTCCGAAGTGGACGGCACCCGGGCGTTCAAGGAGCTCGGGTTCGACTCCCTGGCGGCGGTGGAGCTGCGCAACCTGCTTGGCACCGCCACCGGGCTCTCGCTCCCGGCGACGCTCATCTTCGACCACCCGACCGCCAAGGCCGTCGCCGACTTCGTGAAGGGCAAGCTGCTCGGCGCGGTCACCAAGAAGTCGACCACGCGCACCAACGCCGCCGGTGTTTCGATGCAGGAACCGATCGCGATCGTCGGCATGGCCTGCCGCTACCCCGGCGGCGTGCGGTCGCCCGAGGACCTGTGGCGGCTGCTCGTCGACGAGGTCGACGCGGTCAGCGGCTTCCCGACCAACCGCGGCTGGGACACCGAGGGCATCTACGACCCCGAACGCGGCAAGCGTGGCAAGACCTACGCCAACCAGGGCGGGTTTCTGCACGACGCCGCCGAGTTCGACCCGGCGTTCTTCGGCATCGGCCCGCGCGAGGCCATGGCGATGGACCCGCAACAGCGGCTGCTGCTGGAGACGGCGTGGGAGGCCATCGAACGCGCCGGCATCGACCCGACCGCGCTGCGCGGCAGCCTGACCGGCGTCTTCACCGGCGCCATGTACGACGACTACGGCAGCCGGGCCCCCGGCGCGCCCGCCGACGTCGCCGCCTACATCCCCAACGGCAGCTCCGGCGCGGTCGTCTCCGGTCGCATCTCCTACCTGCTGGGGCTCGAAGGTCCGTGCATGACGGTGGACACGGCGTGCTCGTCTTCGCTGGTCACGCTGCACCTCGCGGTGCAGGCACTGCGGGCCGGCGAGTGCGGGCTGGCGCTGGCCGGCGGCGTGACGGTGCTTTCGCAGTCGGACCTGTTCGTCGACTCCAGCCGCCAGGGGGTGCTTTCGCCCAACGGCCGCTCGAAGTCCTTCTCCGCCGCGTCCGACGGCGTCGGCTGGGCCGAGGGCGCGGGCCTGCTCCTGCTGGAGCGGCTGTCCGACGCGCAGCGCAACGGCCACGAGGTGCTCGCCGTCGTGCGCTCCAGCGCGGTGAACCAGGACGGCGCGTCCAACGGGCTCACCGCCCCGAACGGCCCCTCGCAGGAACGCGTGATCCACGCGGCGCTGGCCGCCGGTGGACTGCGTCCGTCCGAAGTGGACGCGGTCGAGGCGCACGGTTCGGGCACGAGACTCGGTGACCCCATCGAGGCGCAGGCCCTGCTCGCGACCTACGGCCAGGACCGGCCCGAGGGACACCCGCTGTACCTGGGCTCCGTGAAGTCGAACATCGGTCACGCGCAGGCGTCCGGTGGTGCGGCCGGCGTGATGAAGGTGGTGCAGGCGCTGCGGCACAACCTGCTGCCGCGGACGCTGCACGTCGACGCGCCGTCGCCGGTCGTCGACTGGACGACGGGCGACATCGAGCTGCTGACCGAGGCCCGGCCGTGGCTGCCGAACGGGCGGCCGCGCCGTGCCGGGGTCTCGTCCTTCGGCATCAGCGGGACCAACGCGCACATCATCATCGAGGAGGCGCCGCCGTCCACTGTGGAGGCGCCGCGCGCCAGTGCTCCGGCGTTGCCGGTGGTGCCGCTGCCGCTCGCGGGATCGGTGGGCCAGGCGCTGGCCGACCAGGCCGCCCGGCTCGCCGAGCACCTGCGGGCCAACCCGGAGCTGGACCTGACCGACGTCGGGTACTCGCTCGCCACCGGTCGCGCGGCGCTCGACCACCGCGCGGTGGTGCTGGCCGCAGACCGCGAGGCCGCGTTGAAGGCACTCGACGGGCTCGCCACCGGCGGAACCCCGGCGAGCACCGTGACCGGCACGATCAGCGCGGCCGACCTGACCGCGTTCCTCTTCACCGGGCAGGGCGCGCAGCAGCCGGGCATGGGCCGCGGGCTGTACGAGGCCTTCCCGGTGTTCGCCGGCGCGTTCGACGAGATCTGCGGCCTGTTCGACGGCGATATCCGCGGTCTCTCCGAGACGGACGTGCCGCTCAAGCGGGTCATCTGGGCCGAGAAGGGCTCCGACGACGGGAAGCTGGTCAACCAGACCGCCTACACGCAGTGCGCGCTGTTCGCGATCGAGGTCGCGCTCTACCGCCTGGTGGAGTCGTGGGGCGCCGCGCCCGACTACGTGGCCGGGCACTCGATCGGTGAGCTCGCCGCGGCCCACGTGGCCGGGGTGCTGTCGCTGGCCGATGCCTGCACGCTGGTCGCCGCTCGCGGCCGGTTGATGCAGGCGCTGCCGAGCGGGGGCGCCATGGCCGCGATCGCGGCCACGGAGGACGAGGTGCGCGCTGCGCTGCCGTCCGAAGTGGACGTCGCCGCGGTCAACGGGCCGCGCTCGGTCGTGATCTCGGGGCCGGAAGCGTCGGTCCGGACGGCCATGGCCACGTTCTCCGACGCCGGGCGCCGCACGAAGCAGCTGGTCGTGTCGCACGCGTTCCACTCGGCGCTGATGGAGCCGATGCTGGCGGAGTTCGGCGCGGTTGCCGAGGGCCTCAGCTACTCGGCCCCGGCGATTCCGGTGGTGTCCAACGTGACCGGGCGGATCGCCACGGCCGCCGAGCTGTGCTCGCCCGACTACTGGGTGGGGCACGTTCGAGAGGCCGTGCGGTTCGCCGACGGGATCACGACTTTGCTGGGCGCCGGCGTCACGCGGTTCGTGGAGCTGGGCCCGGACGCGGTCCTCACGGGCATGGCCCGCGAGAGCGACACCGCGGCCGCCGAACGGCCGGACCGCGTGGTGCAGGTGCCGGCGATGCGGCGCGGCCGCGACGAGGTGACCACGCTGTTCACCGCGCTCGGCACGCTGTACTCGCGGGGCACGGCCCTCGAATGGCGGGCGCTGTTCGCCGGCCGCGGTGCGTCCACTGTGGACCTGCCGACGTACGCGTTCCAGAACAAGTCCTACTGGCTCGACGCGACCAAGGGCACCGGCGACGTCGGTTCGCTGGGCGCCAAGTCCGCCGCGCACCCGCTGCTGGGTGCGCTGGTGGAGCTGCCCGACGGCGGCGCGGTGCTCACGGGCCGGCTGTCCACGGCGACGCAGCCGTGGCTGGCCGACCACGTGGTGATGGGCCGCACGATGCTGCCCGGCACCGCGTACGTCGAGCTGGCCGCGCACGCCGGCGACCAGGTCGGGGCGGGCCTGCTCGAAGAGCTGACCCAGCAGGCACCGCTGCTGCTGCCCGAAGACGGCGTGGACCTGCGCGTGGTCGTCGGGGCTCCGGACGCCAGTGGCCGCCGGGAGTTCTCGGTGCACTCGCGAGCCGCTGAGCGCGGTGCTTGGACGCAGCACGCGGCGGGCACGCTCACCACGGGAACTCCGGCGGCGCAGTTCGACCTGGCGGCCTGGCCGCCGGCGGGCGCCGAGGCCGTGGACCTGACCGGGCTCTACGACGACCTCGCGGGCCTCGGCTTCGGCTACGGCCCGACGTTCCGGAACCTCCGCGCGGTCTGGCTGCACGAGGATGAGGTGTTCGCCGAGGTGGCGCTGCCCGAGGGCACAGCGGCCGGCGAGTTCGGCCTCCACCCGGGCCTGCTCGACTCCGCGCTGGGCGCGACGGACTTCCTCGTGCCGGGCGGCCCGAAGGCGCTGACCGAGACGACGATCCCGTTCGCCTGGAACGCGGTCTCACTGTTCGCGGCGGGTGCCACGGCGCTGCGGGTGCGGGTGCGCAAGACGGAGAACGGGGCCGAGCTGGCGCTCGCCGACGCGGCCGGTGCGCCGGTCGCGTGGATCGAGTCGCTGGTCACGCGGCCGGTGTCGGAGAGCCAGCTCGGCGCGAAGGTGCCGGACTCGCTCTACCGCATCGACTGGTCGCCCGCGTCGGGTGTGCGGCTGGCGCCGTCGATCGACGGCTGGGCCGTGCTGGGTGCCGACGATCTCGGGTTGGGCCTGCCCGTGCACGCCGAGCCGGTGGCGGCCGACGTGCTGGTGCTGCCGGTCGCGACCGAGGACGGCGACGTGCCGGCCCGCGTCCACGCGACGGTGCGGAAGACGTTGGCGCTGCTGCAGAACTGGCTCGGCCGGTTCGACGACGGCAAGCTTTTGGTCGTCACCCGCGGTGCGGTCGAGGCGGACACGCCGGACCTGGCGCAGGCGCCGGTCTGGGGTCTGGTGCGGGCCGCGCAGGCCGAGAACCCGGGCCGGATTCAGCTGGTCGACGTGGACGGCAAGGCGGAGTCCGCGCAGGCGCTGCCCGCGGTGGCGGCTTCGGGTGAGCCCGAGGCGGTCGTCCGTGCCGGTGAGGTGCGGGTGCCGCGGCTGGTGCGGGTGACCGAGATCGGCGAGCCGGTCGAGTGGAACCCCGATGGCACGGTGCTGATCACCGGGGGCGCCGGTCTGCTCGGCGGGCTGCTGGCCCGGCACCTGGTCGCCCGCGGCGCCCGCGACCTCGTCCTCACGAGCCGCCGGGGCCTCGACGCTCCGGGTGCGCGGGAGCTGGTCGAGGAACTCGCGGGGCAAGGCGCGAAGGTCACCGTGGCCGCGTGCGACGTCACCGACCGCGCCGACCTGGCGGGGCTGCTGGAGACGCTGCCGAAGCTCACCGCCGTGGTCCACGCGGCCGGGCAGATGGACAGCGCGGTGCTGGGCGCCCTCACTCCGGAGCAGGTCGAGACCGTGCTGCGGCCGAAGGTCGACGCGGCCTGGCACCTGCACGAGCTCACGGCGTCGCGGGACCTGGCGGCGTTCGTCCTCTACTCGTCGGCAGGCGGCCTGTTGCTGGCCGCGGGGCAGGCCAACTACGCGGCGGGCAACGTGTTCCTCGACGCGCTGGCCGAGCACCGGGCCGCACAGGGCCTGCCGGCGACCGCCCTGGCCTGGGGTCCGTGGGAAGGCACCGACGGCGAGGTCGACCTGGCGCACATCGCCCGGTACGGCGTCGCCGAGCTGACCGCGGAAGACGGGCTGGCGTTGTTCGACGCCGCGCTCGCGGCGCGGCGGCCGGCACTCGTGCCGGTGGAGCTGGCCGACCTGAAGGAAGCCGACCGCGTGGCCCCGCTCCTGCGTGGCCTCCTGACGGCTCCGTCCCGGCGGGCGGCGACGGCCGCGGTGACCGCCGCACCCGAGGCCGGTTTCGCCGATCGGGTCACCGCGCTGGCGGCGAGCGAGCGGGAAGCGGCGGCGCTGCAGCTGGTGTGCGAGCACGCGGCGGCGGTGCTGGGTTACGACGACGCTTCGGCCGTCGGGGTCGAGAAGGGCTTCACAGACCTCGGCATCGACTCGCTGGCGGCGTTGGAACTGCGCAACCGGCTCGGGGCGGCGACGGGGCTGCGGCTGCCGGCGACGCTGATCTTCGACTACCCGAGCCCGCTCCCGCTGGCCCGCCACCTCCTGGCGGAACTGCTGCCGGAGTCCGAAGAGGACAGTGTGCTCGAAGAGAACGACGAAGCCGCGTCCGCAGTCGCGGCGATGGACCTGGCCGACCTGGTCCGCTCCGCGATGGGTGGCGACCAGACCGACGAACGAGGTGAGTCCCGGTGACCCAGTCCCCGTCGACCGAGCAGATCGTCGCCGCGCTGCGGCAGTCCATGACGGACAACGAACGGCTCAAGGCGGACAACAAGAAGCTCTCCGCCCGGCTGCACGAGCCGATCGCGATCATCGGCATGGGCTGCCGCTACCCCGGCGGCGTCACGACTCCGGACGAGCTGTGGCAGCTGGTCGCGGGCGGCGTCGACGCGATCGGCGAGTTCCCGGCCGACCGCGGCTGGGACACGGCGTCGATCCACGACCCCAGCGGTTCCCGGCCCGGCACGACGTACTCGAACGAAGGCGGTTTCCTGCCCGAAGCCGCCGACTTCGAGCCGGAGTTCTTCGGGATCTCGCCGCGGGAGGCGCTCACGCTCGACCCGCAGCAGCGCGTGCTGCTGGAGACGGCGTGGGAAGCGGTGGAGCGCGCCGGGATCGTGCCGGCGACGCTGCGCGGCTCCAGCACCGGCGTGTTCACCGGCGTGATGTACCACGACTACGGCGCGGGCAGCAGCGACGGCAGCCTCATCTCCGGGCGCGTCTCGTACACGCTCGGGCTCGAAGGTCCGTCGGTGTCGGTGGACACGGCGTGCTCCTCTTCGCTCGTCGCCATGCACCTCGCGGCGCAGGCGCTGCGGCGCGGCGAGTGTTCCCTGGCGCTGGCCGGCGGCGTGACGGTGATGGTGACGCCGGACATGTTCGTGTACTTCAGCGAGCAGCACGGGCTGTCCTCCGACGGGCGCTGCAAGGCGTTCGGCAGCGGCGCCGACGGCGTCGGCTGCTCGGAAGGCGCCGGGATGCTGCTGCTGGAGCGGCTTTCGGACGCTCGCCGAAACGGTCACCACGTGCTCGCCGTGCTGCGCGGCAGCGCGGTGAACTCCGACGGCGCATCGAGCGGCATCACGGTGCCCAACGGCCCGGCGCAGCAGCGCGTGATTCGCGCGGCGCTGGCCGACGGCGGGCTCGAACTGTCCGATGTGGACTTCGTCGAGGCGCACGGCACGGGCACGAAGCTGGGTGACCCGATCGAGGCACAGGCACTGATCGCGACCTACGGCAAGGTGACGACGCCCGAACGGCCGCTGTACGTCGGCTCGTTCAAGTCGAACGTCGGCCACACGCAGGCCGCGGCCGGCGTCGGCGGTGTGATCAAGGTGGTGGAGTCGCTGCGACGTGGTGTCCTGCCGCGCACGCTGCACGCCGAGGAGCCGTCGCCGCACGTCGACTGGTCCGACGACACGGTCGCGCTGCTCGCCGACGAGCGGGCGTGGCCGGAGACCGGGCGCGCGCGGCGGGCCGCGGTGTCTTCGTTCGGGATCAGCGGGACGAACGCGCACGTGATCGTGGAGCAGGGTGACCCGGCTCCCGAGCCTTCGGCCGAGGGCGGGCCCGTGACGTGGCTGTTCTCGGCCACTGGGCCCCAGGCGCTGCGGGCGCAGGCGGGCCGGCTGGCCGAGGTTTCGGGGTCGGCGGCGGACATCGGGCTCTCGTTGGTGACCACGCGAACGTTGGCCGAGTACCGGGCCGGGGTCGTGGCGGCCGATCGCGCGGGTGCCGTGCGGGCGTTGACGGAGTATGCCGCCGGGCGCGCGCCGGCCGGAATTGTCGAAGGTGTTGCGGCGCCGGGGAAAACGGCGTTCCTGTTCACCGGCCAGGGCGCGCAGCGGGCGGGGATGGGCCTGGAGCTGGCTGCGGCCCATCCCGTCTTCGCCGCCGCGTTGGACGAGGTCGCCGCCGAGCTGGATCCGCACCTGGACACGCCGCTGCGCGAACTGCTGGCGGACGCGGACAAGCTCGACGAGACCGGCTACACGCAGCCGGCGCTGTTCGCCGTCGAGGTCGCGGTGTTCCGGCTGCTGGAGACGTGGGGCGTGCGGGCGGATCGGCTGGTCGGGCATTCGATCGGCGAGCTGGCGGCCGCGCACTGCGCGGGTGTGTTCTCACTGGCCGACGCGTGCCGGCTGGTGGCCGCGCGGGCGCGGCTGATGCAGGCGCTCCCACGTGGCGGCGCGATGGTCGCGGTGCAGGCGCGGGAGGACGAGATCCGGCTCATCGACGGCGTCGGGATCGCCGCGGTGAACGGGCCCGATTCGGTCGTGTTGTCCGGGGTCGAGGACGCGGTGCTGGCGGTCGCGGAGAAGTTCGCGCGGACGTCGCGGTTGCGCGTGTCGCACGCGTTCCACTCGCCGCTGATGGAGCCGATGCTGGCGGAGTTCGCCACGGTGGCGGCGCAGGTGAACTACTCGGCGCCGGCGATTCCCGTCGTGACCACAGCCGGTGGCGATCTGTCCACTCCGGACTACTGGGTCCGGCAGGTGCGCGAGGCCGTGCGGTTCGCCGACGCGATGCGCACGGTGCTGGCTGACGGAGTGACCACGTTCGTCGAGGTCGGCCCGAGTGCGGTGCTCACCGCGATGGGGCAGAGCTGCCTGGCCGGCGACGAACGGGCGACGTTCGTGCCGGTGCTGCGCAAGGACCGGCCGGAGGCCGAGAGTGCGGCCACGGCGGTCGCGACGCTGTTCACGGCCGGGGTGCCCGTCGACTTCGAGGCGTTCTACGCCGGCGCGCACCGGGTGGAGCTGCCGACGTATGCGTTCCAGCGCAAGCGCTACTGGCTCGACAACCCGACCGGCGCCCGCGTCCGGGGCGTGGCCGAGGTCGGCCAGCGCGAGGCCGGGCATCCGTTGCTGGGTGCCGTGGTGGTCGCGGCCGACTCGGGTGGTGTGGTGCTCACCGGCAAGCTTTCGCTGAGCGCGCAGCCGTGGCTGGCCGACCACGTGGTGCAGGGGGCGGCGTTGTTCCCGGGCACGGCGTTCGTGGAGCTGGCCGTGCGGGCCGGCGACGAGGTCGGCTGCGCGCGGCTCGACGAGCTGACGTTGGCCGCGCCGCTGATCCTGCCCGCGCAGGGTGGGGTGCGGCTGCAGGTCACGGTCGGCTCCCAGGACGAGGACGGCACCCGAACGCTGGGCATCTACTCGCAGGCCGAAGGCGCTGACGAGTGGGTTCAGCACGGTAGCGGCCGCCTTTCGTCCACTGTGGACGCACGGCCGGAAGCCGCCGAGTGGCCGCCCGCGGGCGCGGCCGAGATCGACGTGACCGGCCGCTACGACGACCTCGCCGCCCAGGGCTTCGACTACGGCCCGGTGTTCGCCGGGCTGCGCCGCGTCTGGCGGGTGGGTGACCGGCTGGCGGCCGAGGTCTCGGTACCCGAGCACGCGAACGCCGAAGCGTTCGGCCTGCACCCCGCGTTGCTCGACGCCGCGCTGCACACGATCGGCCTCGCCGGGCCGACGGAGGACAAGCCGGTGCTGCCGTTCGCGTGGTCCGGGGTGTCGCTGCACGCCGGCGGCGCGTCGAGCCTGCGGGTACTGATCTCGTCGGACGTCGAGAACACGGTGTCGCTCACGGCCACCGACCCGAGCGGGTCGCCGGTCCTGAGCGTGGAATCGCTGGCGCTGCGGCCGATCGCGGACGACGCGTTCGCGGCGGCCGAGCGTTCGGCGGTGGACGACTCGCTGTTCCGCGTGGAATGGCCGGCGTGGTCCGGTGAGCCGGCCGCGGCCGTGACGTCGGCGGTGCTCGGCGAGGACGTCTTCGGTCTCGGTGGGAAGACCTTCGCGGACTTCGAAGCACTGGTCGCCGGGATCCACGGTAGTGACGCCGTGCCGGACGTGGTGTTCGTGCCGTTCGCCGCGCCCGAGGTCGCCACGCCGGCCGGAGCGCGCGAAGCCGTGCACCGCCTGCTGGCCCTCGCCCAGGCGTGGGTCGGCGAGGACGTGCTGGCTGCGTCACGGCTGGTCGTGGTGGCGCGGCGTGCGATCGGCACCCGGCCGGACGAGGCGGTGGCCGACCTGACGCACGCGGCGCTCTGGGGTGTCGTGCGGACGGCGCAGCTGGAGTACCCGGACCGCTTCCTGATCGTGGACCTCGACGGCGGCCCGGTGCCGGTCGCCGAGGTGCTCGGGGCGATGTACGCGGACGAGCCCGGCGTCGCCGTGCGTGCCGGCCAGGTGCTCGTGCACCGGCTGGCCAAGTTCGTGCCGGATGAAAAGCCGGTGCAGCTCGGCGGAACCGTGCTGGTCACCGGCGCGACCGGCGTGCTGGGCAAGCTGATCGCGCGGCACCTGGTGACGTCGTACGGCGTGCGGGACCTGCTCCTGACCAGCCGGCGCGGCCTCGACGCGCCGGGCGCGCCCGAGTTCGTGGCGTCGCTGGAAGAGCTGGGAGCTTCCGTTTCGCTGGTCGCGTGCGATCTGGCTTCGCGTGACGCGGTGGTTTCGTTGCTGGACGGGGTTTCCCTGTCCGCGGTGATCCACACGGCCGGGGTGGTCGACGACGGTGTGCTGCTGTCACTGACGCCGGAGCGGATGGACGCGGTGCTGCGGCCCAAGATCGACGCCGCGTGGCACCTGTCCGAGCTGACGGCGTCGATGGACCTGGCGGCCTTCGTGCTGTACTCGTCTGCCGGCGGCACGCTGGGCGCGGCCGGCCAGGCGAACTACTCGGCGGCGAACGTGTTCCTCGACGCGCTGGCGCAGCACCGCGTCGCAGCCGGGCTGCCGGGCGTTTCGCTGGCCTGGGGCCTGTGGTCCGAGGGCGGCATGTCCGGCGAGCTCGGCGACACCGACCTCATCCGCATGGCCCGCTCCGGCGTCTTCGGGCTGTCCTTTGCGGACGGTCTGGAGCTGTTCGACGCCGTTTTCGGGACCACGGAACCGGCGCTGGTGCCGGTGCGGCTGGACCTGTCCGGGCTGCGGGCCGACGCGCACAGCGTGCCGGCGATGCTGCGGGGGCTGGTCAAACGGTCGACGCGACGCCGGGCCGAGGTGGTCGACGACTCGTGGGGCCGGATTTCCTCGCTGCCCGCGGGAGAACGCCCGCGGGCCGTCGTGGACCTGGTGTGTGGCACGGCCGCGGTGGTGCTGGGCCACGAGAACGCCGGTGCGGTGGACCCGCGCAAGGGGTTCATCGAGCTGGGCTTCGATTCGCTGACGGCGATCGAGCTGCGCAACCGCCTCGACGTGGTGACCGGGCTGCGGCTGCCGGCCACGCTGATCTTCGACTACCCCTCGGTGGAGGTGCTGGCCGAGTTCCTCGCGGAGTCCGTGGCGGACGGCCCGTCCGACGTCGAGGTGCGCGTGGAGGAGCTGGTGGCGGCGCTGCGGAGCGCGGACGCCGACGTGCGGGGCAAGGTCGTGGACCGGCTGAAGTCCGTCGTGGGCGAGTTCTCCGGGGACGACGAGGTCGAAGACGCCAGCGCGGACGAGCTGTTCGCGATGCTGGACGAGGAGCTCGGCGCACACTAGCGACAACGAGAAGCGGGCCGTCCACAGTGGAAACTGTGGGCGGCCCGTCGTCGTGTCCGGGGGAGCGGAGCGGGCGGCGCTCGACGCTCGGGG
>NZ_JBEYSJ010000017.1:0-72055 GCF_040704195.1 Amycolatopsis sp. NPDC047767
AGACCCCATTAGAGGTCCACAACGAGTACCTGAACCGACAGCTCGCAGCATGAATTAGCCATACGAAAGCTGTCCGGAAATTTCGGGGCGTCTCACCCCGTGGTCATCACCATGCTTCTCGTTCACCGCACGAGACCTGGGGTCCTCCAGCGCGGCCAACTCAGCCAGCACCTCGGCACTACCGGTCACACCGAACCCCCCGTCAAGCCGGGCACAGAGTCCCGTCAGTAGGAACCTTGCCGTCGATCAAGAACGCCTGAACCGCCGACGTCACGCACGGCGACTGCCCCACGGCGCCATGCCCAGCACCCTGCCACGAAAGCGCCACGGCGCTCGGCATCTGGTCCGCCGCCCGCGTGGTCCCGATCTCCGGCGTCACCGGGTCGGCAGCTGTCGCCACCACCAGAATCGGCGGTGCACCAGGCGCACCAGCGGCAGGCAACGGCTCCCGACGCACTGGCCAAGCCCCACACCACGCCAGCTCCTGCGCCACCGCCGACCCGAACTGCGGATACTTCGCCCGCATCCCCTGATCGACCTTGTTGATCTGATCGGCAGGCAACCGCGTAGACGCGTCATTGCACCGAGTCGCCATCACACCGCCGATCCGCGACGTCCGGCCCTGCGCGTCCACGATCACCGGATCCGCGAAAGACTCCAGCGCCGTCACGTCACCGGACTTCGCCGCGGTCAACGCATCGGCCAGCGCCGGCCACCGCGTCCGGTCGGCCAACCCCACGTACACCGCGTACGTAGCGATACCGGGCGTCACCGTGACCCCGTCCGGAGTCGTCTCCGGCGCCGCGCGCAACCGGTCGGTTACCGCCTTCAACGCCGCTTTCGGGTCGCCCATCGCACACCCGCGAGCCGCACAATCCGCCCCGAACGCGTCCAACGTCGCCTGCGCGCCGGCCGCGACCGCGTCCAGCACCGCGGCGCGATCCTCACCCGGGTCCGGCAAGCCGTCCAGAACCATCCGCCCCACCTGCGCCGGATAGCGCACGGCGTACTCCGACAGCACCTTCGAGCCGTCGCCCCGCCCGAGCGCGTTGAGGTGCGGCACGCCGAGCTGGGTGCGCAGCTCCTCCAGGTCCCCGGCGGTGCGCCAGCTGTCCAGCGCGGTCTGGGCCGTGTCGAGGTCGATGGCGCACTGCTGGCCGGCGCGCCGCGAGGCGTCGAGGACGTCGGACAGGTCGCCCTGGGCCGGGTCGGCGCCGAGCAGCGCTTCGCGGGCCTCCGGGGGCACGCACTGCACGCCGCCCGACAAACCGGTGCCGCGGCGGTCCACGCCGATCAACGAGAACTTCTGCAGGAACGCGGGCGGCAGCTGCGAGGCCAGGCGCGCCGCGAAAACAGAGCCGGGTTCGCCGCCGACGTCGTTCACGACCACCAGCGGGATGGGGCCGTCGCCGGCCTTGAGCACGAGGATGCGCGCGAGCAGGTGCTGCGTGTCGTCGGGCGCGTCCAGCGGGCTGGTCAGGCGCGCGCACGTGAAGTGCAGGGAGTCCGGCGCGGCGGGGGAGCCCATGCGCTGGCGGGTGTCCTCGTCGCAGTCGGTCCAACGCAGGCTGGGTGACTGCGGCTGCGTGAGCGGCGGCAGCGGCACGGGCGCGGCGCTCGACGCCGGCGCCTGCGTGACCCCGCCGTCGTTGTCCACCACCGCCGGGCGCACCGACGGGCCCGTGGTGCAGCCCGCGACGGTCAACGCACCCGCCAGCACCGCCACCAGTGCACGCAGGCGGGGGCGGCTGGTGGAACGGCGGCGCACGGGCTGGTCCTCACGTGGTGTCGGTGGAGCTGTCCGACGAGCTTGGCACGCCGGGTGTGACGCGGAAGTTAGCGGGTCCGCACGACCTCGCCGCGGAACACGGCCGACAGGTCGTAGCGCGCCGGTTCGTCCAGCTGCGCGTAGCCGCACGACGCCGGTTCCCGGTCCGGGCGCCACCGCTTGAACTGCGCGGTGTGCCGGAACCGCGCGGGCTCGCCGCCCTCGGTGTGCTCGTAGCCGACCTCGACGACGCGCTCCAGCTTCAGCGGCACCCACGCGTGCTCGGTCGAACGCCAGCGCGTGATGCCGCCCGGGATGCGCTGGCCCTCGCGCACGGCGTCGCCCACCCACGGGTGGCCTTCGCCGTCGGTGATCAGCGGGGCCAGCTCCTCGGCCAGCTCACGGCGCCGCTTCACCGGGAACGACCCGACCACACCGACGTGGTGCAGCAGCCCGTCGGCGTCGTACAGCCCGAGCAGGAACGACCCGACGGCCTCACCCGGCTCGCCGTCGACGTGCCAGCGCAGCCCGGCCAGCACGCAGTCGGCCGTGCGGGAGTGCTTGTACTTGAACAGCACGCGCTTGCCCGGCGAGTACGGCTCGTCGAGCGGCTTGCCGATCACGCCGTCGAGCCCGGCGCCCTCGAACAGCTCAAACCAGTGCCGCGCGGTGTCCGGGTCGGTCGTCGCCGGCGTGAGGTGCACGCCGTCGCCCGCGATGCCCTCCAGCCGCGCGCGCCGCGCCGACGTCGGTTCGTCCACGAAGGACTCCGAGCCCAGCGCCAGCACGTCGAACGCCACGAACTCCGCGGGCGTCTCCTTCGCCAGCAGCTGCACGCGGGAGTCGGCCGGGTGGATGCGCTCGGTCAGCGCGTCGAAGTCGAGCTTGCCGCCGCGGCCCACGACCAGCTCGCCGTCGAGCACGACCTGCTCGGGCAGCGTCGCCAGCAGCCGCTCCACCACCTCGGGGAAGTAGCGGTTGAGCGGCTTTTCGGCGCGCGACTGCAGGGTGAGCTCGTCGCCGTCGCGGAAGACCAGGCAGCGGAACCCATCCCACTTGGGCTCGAACAGCAGCCCGCCGGAGTCGGGGATCGCCTTCGCCGGCTTGGCGAGCATGGGCTTGATCGGAGCCTGCACGGGGAGGGCCATGCGGGCATTCTGTGCGAAACACGCGGTCAGCGCACGCGTGCCGGGCCCGTCGTGTCGAGTTCGAGCCGCACGGCCGTGGGCAGCGAGTCGAGCCCGAGTGCCTCGCGGGCGCGTGTGAGCACGTACGTGTCGAGGTCGGTCCAGATGCGCCGGACGTCGGTTCCTTCACTCAGCCACAGCGTCACGCGCAGCGCCGGCTCGGCCGCCGTGCCGACCGCGCGCGCCCGCGCCCGGGTGACGCCGGCGATGGCCTCGGCGTCGGTCTGCACCGCGCCGGCGAGCGCGCCGGCGGTCACCGTGAGCTCGGCGCCCGGCGTCTCGTCGAGGGCCAGGTCGGGACGGCGTTCGGGGCGCAGCGAACGGAAGAACCACCACAGCCCCAGCACGAACAGCAGCACGCCGAGCACGACGGCGCCGATCCGCGCGTACAGCTGATGGTCGGCCAGCCAGCTCACGGCCATCGGGTCGAGCAGCGGCCGCCGCGCGCGGAACTCGCCGAGCCAGCCCTGCCCGACCACCAGCGCGGCCGCGCCCGCGAGGACCGCGACCAGCCCGGTCAGGAACGTCAGCGTGCGCTCGGCCCCATGGGAACGGCCCAGGGCACGGGAGGCGGTGGAGCGGCTCATCGGCGGTCCTTCGGTGAGTCGACGACCACGGACACCTTGGGCCGGCGTTCGAGCGGGACGTCGTCCAGCACCGTCGCGACGGTCTCCAGCAGCCGCGGCCGCAGCTGTTCCTCGTTCTCCAGCCGGCTGGTCGCGCGCACGCGCACCTTGCGGGCGCTCGCCGTCACGCTCGCGCCGGTCACGTTGGCCTGCGCGCGCACGGCGAGCCCGACCAGCCGCGCGAGTGCCCGCGGCGACGTGCTCACGCAGATCCCGTCGGCCGGGTCGGCCATCCGCACGGCGCGGCTGCCCGCGGTGAGGGCGAACAACACGAACAGCAGCCCGGCCACGAGCACGATCGCCGCCGTGACCCGCACAGACGTGCTGGTCCACGGCAGCCCGGCGAGGTCTTCACGCCAGCGTTCCCACGGCACGATCAGCGGCGCGCGGCCCGGCTGCCACCAGCGCCACCCGACCTCGATCGCCAGCAGCGCCCCGCCGGCCGCGACGGCCAGACCGAGCACAGTGGACAGGAACCGCACGAGGATCCGCATCAGCGCACCCTCGGCCGGACGTCGGGCAGCAGCGCGGAAACCGTCACGGCGATCGACCGCACGTGGTACGCCGTGATCCGCTCGACCTCCTCGGTCACCTTCGCGCGCACGTCACCCGTCACGGCCCGGACCGGCGCCGGATACCGCAACGCCAGCTCCAGGGCCAGGTCCACGTCGTTGTCCTCGCCGCCGACCTTCGCGCTCGCGCCGGAGCGTCCGCGCGTGAGACCGGCGACGCGGCGCTCGGTCTGCACGGTGCCGGGCACGAGATCCGCGGCGTGCTGCGCGACCTTGCGCACCACGGCGTGGGCGATGGTCAGGCTGCCGCGCTCCTCGGGTTCGGCCAGGTCACCGCGCGGCAGGTCGACCTGGAGCGGCCGGCCGGTCACTTGTCGCGGCCCCGGCCGAACAGGTCGCCGAGGTCGAGCTCACCGTCGACGACCCGGCCGATGACCAGCCCCACGACCCCCACGGCGAACGTGACCAGGAAGGCGGTGAACCCCTGGGTCGCGGCGAGGCCGAGAATCAGTCCGGCGAGGATCCCGGTCTGCGTTGCGTTCAACGTTTCCTCCTGGTGCTGGGTGGTCGGGTGGTGGTCACTCCACGCGGGAGGACTCGGGCTCGTCGTCCTCGTCGGGCAGGTGGACGTCGTTGACCGCGATGTTCACCTCGATCACCTCGAGCGCGGTGATCTGCTCCACGGCCTCGATCACGTTGCGCCGCACCGCTCGCGACACCTCGACGATCCGCGCGCCGTACTCCACGACCAGGTCGAGGTCGATCGCCGTCTGCTTCTCGCCCACCTCGACGGCGACGCCCGCGGTGGACGTCGTGCCGGAGCCGGGGATGCGCTCCTTCAGCGCGCCGAACGCGCGGGACACCCCGCCGCCCAGCGCGTGGACGCCGGCGATCTCGCGCGCCGCGAGCCCGGCGACCTTCTGCACCACCAGCGACGAGATCGTGGTCCGGCCCGCGGACCCCTCCTCGTTGAGGGGCGTCGTGATCGCGGTACCCGGAACATCGGTCCGGCGGGGGCTCGGCTGCACCATGGAGTTCGCTCCTCGCTGTCGGTGGGGACGGCGCCGCTGGCGTCGGCGCCGGAAGCTTGCCCACTCCTACGATGTCCGAACCGGGGAAAAGCTCACGGCGGGTCACTCGAACGGGTGAGTTCGACCCGGTGAGCAGTCGGTTCGGTACGAGGAAACGGCCGGGGCCGCCAGGGGAAACGGCCTCGGAAGCGAGGGTTCAGCGATTCAGAGCTTGCGCGCCACGCCACCCGCGATGATCTGCTGGGCGATGGTCGGCTTCGTGTAGCGCGGGCCGTCGGGCCACCAGCTCGCCACGGGCACGACGTCGGCGTCGCCGGCGGTGCTGGACGGGATGATCTCCAGCTCGTGGAACAGCTCGCGGATCTCGGTCTTGGTGCGCGCGGTGATGTCGCGCATGGAGCCGCGGCGGATGACCTCGAGGGTCGCCTGCAGCGTCGAGTCGTACTCGGAGCCGTCGTCCGGGTCGAGGACGTGGCTGATCACCACGAACGAACCGGGCGGCAGGCGATCGATGAACTGCTTGGTCACCTCGGCCGGGCGGCCCCGGTCGCCCTTGTAGTGGTGCAGCGCGGCCACGAAAAGCAGCGCGATGGGCTGCGACCAGTCGAGCGCGCCGAGCACCTCGGGGTTGTCGAGGATGCTTTCGGGCTCGAAGATGTCGGCCTGCACGAACTTCGTGTTGTCGTTCTCCTCCAGCAGCACGCGCCCGTGGGCGGCCACGACCGGGTCGTAGTCGACGTAGACGACCTTCGCCTCGGGGTGGATGCGCTGCACCACCTGGTGCACGTTCTCGGCGGTCGGCAGGCCCGAGCCGCAGTCGAGGAACTGGCGGACCTCGGTGTTGTTCGCGAGGAAGCGGCACACGCGGGTCAGGAAGTTGCGGTTCTCCCACGCGACGTCGGGCACCTCGGGCATCGCGGCGATGATCCGCTCGGCCTCGTGGCGGTCGACGTCGAAGTTGTCCTTGCCGCCCAGCAGGTAGTCGTACACACGCGCGACGAACGCTCGGGTCGGGTCCACTCCCACGGGGGTGTTTTCCGATTCGAGCACCACGCGATCCTCCCGGAGAGCAAGACAGTGTGTCTGACGCGGCACCGAGGGTAGCGCCACCAGGTCCAGGCCCGAAAGCCGACCGCGCGGGGTTGCTCCGCTTGGCCGGTGAACGCTGATTCCTCAGCCGGGACGCACGTCGACGACGTGGACGTTGACCCGCGGCGGCCGCGCCCGCAGCAGCCGGGTGAGCTCCGCGGTCAGGCAGTGCTGCAGCACGCGCGCGGCTTCGTCGGCGACCACGCCGAAGCGGATCGTGGCCAGGATCTGCAGCTCGCCGTCGGCCAGCGCGACGGCGGAAACCGTGACCCCGTCGACGTCTTCGGCCTGATCGGTGGCGACGGTGCGGGCCAGGCGGAGCAACGCGGCTTCCGAAACGGTCAGCACGCCTTCGTCGCAGGGCAGCCGCAGCGGCGGGCCTTGGCGGACCTTGGTCAGCGATCGGAGCACGCGGTCGACCAGGCCGGGCGGCGTCGCGACGTGGCGGCGGGCGGCGGCGCGCACGAGGTCCCAGCGAGGATCCCGTTCGGGGTCCTGCGGGCCGCCGGCGCCCTCGTCCGTCATCACCGCTCCCTCAGCTGGCCGAGCAGCGCCACCCTGGCCCGGTGCAGGCGCGAGCGCAAGGCCGGGACGCCGACTTCGAGCACTTCGGCCACTTCTTCGTAGCTGAGCCCCTCGAGTTCGCGCAGCACCAGCGGCACGCGCTGCGCGACGTCGAGCCGCGCGATCGCCCGCAGCACGGCGTCCACCTGCTCGGCGTGCACGACCTGGCGTTCGGGCGTGCCGTCGGCGACGAGGTCGGGGGCCTCGGCGATCGACACGCTCTCGATCGACACGGTGGGGCGGTGGCGGCGCAGCAGGTCCAGGGCGCCGTTGGTGACCACGCGGTACAGCCACGTGGACACCGCCGACTCCTGGCGGAACGTAGCCAGCGACCGCCACGCGGCCAGCCACGCCTCCTGCACCACGTCCTCGGCCTCCGCCGGGCTGCCGGTGATGCGCAGCGCGACGCGGTACATCATCGGCGTGTGCCGGCGCACCAACGTGTCGAACGCGGCGTGGTCACCCGCCGCCGCGGCCGCGACGAGCGCCTCGCTGTCGGCCATCAGCCGCTGCCCCGCCGGTAGCGCAGCAGCGTGAAGCCGTCGTCCACGAGGATCGACGTGAGCTCCATCCGGCGCGGCGGCAGCGCGGCCGGTCCCGCCGCGATCCGGCTCGCGTCGCCGCCGACGAGCAGCGGGGCGACGGTGAGGTTGAGCGTGTCGACGAGGTCGGCCGCGATCAACGCCGCGAACAGCCCGGGCCCGCCTTCGCAGTCCACACGCCGCAGGCCGCGTTCGGCCAGCATCGCCAGCGCGCGCGGCAGATCCACGTCTTCGTCTCCCGCGACGAGCACGTCGGCACCGGCCTCCCGCGCCGCCGCGGTGTCGGCGCGCGAAGTGGTGACGACCAACGGCGGCACGCGCGTGTCGGTGAACAGCGGGCCCGCCGGGTCGAGTGAACCCGTACGCGTGACGACGGCGATGGGCGGCGCAGGCGCCAGACCCAGCCGCGCCCGCCGGGCCGAGCGCACCGCGTTGGTCCGGGCGCCGCGGTAGTTCTCGGCGCGCGCGGTGCCGCCGCCGACGAGGATCACGTCGGCGAGGTCGCGCGCGAGCAGGAACACACGGCGGTCGGCCGGGTGCGAAAGGCCCTTCGACAGCTCGTCCACGGCCACCGCGCCGTCGGCCGACGCCACGAAGTTGACCTGCACGAACGGGGCGGCCAGGTCGGTCAGGTCCTCGGGGTAGCCGTAGACGCGCTCCAGGTCCTCGTCGGACAAGGGCCCGGTCCCGCCCGGTGATGGTGGCCACACGCTCCGCACGCCCGCTATCCCAGCACGGGCACCGATCCGGCCCCGACCGGGGGATACGCGCGCGCGGACACCACGACCGCCCGCGCGCGGGGCCTGGCTAGGCTCTGCAGCCATGCCCCCAGCTGCCCTGACGGACCGGTTTCCCGAGCTCGGGGCCGACGAGCTGATCTCCTCCATGGTGCCGCCGCCGCGGTTCGGCGAGGCGCGGTTCTCCACCTACCTCCCGAACCCCGACGAGCCGAGCCAGGCCGCCGCCGTGGAGTCGTGTTCGGCGTTCGCCGGGCGCATCGGCGACCGGCCGGCGAAGAAGTCGCGGCTGCGTTCGCTCTTCGGCGGCGAGACCGCCCCCGTGGGGCCGATGGGCCTCTACCTCGACGGCGGGTTCGGCGTGGGCAAGACCCACCTGCTCGCCTCGACCTGGCACGACGCGCCTTCGCCCAAGGCGTACGGCACCTTCGTGGAGCTCACGCACCTCGTCGGCGCGCTCGGGTTCGCCGAGGCCGTGCGGCGGCTGTCGGAGCACCGGCTGCTCGCGATCGACGAGTTCGAACTCGACGACCCCGGCGACACCACGCTCGTGTGCCGGCTGCTGCAGGAGCTCACCGACGCGGGCGTGTACATCGCCGCGACGTCCAACACACTGCCCGACAAGCTCGGCGAGGGCCGCTTCGCCGCCGAGGACTTCCTGCGCGAGATCCAGGCGCTCTCGCGCCGCTTCGAAGTGGTGCGGGTGGACGGGCCGGACTACCGCCACCGCGGCCTGCCCGACGCGCCGCCGCCGGTGACCGACGAGGAGCTCGACGCGTCGGCCGCCGCGCACGAGGGGTCCACTGTGGACGAGTTCGACGCGCTCGTGGCGCATCTGGCCAAGCTGCACCCGTCGCGGTACGGCAAGCTGCTCGACGGCGTGCGGCGCGTGCACCTCAAGCACGTGACGCCGGCGCCGGACCAGAACGTGGGGCTGCGGCTCGTGGCGTTCGCCGACCGCCTCTACGACCGCGCCATTCCCGTGGTCGTGTCGGGCGTGCCGCTGCCGGAGCTGTTCACCGAGGAGATGGTGAACGGCGGCTACCGCAAGAAGTACCTGCGCGCGGTCAGCCGGCTGACGGCGCTGGCACGCGACGCGGTGTGACGGCCCGCAGGCCGGTCACCACGGCGGTGGCGAAGAACGTGCCGCCGACGATGTCCGTGAGGTAGTGGTAGCCGAGGCCGATCATGCCGATCGCCGCGCAGCACAGGAGAACCACGCCGAGCACGACGGTGAGGACCTTCGGGCGCGCCAGCAGGACCAGCACCACGAGCACCGTCACCAGGCTCACCGTGTGGCCGCTCGGGTAGACGAGGATGTCGTTCTTCCAGCGGTCGAACAGCGGTTTGAGCACCCAGGTGTTGAGCGCCACGGCGAGCGCCGGGCCCGCGACGGCCAGCAGCGCGTCCGTGCGGCGGCGCAGGTACAGGCAGACGCCGGCGATGACCGCGATCGCCGGGATCAGCACGTACGGCTCGGTCGGCAGCACGAGCACGTTCAGCGTGGTGGGGCCCAGGCCGGCGATCGCCTGCGCGGCCCACGTGTCGAGCGCGCCGGGGGAGTGCCCGCCCGCGTAGCCGAGTCCCAGTGCGACGGTCGCGAGCGCACAGAGCACGGCGACGAGTCCCAGAACGCGGCTCACGGTTTCTCCCCTCCCGGCAGCGAGCCTACGCGGATGGCGGGTGGCGCCGATGGCCGGGCTTCGGCCACGATCACGGGCGGGAGCACGAGCGGAGGGAGCGGCATGCGGATCACCGTGGCCGGCGGCGGGGTCGTCGGGCTGAGCTGCGCGTACCGGCTGGCCGAGGCGGGCCACAGCGTCACGGTCGTGACGGCGGGCAAACCGGCGGAGACGACGTCGGCCGTGGCGGGCGGGCTGATCTACCCGCCGGTGGCGCGGCCG
The DNA here is from genome assembly GCF_040704195.1 of Amycolatopsis sp. NPDC047767. Classification (NCBI taxonomy): domain Bacteria; kingdom Bacillati; phylum Actinomycetota; class Actinomycetes; order Pseudonocardiales; family Pseudonocardiaceae; genus Amycolatopsis; species Amycolatopsis sp. NPDC047767. Next base: position 9,961 of record NZ_JBEYSJ010000017.1, read on the forward strand.
GACGAGCGCGTGGTGCGCTGGACCGAGACGACCGTCGGCGTGTACCGCTCGCTGCTCGCGGCGCCCGGGATCCGGTTCCTGCCGGGCTGGATCCGGGTCGCCGCGGACGTGCCCGATCCCCGCTGGCTCACCGCGATGACCGACGTGTCGCGCGAGGGCTCGGTGCTCGCGTTCACCACGGCGCTCGTGGACACTCCGGTGTACCTCACGTGGCTGGCCGAGCAGGTCGCCGCGCTGGGCGTGCGCACCGAGTACCGCACGGTCACCTCCCTGGCCGACCTCGACGCGGACGTCGTCGTCAACGCCACCGGCCTCGCCGGCGGCACCCTCGCGGGCGACGACACCCTCGTGCCGGTCCGCGGCCAGGTCGTCCACCTCGCCGACCCGGGGCTCACGTCGTGGTCAGTGGAGGAAGCCGACGGCGACCTGACCTACGTGATCCCCCACGGCCGCCACGTCGTGTGCGGCGGCACCGAGGAGATCGGCCGCAACGACCTCGAACCCGACCCCGCCGTGGCGGCCGCGATCGTGCGCCGCTGCCGCGACCTGGAACCGCGGCTGGCCGATGCCGCCGTCCTCGGCACCCGCGTGGGCCTGCGGCCGGGCCGGCCGAGCGTGCGCCTGGAACGCACCGGCGACGTCGTCCACTGCTACGGCCACGGCGGCGCGGGAATCACCCTGGCGTGGGGCTGCGCGGAGGACGTGGTTTCCCTGGTGGGTTAGGGCCGGGAAGCCACCGCCTCAGCCGGTGAACTCGGCGTGATCGGCCTCCGTCTGGTCGGCGTACCGCAGCGCATACGCGCCGATCGCCTCGTCGAGGTCTTCGTCGTCGGCGAAGTAGCCGGCGAGCAGTTGCGGGTGCAGTGAGCGCGTGTGGGCACGGGCGAGCAGGGCGCCGGCGAGGCGGCCGTAGTCGTCGAGGTGGTTCTTGCCCAGCGCGGCCGGGTCGATGGCGCCTTTGAGGTTGCGGAACTGGCGGACGACGAAGGGGATGCCGTCGATCGTGGTCCAGCCGAGGAGGATGTCGGTCCCGGCCTGGACGAGGCGGGCACCGGCGGCCTTCGTGGTCGGCGGGGGAGACGCCGAGGTAGGGCGCGAGCGCCGAGGGCTGCGCCTGTTTCACTTGCAGCACCAGGTCTTCGTCCTCGTTGCCGTGCAGCAGCACGACGTAGCTGCGCAGCCCGACGCTGCCCGTGCCGACCACGCGGAACGCGACGTCGGCCACGCGGTAGCGCGCCACGAGCGTGCGCCGCGATTCGCGCAGGGTGTCCACATAGGACGTCAGCCCGGCCACGACCGAGGCGGCCGTGGCGTCGTCGATGTGCGTGAGCACGGGCGGGTCCTCGACGAACCGGTGGCGCGCCAGGCCGGTTTCGTGGTCGTCGACGTGGCGGGTCCACTTGGCCACGACCTTGGCGCTGGTGTTGCGGCGCGCCTTCTCCTCGGCTTCGGCGAAGTCGTCGATCAGCTCGTCGGCGCGCGCCCGCGACACGGCGGACGCGTCGGGCAGTGCGTTCCACGACTGCAGGTACGGCAGCTCCGCCAGCGCGCGGATCGTGCGCCGGTAGGACTTCACCGCGTCCTCCGCGGCTTCACGGCACGCGGCGGACCCGATCCCGCCCTCGCGTCCGGCGAGCACGAGGCTCGCCGACAGCCGCTTGAGGTCCCACTCCCACGGCCCGGGCGCGGTTTCGTCGAAGTCGTTGACGTCCATGACGATCCGGCCCTCGGGCGTGCCGTACAGGCCGAAGTTGGCCGCGTGCGCGTCGCCGCACAGCTGCGCGGTGAGCCCCGACGACGGTGAGCCCGCGAGGTCCGCCGCCATCAGTCCGGCCGCGCCGCGGAAGAAGGTGAACGGCGACGCCGCCATCCGCTCCCGCCGCAGCTCCACCAGTTCGGGCAGCCGCCCCGCGTTGCTCGCCTCGAAGTACTCCCGCACGCGCGGACGCCCCGCGCCAGCCGCCGCGTGGTCGTGCGCCTCGACCGGCGCGCGCTCCCGCAGCTGCTTGCCCCGCGCGTACAGCTGCGCGGGGTCGACGTCGTCCGTGCCGACCAGCGGCCGTTCGACCCAGTCCCCTCGTCCCATACCGGACCCAACGAGCGAACCGGGCGAAACGCTCCCGCGAACGGCCTAGCGGCGCACCACCTGGGCGATCGCGTCGATGCCGCGGTCCAGCTCGTTGCGGCTGATCACCAGCGGCGGCGCGATGCGCAGCGTGTGGTCGTGCGTCTCCTTGCACAGCACACCCAGCCCGGCGAGCGCCTCCGACGCGGCGCGCCCCGTGGGCCCGCCCGGCGCGATGTCCACACCGGCCCACAGCCCGCGGCCGCGGACTTCCGACAGGCCGTGGCCGACCAAAGCGGACAGACGTTCGTGCAGGTGCGCGCCCAGCTCGGCCGAGCGCTGCTGGTACTCGCCGGTCTGCAACAGCCGCACCACCGCGCGGCCGACGGCGCAGGCCACCGGGTTGCCGCCGAACGTCGAACCGTGCTCGCCCGGCTTGAGCACGCCCAGCACGTCGCGGCTGCCGACCACCGCGGATACCGGCAGGATGCCGCCGCCGAGGGCCTTGCCGAGCGTGTAGACGTCGGCGCGCACGCCCTCGTGGTCCAGCGCCAGCACGGTGCCCGTGCGGGCGAGGCCGGACTGGATCTCGTCGGCGATGAGCAGCACGCCGTTCTCGTCGCACGCGCGGCGCACGTCGGCGAAGTACCCGGCCGGCGGCACGATCACGCCGGCCTCGCCCTGCACCGGTTCGAGCAGGACCGCAGCCGTGCGCGGGGTGATGGCGGCGCGCAGGGCGGCCGCGTCGCCGTAGGGGACCGTGACGAAGCCCGGCGTGAACGGGCCGAAGCCGGCGCGCGCGGTGTCGTCGGTGGAGAACGAGACGATCGTGGTGGTGCGGCCGTGGAAGTTGGCGCCCGCGACCACGATCTCGGCCGTGCCGTCGGGCACGCCCTTGACCTGGTGCGCCCACTTGCGCGCCACCTTCACCGCCGACTCCACGGCCTCGGCACCGGAGTTCATCGGCAGCACCATCTCGGTGCCGGTCAGCTCGGCCAGCTCGCGGCAGAACAGCCCGAGCTGGTCGTGGTGGAACGCGCGCGAGGTCAGCGTGACCCGGCCCAGCTGCTCCACGGCCGCGGCGATCAGCGCGGGGTGGCGGTGGCCGAAGTTCAGGGCGGAGTACCCGGACAGGAAGTCGAGGTAGCTCTTGCCCTCGACGTCGTTCACCGTCGCGCCCTCGGCCTCGGCGATCACGACGGGCAGCGGGTGGTAGTTGTGCGTGCTCCACCGCTCGTCGAGCTCGATGAAGCCGTCGGCGGAGGCAGGGCTGGCGGTCTCCCGACCGGCGAGCGTCGTCATGCGTTCAGGCTAGATCCAACGGGCGGGGACTTCAGCCGGGAAACGTTGCTTTCACCCGTCGTTCGTTGCGCAGTCGGGCGGTCTGACCGGCGAATCGATGCGTGGCGTTGACCGCTGTCATTGGTAAGCTGTAACTTACCGTTCGTGGCGACTTACGGAAGCGATCAGCTCTCCGCCCTCGCCGACCCGTCGCGGCGCGCGATCTTCGAAGCGTTGCGCGACGGGCCGCGGGCGGTGGGGGAGCTGGCCGCGGCGTTGCCGATCAGCCGTCCGGCGGTCTCGCAGCACCTGAAGGTGCTCAAGGAAGCGGGTCTGGTCGTCGACCAGGCGGCCGGGACGAGACGGCTGTACCGGCTGCGCCCCGAAGGGATCGCCGCGTTGCGCGCCTACCTCGACGGGATGTGGTCCGACGCGCTGAGTTCGTTCGCCAGGAAAGCCGAGGAAACCGATCCAGGAAGCGAAGCGTCATGACACTCGAACCGATTCGCAAGACGATCACCGTCGCCTGCTCGCGCGAGCACGCGTTCAAGGTCTACACCGAGGGTTTCGACAGCTGGTGGCCGCGCGAGCACCACATCGGCAAGGGAGAGCTCGCCGAGGCCGTGATGGAGACGAAAGAAGGCGGGCGCTGCTACGAGCGGCTCACGGACGGGTCGGAGTGCGACTGGGGCCGCGTGCTCGTGTGGGAGCCACCCGGCCGAGTGGTTCTGTCGTGGCAGATCAATGGGGACTGGAAGATCGATCCGGACCCGGCACACGCAAGTGAGATCGAGCTGGTTTTCACCGAGGAAGGGCCCGGGACCACGCGAGTCGACCTTGAGCACCGCGCGTTCGAGCGGCACGGCGCCACCGCGCAGAAGGTGCGAGACGGCGTGAACACCGAGGGCGGCTGGAACGGACTGCTGAAACTCTTCGCCGCGAAGGCCGCTTCCTGACGTTATCGTCGCCGGATGGCGAAGAAGGACAACGGGACCCGGATCCGCGACGCGCTCCGTGCCACGGCGGAGCTGCCGGATCCGGGTTCCTCACCGGTCGGGCCGGACAAGAAGGGCAAGGGCGAGAAGAAGCTCGCCACCGCCGGTGAACGGCTCGACGCCCTGCAGGAGGCGCTGTACGCCGAGGGCACGAGCGGAGGTGGCCGCAGCGTGTTGCTCGTGCTGCAGGGCATGGACACGTCCGGCAAGGGCGGCACCGTCCGGCACGTGCTGGGCCTGGTGAACCCGATGGGCGTGCGCTACAAGGGCTTCAAGGTTCCCACGCCGGCCGAGCGCCGCCACGACTTCCTGTGGCGCATCCGCAAGGAGCTGCCGGCGTCGGGCCAGATCGGGGTGTTCGACCGGTCGCACTACGAGGACGTGCTGGTGCCCCGCGTCGCCGGCCTGCTCACCGCGGCCGAGCGGCGCAGCCGGATCTCGCAGATCAACGCGTTCGAGGAGGAGGTCGCGGCGGCCGGGACCACGATCGTCAAGGTGTTCCTGCACATCTCGCCCGAGGAACAGCTGCGCCGGCTCGTCTCGCGGCTGGAGCGGCCGGAGAAGATCTGGAAGTTCGCGCCGTCCGACGTCGAGGCGCGCGGCCACTGGGACGCCTACGCACAGGCCTACGCCGACCTGCTCGCGCGGACCTCGACCGAGCACGCGCCGTGGTACGTCGTGCCGGCCGACCGCAAGTGGTACCGCAACTGGGCCGTCGCCGAGCTGCTGATCGAGACGCTGACGGAGATGGCGCCGCAGTTCCCGGAGCCGGACTTCGACGTCGCCGAGCAGCTGGCGATGCTGAAGGGTGATGGCGTGGCGGCCTGATCGTCTGGAAGAGTGCGGGCGTGACCGACTCTGCTCTCGACGACGTTCCGTTCCTCCGCCGCCAGGCCCGCACACAGCGCTTCACCCTCGGCGCCCCCAAGCAGTTCCGCGTGGCCCCGGACGGCTCGCGCGTGCTGTTCCTCCGCAGCGAGACGGGCACGGACCCGCGGCACAGCCTGTGGTCGCTCGACCTCGGGAGCGGCACGGAGGCCAAGCTCGTCGACGCCGCGGAGCTGCTGCCCGGCGAGGAGGACCTGCCGCCGGAGGAGCGGGCCCGGCGCGAGCGCGCGCGGGAGACCGGCGGCGGCGTGGTGGCCTACGGCGTGGACGACGCGTTCACCGTCGTCACCTTCACGCTGTCCGGCAAGCTCTACACGCTCGACCTGGCCGCCGGCGCCACCGCGGTGCTCGTCGACGGCTCGGTCGTCGACCCGCGCCCCAACCCGACGGGCACGCACGTCGCCTACGTCCGCGATCGCCGGCTGCGCGTGATCGAGCTGGCCACGGGCACCGACCGCGCCCTCGTCGAGGAAGACGGCGACGACATCGCCTGGGGTCTCGCGGAGTTCATCGCCGCCGAGGAGATGGACCGCACGCGCGGCTACTGGTGGGCGCCGGACGGGCAGAGCCTCATCGTCGAGCGTTCCGACCGCGGCCCGGTGCCGCGCTGGACCATCGGCGACCCCGCCAACCCGGACCACCCGGCCAACGTCGTGGCCTACCCGTCCGCGGGCTCGCCCAACGCCGTGGTGTCGCTCGCGGTGCTCGGCCTGGACGGCAGCCGCGTCGACGTCGAGCGCGGCGACTGGGAGTACCTGGTCACGGTGCACTGGTCGGCCGGCGGCGCGCCGCTGCTCGCGGTGCAGCCGCGCGACCAGAAGCGCCTCACCGTGCTGGCGCTCGACCCGGCCGACGGCTCCGTGACCGAGCTGCACACCGAGACCGACGAGCACTGGGTCGACATCGTGCAGGGCGTGCCCGCGTGGACCTCCGACGGCCGGCTCGTCACCACCAGCGCCGCCGACGGCGACCACCGCCTCGTGGTGGCGGGGGAGCCCGTCACGCCGCCGGGCATGCAGCTTCGCGCGGTCCTGCACGCGGGCGAGCAGGTGCTCTTCACCGCGTCGGAGGCCGACTCCACCCAGATCCACGTCTACCGCACCGAGTCCGGCGGCGTCCGGCGACTGTCCACTCAGGACGGCGTGCACGTCGGCTCCGGCAGCGCCTCTTTGACCGTGCTCACGGAATGGAGCCTCGCCCACAGCGGCCCGGTCGTCACGGTCCTGCGCGACGGCGCGGAGATCGGCCGCATCACGTCGTCCACAGTGGACCCCGAGATCGAACCCAACCTGACGTGGCTCACGCTGGGCGAGCGCGGCCTGCGCGCCGCCCTGGTGCTGCCGCGCGGCTACGAGCCCAGCGAGGGCAAGCTCCCGGTTCTGCTCGACCCGTACGGTGGCCCCCACGCCCAGCGCGTGCTCCAGAGCCGCAACGCTTTCCTCACCCCGCAGTGGCTCGCCGACCAGGGCTTCGCCGTGCTCGTCACCGACGGCCGCGGCTCGCCCGGCCGCGGCCCGGCTTGGGAGCGCGAGATCGCGGGCAAGCTCGCCGACGTCACCCTCGCCGACCAGGTCGACGCCCTCCACGCCGCCGCGGCCGACCACCCCGAGCTGGACCTCGAACGCGTCGCCATCCGCGGCTGGTCCTACGGCGGTTACCTCTCCGCGCTCGCCGTCCTCCGTCGGCCGGACGTCTTCCACGCCGCCGTCGCCGGCGCCCCCGTCACCGACTGGGCCCTTTACGACACCCACTACACCGAGCGCTACCTGGGCAAACCGCAGGACGCCCCCGAGGTTTACGAGCACAACTCGCTGATCGCCGACGCCGGCGAACTCTCCCGGGCGCTGCTCATCGTCCACGGCCTCGCCGACGACAACGTCTTCCCGGCGCACTCGTTGAGGTTGTCGGGCGCCCTGCTGGCGAAGGGCCGCCCCCACGTCTTCCTCCCGCTGGCCGGGGCCACCCACATGACCCCGCAGGCCGAGGAGGTCGCGGAAAACCTGATGCGCACGCAGGTCGACTGGATCCTGCGTGAGCTCGCCTCCGTCACCGTCGACAAGGAGAACGCATGAACCGGTGGGGCCTGACCATCCCGCTCACGGGGGTGCCGCTCATGGAGCATCGCGCCCTCGTGGAACAACTGCCCGACCTGGGCTACACCGACGCGTGGACGGCCGAAACCGCCGGCACCGACGCCTTCACCCCCTTGGTGCTGGCGTCCCAATGGGCGCCCCAGCTACGCCTCGGCACCGCCATCGTGCCCGTGTACACGCGCGGCCCCGGCCTCCTGGCCATGAGCGCCTCCACCCTCGCCGAACTCGCCCCGGGCCGCTTCGTCCTCGGCATCGGCGCCTCCTCCCCGGTCATCGTCGAAGGCTGGAACGGCGCGGCCTTCGAGGAACCGTTCGCCCGCACCCGCGACACCCTCCACTTCCTCCGCAGCGCCCTGGCGGGCGAAAAGGTCACCCAGTCCTACGACACCTTCTCCGTCAACAAGTTCCGCCTGGAACGCGCCCCCGACCCCGCGCCGTCGATCATGCTCGCGGCCCTGCGCCCCGGCATGCTCCGCCTCGCCGCGGCCGAAGCGGACGGCGCCATCACCAACTGGCTCTCCGCCACCGACGTCCCCCAGATCCGCAAAGTCATCGGCCCCGACGTCGAACTCGCCGCCCGCATCTTCGTCTGCCCCACCGAAGACAAAGACGCCGCACGGGCCCTGGGCCGCATGATGATCTCCAGCTACCTGACCGTCCCCGTCTACGCCGCCTTCCACGACTGGCTAGGCCGCGGCGACCAACTCGCCCCCATGCACACCGCCTGGTCCGCCGGCGACCGCAAGAAGGCCAACGAACTCATCCCCGACTCCGTCGTCGACGACCTCGTCATCCACGGCTCCGTCGAATCCTGCCGCGACCAGGTCCAGTCCTATGTGGACAACGGCCTCACCACCCCCATCATCGCCCTCCTCCCCACCGGCACCGACCCCTTCGACCTGGCCAAGGGTCTAGCCCCCCAACGCTGACCCCCCCCGCACCACCCCGCGCGCCCCAATGCGGCATTCGTTGCGCTCAACGCACCGAACGCCACATTGGGGCGCTTTTGTCCCCACCCAACCCCCACCCGCCAACGCACCTCGCCATCCACCCACCGTCGCGTGCCCTTGCCTCCACCCATCACCCACCCGGCAACACAACCCACGATCCACCGACCCCTCCCCGCACCCTTCCCCCTCCCGGCCCCCGATTCTTTTCCCCAACACGGTGGAGATCGGTTTGTCAAGGCACGCTTTCCCGCCTTGACAAACCGATCTCCACCGTCGTGACAATCAAAAATCGGGGTGCCCACCCCCACCATCCCGGCCGCAATGGTGCGCTCCGCGCGCCGAGCCCCCCGAACGGCCGACGCAACAACCCCACCCACCCCACCATCCTGAACACAGAGGACCCCCTCCGTCCTCTAGCGGTGGGTATCCGTACAGTTGCATAGGGTAGGCAAGGTTACCCTAAGAAAGGCGGCTCCATGGGTGGAGATTCAGCGACCTGGCTGGCCGGCGGCCGCGACGGTGCAACACACCTCACCGACCTCATCCCCGTCGCCCTCCAGGGCATGGCCGCAGGCATCACCGAACGCAACGGCCCCATCCCGTCCGGCGGCCCCGCCTCCGTAGCCGCCTCCCTCGCCGCAGCCGGCGGCACCCAGCACCTCCCCAAAACCGGGATCGGCGCCGAACAAGCCCTCCACCACTACTCGACCCTCCTCGCAGAAGGCACAGCCGACCCAGCAGACCCGGCTTGCGCCGCCCACCTCCACTGCCCCCCGCTGGCCGTCTCCGTCGCCGCCGACGTGGTGGCCGCGGCGATGAACCCCTCCATGGACTCCTGGGACCAAGCCCCCATGGCCAGCGAACTCGAAGCAGAGTTCCTCAGCGGCATCGCCCACCTCTGCTTCCCGGCCACCCCCACCGCCGACGCCGTGGTCACCTCCGGCGGCACCGAATCCAACCTCCTCGGCCTCCTCCTGGCCCGGGAAACCACGCCAGGAACCGTCCACCCGGTCTGCGGCTCCAACTCCCACCACAGCGTCTCCCGCGCGGCCTGGCTCCTCGGCCTCCCGGCCCCGGTCGTCGTCCCCTGCCAAGACGACCGCATGATCCCCGAAGCCCTGGCCGAAGCCCTCAAGCCACTGGGCGCAGAGGCAGTGGTCATCGCCACCGCCGGCACCACCAACACCGGCCGAATCGATCCCCTCGAGGAGATCGCCCGCATCTGCCACCTCTCCGGCGCCCGCCTCCACGTCGACGCGGCCTACGGCGGCCTGCTCCTCTGCAGCGAAACCCTGGCCCCCCGCGTCGCCGGCCTCGAACTCGCCGACTCCGTCGCCCTCGACATGCACAAGTTCGGCTGGCAACCCGTCGCCGCCGGCCTCTTCGCCGCGCGAAACGCCGCCGACCTCTCCGCGCTGACCGTCCGCGCCGAGTACCTCAACGCCGACGACGACACCGAAGCCGGCCTCCCCGACCTCCTCGGCCGCTCCATCCGGACCTCCCGCCGTCCCGACGCCTTCCGCATGGCCGTCACCGTCCGCGCGCTCGGCACCGAAGGCCTCGGCGCCCTCGTCGAACGCTGCTGCTCCACCGCGACCGAGGTCAACGAGCTGGTGGAACGCCACCCCGCCCTGCAGTCCTGGGGCAAACCGGAGCTGTCCACCGTCGTCTTCCGCCCGCGCGGCGCCGACGACGACCTCGTCGCCCGCGTCCGCCGCACGCTGCTGGAAGCCGGCACCGCCGTGATCGGCCGCGGCGCCCTGCCGACCGGCCCCGACGGCGCCCCGCAGCTGTGGCTCAAGCTCACCCTGCTGCACCCGCACGCCACGGCCGCGGACTACGTGGAGCTGCTCGACCGGGTCGTCGCCACAACAGAAGCCGAGCGCAGCGTGACCGCACCGCAGAGCCCGGTCGCCTCGTGAGGCGCTTCGACCTCGCGGGCGTGGGGATCGGGCCGTTCAACCTGTCGCTCGCCGCGCTGGCCGACCCGCTCGACCAGCTCGACGTGGTGCTCTTCGACGCGCGCCCGGAGTTCCGCTGGCACCCCGGGCTCCTGGTCGACGGCGCGACGCTGCAGGTCCCGTTCCTCGCCGACCTGGTGTCGCTAGTCGATCCGACGAGCCGGCACTCGTTCCTCAACTACCTGCGCGAACGCGGCCGCCTGCTGCCGTTCTACTTCGCCGAGCGCTTCCACCTGCCGCGCGCGGAGTACGACGACTACGGCCGCTGGGCCGCCGCCCGTCTGCCGGCGTGCCGCTTCGGCCACGAGGTCACGGGCCTGCGCTGGGCGGCCGCGGAGGAGGCGTTCGAGCTGACCGTGCCGGGCACCGAACCGGTCCTGGCGTCGTCGGTGGTGCTCGGCGTCGGCACGCGGCCGAGCGTGCCCGAACCGCTACGCGACCTCGTCGCGGCCCCGGGCGTGCTCGCCCTGCACTCGGCCGACTACCTCACCCACCGCGCCGAGCTGCTGGCCGCGGAGACGGTGACCGTGGTCGGTTCCGGGCAGTCGGGGGCCGAGGTGTTCCTCGACCTCCTGTGCTCACGCTCCACTGTGGACGGTCTGCGCTGGCTCGCCCGCACACCCGCGTTCGCGCCGATGGAGTACTCGAAGCTGGGCCTGGAGCAGTTCACCCCGGACTACACGACCTACTTCCACGGCCTGCCCGAGGCGGTACGCGACCGGCTGCTGCCGTCGCAGTGGCAGCTGTACAAGGGGATCGACACGGAGACCATCGCCGCGATCCACGACGAGCTCTACCGTCGCAGCATCGGCGGCGGCTGGCCCGGCGCGGCGCTCACGCCCGGCGTCGAGGTCGTCTCGGCCACGGCCGGCGACGGCGGGATCGAGCTGGGCCTGCGGCACGCCGAGCAGGGGAGCACCGCCACGCACCGCACGCACGCCGTGGTCTCCGCGACCGGTTACGCCGAAACGCCGACCGCGCCCTTGCTGCGGGAGCTGGCCGTGCGCCGCGACGGCCACGGCCGGCTCGTCGTGGGCGCGGACCACCGGCTGGAGCTGGGCGACGGCGTCACCGGTTCGGTGTTCGTGCAGAACGCCGAGCGCCACACCCACGGCCCCGGCGCACCCGACCTCGGCCTCGGCGCCTGGCGTGCCGCGGCGATCCTCAACGCGGTGTGCGGCAAGCCGGTCTACGACCTGCCCGAGCGCACCGCCTTCACCACGTTCGGCCTGAACACCGGATCAGAACCCACGGAGGAGCAGTGACCCTGACCGACGCCGCCGCCTGGCGGGCCGCGGGCTCGCTCGTCACGCACAAGATGCTCGGCGAGCTGTCCTACGAGGCGATGCTGCGCCCGAACCCCGGCGAACCGACCCGCGACGGCCACCGCACCTGGTTGCTCGACCTCCCCGGCGGCGTCTCGTACCGCTTCGAGGCCCGCCGCGGCGCGTTCGAGTCGTGGACCGTCCTGCCGGGCAGCGCCGTCCGGCTCGCCGACGGAGCCGAGACTCAGGCCGACGACCCGCGCACCCTGGTCGTCGACGCCCGGGAAACGCTGGGCCTCACCGGATTGCGCCTGGCCGACGTGCTGGCGGAGCTCACCGCCACCGTCACCAACGAGGCCGCCCGCCTGCGCCGCGCCCCGACCGCCGCCGAACTGTCCACGATGGACTACAACCTCGCCGACGGCCACCTCACCGGCCACCCGCGGCTCGTGCTGAACAAGGGCCGCGTCGGCTTCTCGGCTCCGGACCGCGCCCGCTACGCGCCGGAGGCGGGCGAGGACGTCCGCCTGCGCTGGTATGCCGTGCACCGCGACCTGGCGCAGTTCCGTTCCGTCGCGGAGCTCGACGCCGAAACCCTGCTCCATCAGGAGCTGGACGACGCCCAGCGCGAGGAGTTCACCGCGCGCGTCGCCGTCGTCGGCGACCCGGCCGACTACGTGTGGGTGCCCGTGCACCCGTGGCAGGCCGACGAGATCCTCGGCACGCTGTACTCCGCCGAACTCGCGACCGGCCGGATGATCGAGCTGGGGGAGAGCGCCGACGCCTACCGGCCCCACCAGACGGTGCGCACGCTCGCCAACCGCAGCCGCCCCGATCGCCACGACGTGAAAACCGCCGTCTCCGTGCGCAACACGCTGGTCTACCGCGGTCTGAACTCCGCGGCGACGCTGGCCGGGCCGTCGGTCACCGAGTGGCTGCGCCGCGTCGACGCGGCCGACCCGCTGCTGTCGGAGAAGTACCGCTTCGCGCTGCTGGGCGAGGTGGCGAGCGTGTCCGTGCGTCACCCGTTGTTCGGCGCGCTCGAAGAGCTGCCCTACCGCTTCCACGAAACCCTCGGCGCGCTGTGGCGCGAGCCGCTCGTCGCGACGCTGGCCGAGGGCGAACGCGCGATCTCCTTCGCCGCCTTGCCTTACCGCGACGCTTCGGGCGAAGCCGTGCTCACGCGGCTCATCACGCAGGCCGGCGACGGCGCCGAGGTGTGGCTGTCGTGGCTGTTCGACCTGCTGCTCACGCCGCTGCTGCAGTGGCTGCTGCGTTACGGCGTCGGGTTCTGCCCCCACGGCCAGAACCTCATCCTCGTCGTCGACGCCGACAGCCGGCCCGTGCGCGTGGCCATCAAGGACTTCGCGCAGGGCGTGGACCTGATGGACGAGGAACTGCCTTGTTACGCCGACCTCCCGCCCGAGGCCGACGCCGACATGCTGCGCTGGCCCGCCCACCTGCTCGCGCAGTCGCTGTTCAGTTCAGTGTTCTCCGGCCAGCTGCGGTTCTGGGCCGAGGTGCTGCTCGACGACCTCGGCCTGGCCCGCGGCGACTTCTGGGCCCTGGTGCGCGAGGTCGTCGGCCGCTACCGCGACGAGAACCCCGACGTCGCCGAGCGCTTCGACGCGTGCCGGCTGTTCGCGCCCGACGTGGAGCGCGTCACGCTCAACCGCGAGCACTTCGCCGGGCAGGGCTTCGACAAGGTGGAGCGCGACGACGAGTTCGACGTCCGCTGGGGCCGCGTGCCGAACCCCTTGCACGCGCCCGACCCGGACGGCGCGTGGTGACGCCGTTCGACCGGCCCGTCGGCGCGCGCTCGCTCACCGTGCGCGCGGAGGCGGGCTCCGCCGCGGCGGCTGTGCTGCGGCACGTGCTCGCCGAGGAGGGCACGCGCCTGGTGCTGCTCGTGCCCGACCCGCACGCGCGGTTCGCCGCGGTGGAGGTGGAGGCGCCGTTCGCCGCGTCGGTGCTCGACGACGGCTACGGCGTGTGCAGCTACGTCTTCGCCTGGACGCCGGAGCGGGAACCGTTGCCGGACACCGGTTCCCTGAGCGCCTACCTCGGCGGCTTCGGCGACCTGCGCATGCGCGCGGACGCCGCGACGGCCGTGCCACTGGGGGAGCGCACCTGGGCCGTGGTGTGCGACGCCGAGCTGCCCTCGGGTGAGCCGGCGGGCCTCGCGCCGCGCACGGTGCTGCGGACGCAGCTGGCCGCGCTCGAGGAGTTCGGTCTGGTGCCGTCCATCGGGATCGAGCACGAGGTCGTGTTCCGCGACGGCTCCGGCGCCCCGCTGACCGGCCACGGCGTCGACTACGCGGTGGGCGGCACCGAACGCCTGGCCCCGCTACTGGCCGACCTGCGCTCGGCCGCCTCGGCCCTGGGCGTGGAGTCCGCCCGGGCCGAATGCCATCCCGGCCAGTACGAAGTGGTGCTGCGCCACCGCGACGCGCTCACCGCGTGCGACGACGCCCTGCTGCTCCAGCTGCTCACCCGCCGCGTCGCGAGCCGGCACGGCGCGAGCGCCGACTACCTCGCCGCGCCGGAGACCGGCCAGGGCAACTCGTGCCACGTCCACCTGTCACTGTCCACTCCGGACGGTCCCGCGGGTTTTCCCTTCGGCCTCAGCGCCTTCCTCGCGGGCGTGCTGCGCGACGCGCGGGCGCTCACCGCCGTGTGGGCGCCGACGTGGAACAGCTACGTCCGCCTGCGCACGGCGTCGTTCTCCCCGCGCGTGCTGCGCTGGGGCCCGGACGACCGCACCGCCGCCGTCCGGCTCTGCGGCACCTCCGCGTCGCCCCGGCTGGAGTTCCGCTTCGCCGGCGCCGACGCCCAGCCGCACCTCGTCGTGGCCGCCCTGGTGGCGGCCGGCTGCGCGGGCGTGGCCGACGGTCTGACACCCCCGGACCCGGGCACGGTCGTCGGCGAGCTCGCCCCGACGCCGTGGGAAGCGCTGGCGGAGCTGGAAAAGGGCCGCACGAGCGAGCTGCTGGGGGAGGACGTCTCCACCCAGCAGCTCGCCTTGCTGCGTCAGGAACTCCACGCCGGGCTGGACGCCGTCACCGACTTCCAGCGCCGTCGTGGCTCCCTCCGTTCCTGACCGCGGTGTGCTGCGGTGCGGCCCCGACCGCTGCGCCGCAGCCACCCGGCCGGGCCGCTCACGAACCGGACGGCCGGATGTTCTGGTTGATGTGGAACAGGTTCTGCGGGTCGTACCGGTTCTTGACCTGCGCCAGCCGCGCGTAGTTGTCGCGGTAGGCGGCCCGCACGCGGTCGTCACCCTCCTCCATCATGAAGTTGACGTAGGCGCCGCCGGCCGAGGTCGGGTGCAGCTCGGTCCAGTAGTCCTTCGTCCAGCGGGTGATCTTCTCCCGGTTGTCGGGCGAGGGGTCCACGCCCACGATCACACCGGACCAGCCACCGTCGCGGTAGGGGAACGCCGTGGCGTCGGCGGCGACCCGGGCGGCGGCACCGTCGATCGGGTACATGTGCATGCTGGAGTGCATCGTCGGCAGCATCTCGCCGAAGCGGCGGTGGATGGCGATCGCGTCGTCGGAGATCTCCGTGGTGACGTCGGCGCGCCAGTACCACTGCAGACCCGGCGGGTAGAGCCCGTCGAACGCGCTCTGCAGCGCCGTGAACGGCATCGGCTGCAGACCCACCACCAGTGGTGACCCGAACGAGCGCACCGGCTCGAAGACCTCGTCGGCCCTCGCGTGGTCACCGGTGTAGCACCAGACGATGGCGCACGCCTTGCGGTTCCACAGCTCCTCCGGGAACGGCGGTGCCGGCGGGATGGTGATCAGCCCGAACCAGCCGCTGAGCTCTTCGGGCAGCGAAGGCAGCAGCTCGCGGTACCAGCGCAGCACGTCTTCGGTGTCCTCCAGTGCGTAGAGCACCGGGCCGCCGATGATCGTGCCGTGGTCGCCGATGTCGTGGCAGCGGAAGGTGAACGACGTGACCACGCCGAAGTTCCCGCCGCCCCCGCGCAGGGCCCAGAACAGGTCCGGGTTCGACTTCTCACTGGCGTGCACGAAACTGCCGTCGGCGAGGACGACGTCCGCGGAGAGCAGGTTGTCGACCGTCAGCCCGAAGCGCCGGGCCAGGTAGCCGATCCCGCCGCCGAGGGTCAGCCCGCCGACGCCGGTGGAGGAGATGATCCCCGACGGCGTGGCCATGCCGAAGCCCACGGTTGCGTGGTCGACGTCGCCCCAGGTGCACCCGGCGTCGACGCGCACGGTGTGCGTCTCGGGGTCCACGGTCGTGCTGCGCATCGCGGAAAGGTCGACCACCAGCGCGTCGTCGGCGATGCCCAGCCCGCCGGCGTTGTGCCCGCCGCCGCGCACGGCGAGGTCGATCCGGTTCTCCCGCGCGAAATTCACACACGTGACGACATCCGCGGTGTCCGCACACCGGGCGATGGCGGCCGGGTGCTTGTCGATCATCCCGTTGTAGACGGCGCGCGCCTGGTCGTAGCCGTCGTCGCCGCGCGTCACGAGCTCGCCCCTCAGCGCCAGTGCCAGCTCGGGGAACGGTGCGGTGATGGTGGTCATGCGATTTCTCCCTGATGTGGAACGGCCTCCCGGTCGGGCTGCCTGCCCCACCGAAGCTAGGGACGGGGCGTTCGCGCAGCGTTCGGGTGCGCCGAGGGGTCCGTTCGGTGATGAGTTTTTTGCCGGGAACGCAGGCGCGGCCGGCGATCTTTTTGGCGTTGTGCAAGAACTTCTCCACGGCGCTCATCGCGCGCCCGCGAGCCGGCCCGGCGGCGGAGCCGTCCTGTGCGCCCACGGCCCGACTACCGTGCCTGGACAGGAGGCACCCCGGGATGCTCTACGTGTCGCTGCTGGGCGAGCAGTCGGTCACCCACGGTGCGACCGGGCCGGCGGTGACCCGGTCGCCGCGGGCGATCGCGCTCGTCGGCTACCTCGTGACGCATGCGGGGCTGCCGCAGCCGAGGCAGCGGATCGCGTCGCTGTTCTGGCCCGATTCCTCCGACGCGCAGGCCCGCACGAACCTGCGCCGCGAGCTGCACCACCTGCGCCAGGTCCTGGGCGAGGACTCGGCGCTGCTCGCGACCGCGACCGATCTGTCCTGGCAGGACACTCCCCGTTGCCGCGTCGACGTGCGCGTGTTCGACGCCGAACGCCGCGCCGCCCTGGCCGCCGGCGAAGACGAGGAAGTCCGCGCCCACGCCGGCGCCGCGCTGGCCGAGTACCGCGGCGAGCTGATGCCCGGCCTGGCCGACGAATGGCTCTTCGAACCCCGCAACGAGCTCGAACAGCAATGTGTGGCCCTGTGCGACCTGCTCGGCGACGCCCAGTGCCGCCTGGGCGACCTCGCGGGCGCCGCGGAAACCGCCCGCCGCCGGATCCGCCTGCGGCCGCTGGAAGAGCTGGGCTACCGCACGCTCATGGAGCTGCAGGCCGACCTCGGCGACCGCGCCGGGGCCGTGAGCACCTACCACCAGTGCGCGGCGGTGCTCGAACGCGAGCTGGGCGTGGCGCCCGACCGCGCCACGCAAGCGGCGTTGCGGCGGCTGCTGGCCGATGCCGTGCCCAGCCGCGAATCCCGGCTCGTCGGCCGCACCCGCGAGTTCACGCGGCTGCGGGAACGGTGGCAGCAAGCCGCGCGCGGCCAGCCGTCGGTGGCGCTCGTGCGGGGCGACGCCGGCGTCGGAAAGACCCGGCTGGTGGTCGAGCTGGCCCGGCTCGCGCGCAGCCAGGGTGCGGTGGTGGCGGGGACGCAGTGCTTCGGGACGTCGGGAAGGCTCGCGCTGGCGCCGGTGGCGGACTGGCTGCGCAACCCCGTGCTCCAGCCGTCGTTGGCGACACTCGCGCCCGTCTGGCGCGCCGAAGTGGACCGGCTCGTGCCGGCCGGCAAGGACAGCGGCAAGGAAGGCGGACCGGCGCCCGTGGTGCGCGCGGTGGCCGACGCGTGGCAGCGGCACCGCTTCTTCGAAGGGCTCGCCCGCGCCCTCACCGGCGCCGGCCGGCCGACGTTGCTCGTGCTCGACAACGCGCAGTGGTGCGATCAGGAAACCCTGGCGTTCCTGCTCTTCTGCCTCGGCCTCGAACCCCGCGCACCGCTGCTGCTCGCCGCCACTCAGCGGTCGGATCCCGGCGACGGCACCCTCGCCGGCTGGACGGAACGCCTGCGCGCCACCGGTCGGCTGTCCGAAGTGGATCTCAGCCCACTGGACCTCGACGACACCGCGCGGCTGGCCGAGTCCGTCTCCGGTCTCCTGCCTTCGGGCGACGAGCTCACCCTCCTGCACGCCGCGACCGGCGGCTTCCCGCTGTCGGTGGTGGAGGCGCTGCGCTCCGGCGGCCCGCCCGGAGATCTCGACGCCGTGCTCACCGAACGCCTGCGGCAACCGACTCCCGACGCCCGCGAGATCGCGGGCCTGGCGGCCGCCGTCGGCCGGGATTTCTCGCTCGACCTGCTCACCGAGGCCAGCGACCTCGACGCCGAAGCCGTGGTGCGCGCCGTCGACGAGCTGTGGCGGCTGCGGATCCTGCGCGAGTTCCGCGACGGCTACGACTTCTCCCACGACCTGCTCCGCGACGCCGCCTACCGCCAGGTGACCCGCGCGCGGCGGTGGCTGCTGCACCGCCGGCTGGCCCAGAGCCTCGAACTGCTGCACCCCGGCGACACCGGTTCCGTCTCCGCGCAGCTGGCCGAGCAGTACGCCCGCGGCGGCCGGCCGGACCGGGCCGTGGAGTTCTACCGCCGGGCCGCCGAGCTCGCGTCCGGCACCTTCGCCCACGGCGAGGCGATCCGGCTACTGCGCGAAGCCCTGTCGTTGCTCGCCGGCGCCCCCGCCGGGCCGGAGACCGACCGCCGTGAGCTGGAGGTGCTCGAAGCCCTTTCCGGACCCCTCAACGCCCGGCTCGGCTACGCGTCCCCCGATCTCCAACGCGCCCTCGAACGCTCGATCGTGCTCGCGGAACGCCTGGGGCAGCAGGATTCCACGCTCGTCGCCTTGGTGGGGCTGTGGACGTCGAGGTTCGTGCAAGGCCGCACCGCCCGCGCGCACGAAGCGGCGAAACGCGCCCTCGAACTCGTCGACGACGACCGCACCAAAGACGAGCTCAACGGCTCCGCGCACTTCGCGTTCGCCGGCTCGTCGGTGAGCCTCGGCCGGCCCGGGGAGGCGCTGCGCCACTTCGACCTCGCCGCCCGCCTCACGCGCGGCGCGCCGTCGCTGCCCATCGGCACGCGCCCCGAGGTGCACAGCCCGGCCTGGGCCGCGCACGCGCACTGGCTGCTGGGGCACGAGGACGAAGCGCTCCGCAGCTGCCGTGAAGCCGTCAGCCTGGCGCGCACGAAGACGCACCCGTACAGCCTCGCAGTGGCCCTCGCCTACGCCGGCATCACCCACCAGATGCGCGGCGACCTCGGCGACGTGAAGCAGGTCTCGGCCGAGCTGCGCGAGCTCTGCGGCCGTTACGGCTTCGCCTACTACCGCGAGTGGGGCCTCGTCCTGGGCGGCTGGGTCCGCGGCGACGCCGACGGCCTCGCCGACATCCGCCGCGGCGTCGCCAACCTCAAGGCCGAGGGCTCGCTCGCCCGCATGCCCTACTGGCTCGCGCTGCAGGCCGACCTGCTGGCCCGCCACGACCGCCCCGGCCCGGCCCGGGCCGCCCTCGACGCCGCCCTCGTCGTCGGCCAGGCCCGCGACGACCTCTGGTGGCTCCCCGAGGTGTTGCGCCTGCGCTCCGCCTACGACGGGCGCGAACAAGGCCGGATCCGCCTGAAGTCGGCGGTGGAGCTGGCGGCCGCGCAGGGGAGTACGACGCTGCGGCTGCGCTGCGAACGCGACCTCGACCGGTATTGAGCCGCAGCGTTCAGGGGCGTTCGCCGGCCCGCTCGACGACGAACGCCCGGCACCTCTCGAGCGCGTCGTGCAGCCGCGCCGCTCGCTCCAGCACGAGTTCGAGCTCCAGGACCGTCGGCACCGTGGTTTCCCTGAGCCGCCACACGATCCCGGACATCTTCAGCGACAGCCCCCACGTCACCGCGTCGGCCGCGTCGACCAGCTCCTGCAGCGCGCGACGGTCACCGGCCGGCAGCCCCGGACGCGTGCCAGTGTCCCGGGACGTGGAGGCCCTGCCGCCACCCGACGTGGCGGCAGGGGTCTGGGCGCGAACGGTCATGGCTCAGCACTTCACCTTCGGCCGCTGACGGTCCTCGTAGTCCTCCAGCACCAGCGGGTCCGCGTCGCCGCGCGGGGCCGGCGGGATGCCGAGCGCCTTGCGGATCTTGTAGTCGCACCCGCCGCACGTCGGATCGAGCCACGGCTTGTCCGGCGTGTGCACGTCCGCCTCGCCGACCTCCAGCCGGTAGCCGCACAGCGTCGTGAACGTCGCGCCGAGATCCAGTACCCCGCGATGCACGGCCTGCCTGGCGTGCCGCCGTCCCGATGCTTGTTGCCACACGTACATGAAGCCCTCCCCGGCTGATCAGCTGCCCGCACCCGCTGCATGCAGCAAAGCTAGGATGCGATGCATGCAGCGGTTGCGCAACCCCCGCGCGGGCCGCAATCGGGTGAATAACCGACTACTCTCAGCCGCTAAGATCTGCTGCATGGCCAGCAACATGCCCACGCCGCGATCGCGGGAGTTCGGTTCGATCCTGCGCAATGCCGCCCAGGCGAAGGGGTATTCAACCCGGCAGCTCGGAACTCTGATCCGGCGCAACGGCTCTCACGTGTCGCGGTACTTCCAGGGTTTGCTCATCCCGTCGGAAGCCGAGACCGGCGCGATCTGCGTGCACCTCGGCATCGAAGGCGAGGCTCTCGAGGCGCTGCTGCAGATTCGGCTGGAAGCCGCCGACCCCAACTGGGTCACCGGGGTCAACCGGCAGCTCGCCGTCCTGAGCGAGTACGAAGCGGCGGCATCTCAGATCTTCACCGCCCAGGCGCAGCGGATTCCCGGGTTGCTTCAAGCCCGGACGTACGCTGAGACCTTGATGCGCGCAACGGGTGACACTGAGGATGAGATCAAGGCCGGCGCTGACTTTCGAGTGGGCCGGCGGGAGAAGGTGCTCGCGTCGAAGGTCGAAGCCACCTTCGTCATCGGCGAGTATGCGCTGCGCTACCCCGAGTGCGACGACACGGCGTGGACCGAGCAGCTGCGGTTTCTGATCGAAGTCGCGCAACTGCCCCAGATCACGATCCAGATCGTTCCCATGGCGGCGCTGTACACGCCGCTTCGCGACGGCGGGTTCGTGTTGATCGAGGGTGCCGAACCGGGCGCCGATGTGGTTTACCTGGAGCAGTACGCGAGTAGTTCCACATTGACTGCGAAGCAGTACATCCGCGGGTACAAGGAAGCGGCGGAACAGCTCCGCCGCGATGCGATGAGCCCTGACGATTCAGTCAGGCTGATCGGTGAGTTGATCGAGGAGGTGGAGAAAAGAGATGACAAGTGACTTCCACTGGCGGAAGTCGTCGTTCTCAGGGAACGCGCAGCAGGAATGCGTGGAGGTCGGGTTCCCTGCGGCGGGTCCGCTGGATGAGGTGGCTGTCCGGGACTCCAAGGATCCCGAAGGGGGCCACTTCGCGCTCTCGCCCGCCGGTTGGCGCGGGTTCCTGAAGTCCGTCCGCTAGATGTCACCGGCAGTGGTGCCCCAGCTTCCCGACGATGCTGGGGCACCGCTGTTTCCGGCGCTCGGCTCCGGCGCCGCAGGCGAACACGGCGTTAAGGTGGCGTGGCGGGGGCGGGCCAGGGCTTGCGGCGCGGGGGGTGAGTGCGCAGGCTCACACCGTGAGCGAACGTGACTACGACCTGATCGTCATCGGCTCGGGCCCGGGTGGGCAGAAGGCCGCCATCGCGGCCGCGAAGCTGGGGAAGAAGGTGGCGGTCGTCGATCGCCACGACATGGTGGGCGGCGTGTGCGTCAACACGGGCACGATCCCGTCCAAGACGCTGCGCGAGGCGGTCCTCTACCTGACGGGGATGAACCAGCGCGAGCTCTACGGCGCCAGCTACCGCGTGAAGCAGGACATCACCATCGCCGACCTCATGGCGCGCACCCAGCACGTGGTGGGGCGCGAGGTCCAAGTGGTCCGGGCCCAGTTGCTGCGCAACCACATCGACCTCGTGCCGGGCACGGGGTCGTTCGCCGATCCGCACACGGTGCTGGTCGAGGGGCGGCACGTCGGTGACCGGCGCACGGTGTCGGGCGACCACATCGTGATCGCCACCGGCACGCGGCCGGCGCGCCCGGCGCACGTGGACTTCGACGCCGCGCGGGTGCTCGACTCGGACGAGATCCTGCGGCTGGAGGCGATCCCGTCGTCGCTCGTCGTGGTGGGGGCCGGGGTGATCGGGATCGAGTACGCGTCGATGTTCGCCGCGCTCGGCTCGCGCGTGACGGTGGTGGAGCAGCGCGACCAGATGCTCGACTTCTGCGACCCGGAGATCGTGGAGTCGCTGAAGTTCCAGCTGCGCGACCTCGGGGTCACGTTCCGGTTCGGGGAGAAGGTGGCGAACGTCGCGGTCTCCGACGAGACCACCGTGACCACGCTCGTCAGCGGCAAGCGCATCCCGGCCGACGGCGTCATGTACTCCGCCGGCCGCCAGGGCATGACCCACGAGCTCGCCCTGGAGAACGCCGGCCTCCTGGCCGACGAACGTGGCCGCCTGGCGGTCGACGAGCACTACCGCACCGAGGTGGAGCACATCTACGCCGTCGGCGACGTCATCGGCTTCCCCGCGCTCGCCGCCACCTCGATGGACCAGGGCCGGCTCGCCGCGTACCACGCGTTCGGCGAACCCGCGAACGGCCTCGGCGCCCTGCAGCCCATCGGCATCTACACGATCCCGGAGATCTCCTACGTCGGCGCCACCGAGGCCCAGCTGACGTCCTCCTCGGTGCCGTACGAAGTCGGCATCTCCCGCTACCGCGAGCTCGCGCGCGGCCAGATCACGGGCGACAGCTACGGCATGCTGAAGCTCTTGGTGTCCGCAGTGGACCGCAAACTGCTGGGCGTCCACGTCTTCGGCACGGGCGCCACGGACCTCGTCCACATCGGCCAGGCCGTCATGGGCTGCGGCGGCACCGTCGACTACCTGGTGGACGCGGTGTTCAACTACCCGACCCTCTCGGAGGCGTACAAGGTCGCGGCCCTGGACGCGACGAACAAGATCCGGGCTCTGGACCGGTTCCCGATCTGAGGCTCTTCGCTGGACACGCGCCGCCGGGGCTCACTCCGGCGGCGCTGTGCTGCCGGGGCCGATTCGCCTGGCCACATCGGTCGGCCGCGTCATCGGAGTGACCGTTCGAACACCTGTTTGACACTCGATAGAACATGTGTTCGACTGGGCGGGTGCGATGGGAACGACAACGAGCGGGGGAGGGCGAGCCGATCCTGCCTGGTCTGGACGGGTTGCTGCGGTCCGTGCGGTCACCGGAGTTCGACGGCGTCACCTTTCACGAGGTGCACGCCAAGTCGGTGCTGAACCGGGTGCCCGACGGGTCGCAGGTGCCGTTCCGGTGGACCGTGAACCCGTACCGCGGGTGTTCCCACGCGTGCACGTATTGCCTCGAAGGCGGCACACCCGTGCTGATGGCCGACGGGCGCGTGAAGCCGATCGCCGACCTGCAGGTGGGGGAGCGGATCCTCGGCACCCGCGGCCACGGCGTCGCGCGGCGGCTGGTGCCCACGGAGGTGCTGGCGCACTGGACGACGGTGCGCGAGGCGTACCGCGTGACACTCGACGACGGCACCGCCCTCGTCACCGGGCCCGACCACCGGTTCCTCAGCGCGCGTGGCTGGAAGTACGTCACCGGCAGCAAGCTCGGCGCGGCACAGCGGCCGCACCTGGTCGAGGGCACGGAACTCGTCGGCGGCGGCAAGTTCGTGCGCACGCCCGACGACACGCTCGGCTACCGCGCGGGCTACCTGTGCGGCATGTTGCGTTCCGGCGGCTTCGCGGCGGAGAAGGACGCGGCGGCGCGGGCGTTGCGGTACCTGCCCGATTTCGGTGCGTCCGTGGGGTTCATGAGCCTGCCACCGAAGCCCGACGCGCACTGGGCGCGCGGGTTCCTCGCCGGACTGTTCGACCTGGCGGGCGCGTATCGGCGCGGGGTGCTGTCGATCGCGCACGACGAGACCGATGTGGTCGAGGCGATGTTCGCGGCGCTGGACCGGTTTTCGTTCGAGTACGAGACCGTCGGCCACCGCGAGTACGCCGGCCGGCGCCAGGCGCGGCTGACCGGCGGCGCCGGGGAGGTGTTGCGGTTCCTGCACGTGACCGATCCGGCGGTCGCGTGGAAGCGCTCTCTCGACGGCACGACGATCGGGTCCGTGCGGCGGGTCGTCACGTCCGTCGAGTCGCTCGGCCTGGAGCTGCCGCTGTTCGACATCACCACCGGCACCGGCGACTTCGTGGCCGACGGCATGGTGTCCCACAACTGTTTCGCCCGCAACACCCACACCTACCTCGACTTCGACGCGGGCCACGACTTCGACACCCAGGTCGTGGTGAAGGTCAACGCCCCGGAAGTCCTTGCCGCGCAACTGAAACGGCCCAGCTGGCAGCGCGAGCACGTGGCCATGGGCACCAACACCGACCCGTACCAACGCGCCGAGGGCCGCTATCGCCTGATGCCCGGCATCATCCGCGCCCTGGCCGACTCGGGCACGCCACTGTCGATCCTGTCGAAGGGCACGGTCCTCACCCGCGACCTCCCGCTGCTGGAATCGGTCGCCAAAGACGTGCCGGTGAGCCTCGCCGTCTCGATCGCCCTGCTCGACCGCGAGCTGCAACGCCGCCTCGAACCCGGCACCCCCAGCCCGCAGGCCCGCCTCGACCTCGTCCGCAAGGCCCGCACGGCCGGCCTGCCGTGTTCCGTGCTCGTCGCCCCGGTGCTGCCCTACCTCACGGACTCCGTCGAAGCCCTCGACGCCCTCTTCACCGAACTCGCCGACGCCGGCGCCGACAGCGTCACCGTCATCCCCCTCCACCTCCGCCCCGGCGCCCGCGAGTGGTTCGCCTCGTGGCTCGGCCGCCACCACCCCACGCTGGTGCCGCGCTACAAACGCCTCTACTCCCGCGGCAGCTACGTCGACCGCGCCTACCGCCAACAACTCGGCGAACGCGTCGGCCCCCTGCTCCGCCGCCACGGCCTGGCCCCCAAAACGGGCTACAACCCCCGCACCGCCGCCGAACCCGAAGTCCCGGAGCCCCGCGCGGAAACCCCACCACCCGCCGAACAGCTCCGCCTGCTCTGACCGCGCCACCCGGCCTTCCCCGACCGGCGCGCTCAGCAGCGGTGACCCGGCCGCCAGGCCCCCGAACGGCCGGGTCACCGTCCCTTCCGTTCGGTGGTGGGGCTTGCGGTTGAAGTCGCGCCTCGGCCCTCGCGCTCGCAGTCTTGTCCCGTCATCGCGCCCGAGCCCAGGCCTGCACCCGCACTCGTGCCCGCCGCGTCGAACTCGTGGCCGCCCCCTCGCGCTTGTGCCCGCTCCCGTGCTCGCGTTCGT
Organism: Amycolatopsis sp. NPDC047767; assembly: GCF_040704195.1. Taxonomy (NCBI): domain Bacteria; kingdom Bacillati; phylum Actinomycetota; class Actinomycetes; order Pseudonocardiales; family Pseudonocardiaceae; genus Amycolatopsis; species Amycolatopsis sp. NPDC047767. The sequence continues at coordinate 34,951 of NZ_JBEYSJ010000017.1, forward strand.
GCCCAGGCTCGCGCTTGTGCCCGCCTCCTCGCGCTTGTGCCCGCCCAGTGCTCGCGCTCGTGCCGAGGCTCGCTGCCCCACTCGTGCCTGCGCTCGGACCCGCACTCGTGCCTGCGGTCGAACTCCTGCCCGCCGCCCTCACTCGCGCCCGCACCCGTCGCTGCTCCTGCGGCCTCGTCAACGCTCCGCGTACGACCGACTCGAGCCGAGGTGCCCGCACCCGCCGCGAGTTGTGGAAACCCACCACCCGCCGAACAGCTCCGCCTGCTCTGACCCACCTGGCTGGCCCGATTCACCGGCCGGCCTTCCCCGGCCCGGTGCGGCCGAAACGGTGGCCAGGCCGGCACGCCCCCCGGAGCGGCCGGGGTAAGGCCCTTCTCTTCCGGCGGTCGGGCACGCTCTTGAACTCCGCGCCCGCTCTCCGCACTCACCCTCGCGCCCAGGCCCGCCGCCCTCGTGCGCCGTTCTCGCCCGCGTTCGGACTTGCACCCGCTCCCGTGGCTGCGCCGTGCAGCCTCGTCAACGCTCCGCGTATGACCGACTTCAGCCGAGTTGTCCACACCTGCCCCGAGTTGTGGAAACCCACCACCCGCCGAACAGCTCCGCCTGCTCTGACACACCTCGTCCGGCTCACCAGCCGGCCTGCCCCGACCAGGTGTGGCCGAAACGGCGGCCCGGCCGGCACGCCCCGAACGGCCGGGCTACCCCTCCTCGGCGAGACAGTGTCCCTGCGCGGTCGCCGCTGCCCGTCGAATGGTGTGATTGCGTCGGGTTTCGTCGTGACGGCACACAGCGGTTGCGCCGTCGATGCCGCAATACCGGCGTATGCCCTCGGCACGGCGGTTCGTCGGGTGACGAAGGAGCACAGTGGACTACACACCGCCGGCGTCGGTGCCGGGGCGAAGGCTTGGACCGCGCCCGTTGACCGAGGATGGGGTCGCGGCGTTGCTGGACCGTTACGCGTTTCACGACTCCGTCCTCCGCCGTGTGGTCCTTGATCAGGAATTCGGGCGGTATGCGACACCTCCACGCGCCGCGAGGCTCGTGATCGACGCCATGGTGATGAGCGAAGATCTCCGCTGGGAACCCGTATCCCTGGACCTGCTCGGCGTGCGACGGTTCCGCATCGACGAGAGCGTCACCACCACGTGGGTCCTCTACGATCCCCCGCAGTTCACCCGCTTCGATGGGCTGTTGCAGGTCGACTTGTGCGCCGAACGCTTCGGAAACCTGCACCCGGAGAACGCCGAGGAGGTCTTCGAAGGCTCGAGCTTGGTCTTCGAAGTGGCCGGTGGCACGTGGAGCGCTCTGAACCCTTGGGGGCAGCAAGACGTCTCCGGCAGCAAAGGCCGGCCCTGATCGCGCCGACGCCGAGGACCGACACCTCCGCGTGCCTCACGCGGTAGGGACAACACCGACTCAAGCCTGGTCGCCGCCTCTTCCCTGCCATTCGTTAGCCTCTGTGTTCGGCGAAAACCCGCCGACGAACCCGTGAACCCGTGGGCTAAGGAGAGCAGTCGCAGTGCTCCGCACTCATCAAGCCGGCACCCTGCGTGCCGGGCAGGCCGGCCAGACCGTCACCCTCACCGGCTGGGTGGCGCGGCGGCGCGATCACGGCGGAGTCATCTTCATCGACCTCCGCGATGCCAGCGGGGTCGCCCAGGTGGTGTTCCGCGAGGGCGAGATGGCCGAGCGCGCGCACGCGCTGCGGTCGGAGTTCTGCGTGAAGATCGTCGGCGAGGTGTCGAAGCGGCCCGAGGGCAACGCGAACGCCGAGATCCCCACGGGCGAGATCGAGGTCCTCGCGACCGAGCTCGAAGTCCTGTCCGAGGCCGCGCCGCTGCCGTTCCCGATCGACGACCGGGTGGACGTCGGCGAAGAGGTGCGCCTGAAGTACCGCTACCTGGACCTGCGGCGCAGCGGGCCGGCGGCCGCGATGCGGCTGCGCAGCAAGGTGAGCCGGGCGGCGCGCGAGGTGCTCGACGCGCAGGACTTCGTCGAGGTCGAGACGCCGACGATGACCCGCTCCACCCCCGAGGGCGCCCGCGACTTCCTCGTGCCCGCGCGCCTCAAGCCCGGGTCCTGGTACGCGCTGCCGCAGTCGCCGCAGCTGTTCAAGCAGCTGCTGATGGTCGGTGGCCTCGAGCGCTACTACCAGATCGCGCGCTGCTACCGCGACGAAGACTTCCGCGCCGACCGCCAGCCCGAGTTCACGCAGCTCGACATCGAGATGAGCTTCGTCGACCAGGACGACGTGATCAAGCTCGGCGAGGACATCGTGTCCGCGCTGTGGAAGCTGATCGGCCACGAGATCCCGCGCCCGATCCCGCGCATCACCTACCACGAGGCCATGGCCAAGTACGGCTCCGACAAGCCGGACCTGCGCTTCGACCTCGAGATCACCGACATGACGGAGTTCTTCGCCGACACTCCGTTCCGCGTGTTCCAGGCGCCCTACGTCGGCGCGGTCGTGATGGCCGGCGGTGCCGACCAGCCGCGCCGCCAGCTCGACGCGTGGCAGGAGTGGGCCAAGCAGCGCGGCGCCCGCGGCCTCGCGTACATCCTCGTGAACGAGGACGGCACCCTCGGCGGCCCGGTCGCCAAGAACCTGTCGGAGACCGAGCGCGAGAACGTGGCCAAGGCCGCCGGTGCGAAGCCCGGCGACTGCATCTTCTTCGCCGCCGGCAAGACCGCCACGACCCAGGGCCTGCTCGGCGCCGCGCGCGACGAGATCGGCAAGCGCCTCGGCCTCATCGACGAGGACGCCTGGTCGTTCGTGTGGGTCGTCGACGCGCCGCTGTTCGCGCCGGTCGAGGACATCGGCGACGACGTGGCCGTCGGCTCGGGCAAGTGGACCGCCGTGCACCACGCGTTCACCTCGCCCACGCCGGAGTGGGTCGACAAGTTCGAGCAGGACCCGGGCGCCGCACTGGCCTACGCCTACGACATCGTCTGCAACGGCAACGAGATCGGCGGCGGCTCCATCCGTATCCACCGCGGCGACGTGCAGAAGCGCGTGTTCGCGCTGATGGGCCTCGGCGAGGAGGAAGCGCAGGAGAAGTTCGGCTTCCTGCTCGACGCGTTCGCCTTCGGCCCGCCGCCCCACGGCGGCATCGCGTTCGGCTGGGACCGCATCGTGATGCTGCTGGCCAAGGCCGACTCGCTGCGCGACGTCATCGCCTTCCCCAAGACCGGCGGCGGCTACGACCCGCTCACGGCCGCGCCCGCGCCCATCACGGCGCAGCAGCGCAAGGAAGCCGGCATCGACGCCAAGCCCCAGGCCCCGAAGACCCCCGAGGCCAAGAACCCCGAGGCCCCGAGCGCGAAACCAGCCCAGCCCCAGGGCTGATGCTCCACCTCAGGGCCCTGTGCCCGCCGGAGCGGACCCCCGAGGTGCTCGCGTACCTGCGAGCACACTCCGGGACCGCGCACCTCGTGGTGCACCACGGGGTCGCCCTCGTGCCCGCGGGCGACCTCGTGGAGGCCGACGTGGCCCGCGAAGCCGCGGGTGAGATCGTCGACGCGCTGTGCGCGCTGCACCTCGACCGCACCGGCGGCATCACGCTCGAAAACCTCGACACCGCGGTGTCCGACGCGGCCGACGCCGCCGAGGAGGCCACCCCCGGCGAGGGCGCCAACGCGATGGTCTGGCAGGAGCTGCTCGGCCGCACGGGCGAGGAGTCGCGCTGGACCCTCACGTTCCAGGCGTTCCTCACGATCGCGTGCCTGCTCGCGGCCACGGGCGTGATCACCGACTCGCCGATCACGGTCGTCGGCGCCATGGTCGTCGGTCCCGAGTTCGGCCCGCTGGCCGCCGTCGCCGTGGGCCTGGTCCTGCGGCGCTGGGACCTCGTTCGCCGGGCGGGGATCGCGCTGGCCGTGGGGTTCCCGGTGGCCATGCTGGTCACGGGCGTGGCGGTGCTGCTGGGGAGCGTGTTCGGCTTCTTCGACCCGAAGAGCATCCTCGACAACTACAACGTCGACTTCGTCTACCAAGTCGGCGCGGCCTCGTTCGTGGTCGCGCTGCTCGCCGGCGCCGCCGGGATGCTCGCGATGACGTCGGCGAAGTCCGCCGTGCTGGTCGGAGTGTTCATCTCCGTGACCACGGTGCCGGCCGCCGGTTACACGATGGTCGCCGCCGTTGCCGGGCGCTGGGACCGCGCGGGGTTTTCGGTGCTGCAGTTGTTCGTGAACCTGATCGGGATCGTCCTCGCTGCGGCCATTGTGCTGATACTTCGACGGCGCAAGCAACGTTCCGGGGACCTGTTACGTCCGCTTTCACGCGGGTGATGAACTACGCGTCGGTTCGCGTGTTCTTGCCCGGATCACTGTGGTCATGGTTGCTCAGTCACGAGTAGGGTCGGTGCCAATGACAGTCGACACCTCCTCCGCCGGCGACGCGGGCGTCGGAGCAGGAGCCGGGCAGCTCGCTGTCGCCGCGGCGGTCGCGGCGGGCGAGGCGGTGCTCTCGCGCCGCTTCGGCAGCGCGATCACCCTGGTGTCACCGGAAGGACTCGACGGCAGCGGACCGGCCACGGTCGTGCGGGCCCGGGTCGTGTCGTCGTCGTTCGCGCTGCCGCGCACGCTGGTCATCAAGCACTACCCCGACCCGCCCGAGCCCGGCGAGGCCGACCCGTTCGCGCAGGAGGCCGTGAGCTACCAGCTCTTCACGGCGTTGTCGCCCGACGAGCGCATGTGCCCCGAGCTGCTCGCCCACGACGGGCGCCACCGCGTGCTCGTGATCGAGGACCTCGGCCGCGCGCCGACGTTGCAGGACAAGCTCGCCTCGCGCGACTCCCGCGCAGCCGAGCGCGCGCTGCTGTCGTGGGCCCGTTCGCTCGGGCGCCTGCACGCGAGCACCGCCAGCCGCGAAGCCGACTTCAACGCGCTGCTGCGCCGCCTCGGCGGCCCGGTGCGCAACCAGGACGCGGGCCTGGCCGACCTCACCGCCGAGGTGCCGCCGATGCTGGCGGACCTGCTCGACGTGGTGGTCGCCGAACCGGTCCACGACCGCGTCGCCCAGGCGGTGGCGCAGGCGCGCTCGGCGTCGTTCCGGGCGTTCAGCCCGGTGGATCTGAGCCCCGACAACAACCTCGTGACCGGTTCCGGCGTGCGGTTCCTCGACTTCGAACGAGGCCGCGTGCGCACGGCCCTGGTCGACGCCGCGTACCTGCGCCTGCCCTTCGCTTCCTGCGAAGACGCGCTGGCCCTGCCCGCGGGCATGAGCGAAGCGATGATCGCCGCCTGGCGCGCCGAGGTCGTGTCCGTGTGGCCGTCGTTCGCCGACGACGAGGAGCTCGCCGCGCAGCTCACGATCAGCGAGCTGCTCATGGTCTGGCTCATCACCCGCGAAACGCTCCCGAAACTGGACCTCAGCCGCCACGCCACGCCCGTGAGCCGGGAGGCGGCGCTCGTCACGTGGTGGCGCGAGCTGGCCAAGCACGCGGGTTACGCGCGGCTCACGGACATCGCCGAGCACGCACAGCGCGTGGCCGCGGCGCTCGGCGCGCGGCTCGGACCGCACGCGGATCTGGCGTTCTACCCCGCTTTCCGCTAGCCCGATTCGTCGGGAAGATCCCGTTTCGCGCGGGTGAACGAGGGAAACCGGCAATCCCGACCCCGCCGGGCGGACAGGACATGCCAAGAGTTTCAGCCCCCGTCCATGCCGCGTTACCTGGTCATCACCGCAGGTGAGTTTCGGTGCCGGATGGTCTTCTGCGTGACCGTGATCAGCGTCGAAGTCACCCGCTTCCCCGAACCCGCCGATCCCGCGCCGCAGCGGCAGACCACCGACGCCGCGCCGGCCGACGAGCCGCGCCGTGCGCGCCGGCTGGCCATGCTGGGGGACTCCACCGCCGTGGGCCTGGGCGACCCGCTGCCGAACCGAGGTGGCTGGCGCGGAGTGGGGCCGCTCGTCGCCGCCGCGCTCGGCGTGGCCGAGGACGGATACCTCAACCCGTCGTTCGAAGGCGCGCGGATGAAGGACGTGCTGACCCGCCAGATGCCGGCGGTGCTGGAGTTCCGGCCCGAGATCGCGCTGCTCGTGGTCGGCATGAACGACACGCTGCGGCCCGATTTCAACGCGGAGCAGATCGCCGCCGACCTCACCGAGCTCATCCGCACGCTCGCCGCCCACGGCACGCTGCTGGTGCCGGTGCGGTTCCACGACCACGGCAAGGTGTTCCGCCTCCCCCCGTCGATCAAGCGCGCGCTGGGCGCCCGTGTCGCGGAGCTGAACGAGGTAATCGACGCGGTCGTGGCCGCCGAAGGCGTGCCGTGCCTGGACCTCGACGCGATGCCCGGTGCCTACGACCTGCCGTCGTGGAGCGTCGACCGGCTGCACCCGTCGGAGCTGGGGCACCGGATGCTGGCGCTCGGCTTCACCGCGCTGCTGGCCGAAGCCGGGTTCGCCGTGCCGGAACCGGTGAGCCTGACCTGCTCCGGCGGCGTCCAGCCGAGCACCGCGAGCCACGTCGTGTGGCTGGTTGCGCGCGGCCTGCCGTGGCTGTGGCGCCGCGGGCGCGAGTTCCTGCCCTACGCGGTGGCGATCATGTGGCGCTCGTTCCGCGAGCGCGTGGACTGAACACGCGCAACGCTTCCGCGTCGGACGCCGGGTTGCGCACGAAGTACTCGGCCCATTCTTCGATGCCGGCGTACTCGGACCGGGCCAGCACTTCGCACGCTTTCTCGGTGTCGTAAGGGGTTCGGCGCAGCTGCACGCCGGGGCCGAGCAGGGCCCAGTGCGCACCCGTTGTGCCGTAAGGCATTCCGACGCTGCCGGGGTTGACGATCCGGGTGCGGTCCGCCAGCCGCACGAACGGCATGTGGGTGTGCCCGCACACCACGGTTTCCGCCGTGACGCCGTCGAGCACCTCCGCCCAGCGCGACAGCGGGCTGTCGACGAGGGCGACTTCCTCGTCGTCGCGCGGGGTCGCGTGGCAGAACAGCACCTCGCCGAGCCCGTCGACGTCGAGCGTGACGGTCAGCGGCAGCGCGGCGAGCAGCTCGACCTGGTCCGGGCGCAGCTGAGCGGCGGCCCACGGCGCGATCGGGTCGGGGATCTGCGTGGTGCCGCCGCCGGCGAGCGTCACGAGTTCGCGGTCGGCGTTGCCGCGCACCCACACCGCGCGTTCGCCGAGCGCCCCGAGCCGGTCGAGCGTCTGCCGCGGCAGGGGACCGGCGGCGTGGTCGCCGCACAGCACGACCACGTCGGCCGCCGCGACGTCCGGCTCCGCGAGCACGGCGTCGAGCGCGGGCAGCACCCCGTGGATGTCGGACAGGACCGCGACGGAGGACACCATCCCGCGATTCTGCCCGCCGCGACGCCGCCGGCGAGCGGTGTTCGCCGGCGGCGCAATACGGGTCACACGCGGTTCAGACGTTCAGGGGCAGCTTCGTCACGCCCGTCATCGCCGGGTTGGGCTGGAACGCCGGCGGCTCACCGGGAATCGTGCGCAGCGACGGGTAGCGGTCGAGCAGGATGTTCAGCGCCGTGCGGCCTTCGAGCCGCGCGAGCGGCGCGCCGATGCAGAAGTGGATGCCGCGCCCGAACGCCAGGTGCGCGTGGGCGATGTCCTCGCGCGTCGGGTCGAACGAGTCGGGTTCGGCGAACACGCGCGGGTCGCGGTTGGCCGCGGCGACCCAGACCATGAGCATCTGGTCGGCCGGGATCGTGGTGCCGCCGACCGCCACCTCGCGGTTGGTCACGCGCGCCACGGCCCCGAACGGCGACAGGTAGCGCAGCGACTCCTCGATCACCGGGGCCAGCAGCGAGCGGTCGGCCCGCACGCGCGCGTCCCACTCGGGGAACGCGTCGAGGCACAGCACGGTGTTGCCGAGCAGCATCGTGGTCGTGATGTGCCCGGCCAGCAGCAGCACCTGCGCGAAGTTCACGATCTCCGAGCGGGTGAGCCGCTCCCCGTCGACCTCCGCCTCGACGAGTTTCGTGAGCAGGTCTTCGCGCGGATTGCGCCGGCGCTCGTCGGCGTGCTCGCCGAGGTAGTCGGTGAACTTGCGGCTCACGGCCAGCTGGTCCTTCAGCCGCTTCTGCTGTTCCTCGGAGTCGTCGGTGAGCGAGAACTGTTCCGGGCTCTCGAACAGCCGGTCCACCCACTCGCGGAACAGGTGGCGGTCGCTCGCCGGCACGCCGAGCAGCTCGGCGATCACGATCACTGGCAGCGGGTAGGCGAGGTCGGCGACCAGCTCCAGGTGGTCGCGGCCGGCGGCCTCGTCGAGCAGCTCGTGGGTCAGCTCGGCGATGCGCGGCTCGAGGTCGGCCACCACCTTCGGCGTGAAAGCGCGGCTCACGAGCTTGCGCATCTTGTTGTGCAGCGGGGGATCGAGCTGCAGCAGGTTGCCGGCCGAGAGCTCCTTGGTGTCGCCGAGGGTCTTCTCGGGCAGCAGCCGCGCGGTGTCGGAGGAGAACGTGGCCGGGTCGGACAGGATCTCGTGGGCCTCCGGGTGGCCGTAGACGTTCCACGTGCCCAGCTCGGGCTTGAACTCCACGGGGTTCTCGGGTCGTTCGCCCCGCAGCCAGAACTGTCCTTCGTGGATGGTCCAGGCTTCGGGAAGTGCGGTGCTCATGGTGTGACAGCCCCAATCTGTCTTCACGGACGGGCCGGGATCAGCCGGCCTCAGCGGTGGATTTCCCTGGGTAGATCGCCGCGTGGCACGCCGAGACGTAGGTCTCGAGCACCACCCGGAGTTCGGTGGCCGTCTGCTCGACCACGGCCTCGTCGGGGCCGTGCGGAGGTTCGAAGCCGGCGCGGATCACGTGGGCGAGCGAGTCGGCCTTGGCTTCGAGGGCCACGTCCGCGTATTCCGGGTTGACGTTGCTGTAGAGGTAGAAGCCGCTGGCCGCGGCGGCGAGGGAGAAGCGCAGGTTCTCGACGTCGTCGCGCAGGAAGCCGTTGCCGGTCCAGAGGTCCCAGGTGCGTTCGGTGGTCTCCGCGGCGGCCTGCCGGGTCTGGTTCGCGGTGAGCGCGTAGTGGCCGAGCAGCTCGGTGTCGTTCGTGAGCATGGCCGACAGCAGCGGGTCGCGGACGGTCAGCAGGAACGTGGAGCGGAAGTAGCGGTGCGGCACGACCGTGCGCGGGTCGTCGCGCAGCTGGGCCGCGGAGCTCTCGAGCAGCGTGATCGACGCTCGCATCAGCAGGGCCTCGAACAGCGAGTCCTTCGTGCGCCAGTGCAGGTAGACGGTGCCTTTGCCAATGCCGGCGCGGCGCGCGATGTCCTCGATCGTGACCTTGCGCGAGCCCCAGCGCACGAGCAGCTCGGACGCCGCGTCGAGGATCCGGTCGGCGCGTTCGCGGTTCGGGTCGTCGGGCACCCGGCCTCCTCGGTTTTGACCTCCTGACCAGATTTGCTCATCTGGTCAAATCCACGGTAGCGCGGGTACCCGGGCCGGGCAAGCGGAGTTGTCGGGGTGGTCGGTTAACGTCAACGGTGTGGCACAGGACGAACTCTTCACGGTGAACCCCGACCTGGGGCCGCCGCCGGAACCGACGCGGGCCGGCTCGTCGTCGCCGGCCGAACCGCAGGCCGACCCGGCGAGCTCGCCGCTGGCCGTGCGGATGCGGCCGCGCACGCTCGACGAGGTGGTCGGGCAGCAGCACCTGCTGCGCGAGGGCGCGCCCCTGCGGCGTCTCGTGGAGGGGGCCGCGCCGGCGTCCGTGCTGCTCTACGGCCCGCCGGGCACGGGCAAGACCACGCTGGCGAACCTCGTCTCGATCGCGACCGGCCGCCGGTTCGTCGCGATGTCCGCGCTGTCAGCGGGCGTGAAGGAGGTGCGCGGCGTCATCGAGGAGGCGCGGCGGCGCCGCCAGTACAACGCCGAGAACACCGTGCTGTTCATCGACGAGGTGCACCGCTTCTCCAAAACGCAGCAGGACGCGTTGCTGGGCGCGGTCGAGGACCGCACGGTGCTGCTGGTGGCGGCGACGACCGAGAACCCGTCGTTCTCCGTCGTGTCCCCGCTGCTGTCGCGGTCGCTGGTGCTGCAGCTGCGGCCGCTGACCGACGAGGACATCGTGAAGCTGCTCGACCGCGCGCTCGCCGACGAACGCGGCCTGGGCGGCGAGCTGTCGCTGACCGACGAAGCGCGCGACCACCTCGTGCGCCTGGCCGGCGGCGACGCGCGCCGTGCTCTGACGGCGTTGGAAGCGGCCGCCGACGCCGCGTCGGCCACCGAGGCCAAGACGATCGACCTCGCCACCGTCGAGTCCACTGTGGACAAGGCCGCGGTCCGCTACGACCGCGACGGCGACCAGCACTACGACGTGATCAGCGCGTTCATCAAGTCCATCCGCGGCTCCGACGTCGACGCGGCGCTGCACTACCTGGCCCGCATGATCGAGGCGGGGGAGGACCCGCGCTTTCTCGCGCGCCGGCTCGTGGTCCACGCGAGCGAGGACGTCGGCCTGGCCGACCCGACCGCACTGCAGGCGGCGGTGGCGGCCGCGCACGCCGTGCAGTTCATCGGCATGCCCGAAGGCCGCCTCGCCCTCGCCCAGGCCACCATCCACCTCGCCACGGCGCCCAAGTCCAACGCCGTGGTCACCGCCATCGACGCCGCCCTGGCCGACGTCCGCGCCGGCCTGGCCGGCACCGTCCCCCCACACCTGCGCGACGGCCACTACGCGGGCGCCAAGAAACTCGGCAACGCCCAGGGCTACCGCTACCCCCACAACGTCCCGGAAGGCGTCCTGGCCCAGCAGTACCCACCCGACGAACTCATCGGCCGCGACTACTACGAACCCACCCAACGCGGCGGCGAACGCCCCCTCGCCGAACGCGTGCCCCGCCTCCGCCGCACCATCCGCGACGAGCGGCAGTAGCAGTAGCGGTCACTCCGTCCGGGTGACGGTGAGCGCGGGTGCGGTCAGGACGGGCCGCGCCGGCTCCGGCGAGCGAAGCCGCGGTGGTTGGGCCGAGTGCTGTCGGTGTGTCGAGCCGTCGGGTCGCCAGGGCGGTGAGCGCCCGCTCGTCGAACGCGTACGCCGCACCATCCGCGACGAGCGGCAGTAGCAGGAGCAGTAGCCCTCACTCCGTCCGGATGGAGTCGGGACGCATGGCGGTGCGCAGGGCGGGCAGTGCGAGAGCGGTTACGAGGAAGACCAGGGCGACGCAGGTGCCGGCGAGCGTGGCGAGGGTGGTCCAGTCGACGGTGACCGGTGTGCCCAGCAGGCGGGTCACCAGGGCGGCGAGGCCGATGCCCGTGCCGGTCGCGGCGAGGACGGCCAGGACGAGCGGGACGGCCGTCTGCCACAGCAACGACTTGGCCAGCACGGACGTCGGCACGCCCGCCGCGGCGAGCAGGGCCAGTGGGCGGCGGCGTTCGCGGACCTGTTCCAGCGCGAGCACCAGCATGCTCACCCCCGCCGGCAGCAGCGTGAAGAGCGAGGCCGCGTCGAGTCCTCCGTGGACGGTCGCGAACGACTCCTGGCCGGCCGTGAGCAGGTCGCCGGTGCTGTCGGACACGAAGGCCTGCCAGGTCAGGTTGCCGACGGCGTCGGCGATCTGCTCGGTCGCCTCGGGATGGCCGGGGGCGAGCCGCACCCAGGCTGCGGCGCGGACGTCCGCGGGCGCCCTCAGGCCGGCGGCCGGCGTGAGCACGACGTCGCCCGCGCTGAGCGGAACCCGTGGTGTCGCAGGCAAAAGACCGGCCGGAACGGTGTAGGTGCCCTGTGAACGCGGGTGCGCGCCGTAGTCGTGGGCGCCGACCAGCGTCAGCACCGTGCCGGGCTGGATTCGACCCGCCAGGAAGCCGTCGCCGTCCGCGCACCGGGGCACTTCGAGGACCCGCTGGATCGTCGCGCACGACGCGACGGTGATCGTGGCGCGGTCCAGCGGACGCGTCGGGTCCGCGCCGATCGTGCTCACCTGTTTCGTCAGGCCCACCTGCGCGGCCGCCGGCACCCCGGCCAGATCGGCCGCGACCCGGTCGGCGCCCGCGACCGTGGTGTCGACGGTGACCCAGTCGTCGGCCGCCGGAGTGGTGTACGGCCCCGCCGTCGACAGCAGCACCAGCTGCAGCGTGATCGACCCGGCCAGCACCACGGCGACCCCGCTCACCACCCGAGCCGGGGTGCCGCTGTCGAGCTGCAGCCGACGGACCGCCAGCTGCCACGACGGCGTGCCTCCGCGCAGCCGCCTGACCGCGCGCTCCAGCAGCCACGGCAGGATCGCGGGCACCCCGGCCAGCAACGCCGCCGAACCGGAAGCGACGAGCGCGATCCACGACGCCGTGCTCGGCTCACCGCCCGGCGGAACAGCGAACAGCACCCCGACCCCCACCACGATCGGCACGACCCGCCACCACACCCGCCGCCGCACGGGCTTGCTGTCGCGGACCACGCCCAGCGGCTCGATGATCGTGCGGCGCATCGAAAACAGCACCGTCCCGACGGCCAGCGCCGGCATCAGCACCACGATCAGCACCGTCAGCCAAAACGACGGCACGACGTCACGGGTGAACACGCTCCACCCCAACAGGTCGACGCGCGGCGCCAGCTGCCGCAGGCCGAGGAACGCGAGCGTCCCCAGCGCGAGCCCGCCGGCGACGCTGACCAGCGTCTCGGCCGCCGCGACCCGCCGGACCTGCCAGCCGCCCACGCCGGCCAGCCGCAGCGCCGCCAGCCGGCGATCGCGTTGCGCGCCGGCGATGCGGCTGCTCACCGACACGAAGATCAGCATCGGCACGAGCAACGCCACCCCGCCGACGATCGCCACGATCACCAGCGTCGGATCCGTCGAGACCTGCGGGGTGCCGCTGCCGAACGCATACACGTCCATCGCGCGCGGCCCGATCGAGGAAACCGGCGGCAACGGCCCGGTACCGCCGTAGAACGCCAGATCGGCCGGCCCCCGCAACCCCGCGTCACTGATCGTGCCGGCAACCTGCTGCGGAAACCGCGACCGCAGCCCCGGATCCGACGCCATCAGCCCGGCCAACGCGGGGGAGACCACGATCTCGCCCTCCTCGGGCAGCCGCGCGATCCCCGGCGGCACGGGCGAGTTCGCCCCGGTCCCGTGCAGGTACGCGCCGCCGATGACGCGGCCGCGGTACTCGCTGTCGTCGTGGACCACCACGGTCGGGCTCACGCCGGCGATCACCGAAATGTCGGGCAGCCCCGCGCTCACCCGCGTGTCCTGGTTGCCCAGCACGTGCCCGACCGACGCGAACAGCAGCAGCACCGCGACGGCGAGCCCGATCCCGATCGTCCCGAGCGTCACGCGGATCCACTACGTCCGGCCACCGCCGACCGCCAGCCGCACCCCGAGGGCGAAATCGCGCGGCCAGCTGGTGCGCACCGGCAGGTCGAGCAGCGCCGTCACCGGGTCGGCTCCAGTTCCCGGATGCGGCCGTCGCGGACCACGACCTCGCGGTCGGAATACGCGGCAACGCGCGCTTCGTGCGTCACCAGCACAACCGCCGCCCCGGTCTCCTCGACGGCGGACATCAGCAGGCCCATCACGCGCTCGCCGTTGAGCGAGTCGAGCGCCCCCGTCGGCTCGTCCGCGAAGATCACCCGCGGCCCCGTCACGAGCGCCCGGGCCACCGCGACCCGCTGGCCCTGCCCGCCGGACACGTCACCCGGCCGCTGGGCCGCGACGGCACCGACTTCCAGCCGGTCCAGCCATTCCCGCGCGGTGGCCTCGGCCGCGCGCCGGCGCAGGCCCGCGAGCCGCAGCGGCAGGCAGGCGTTCTCCAGGCAGCTCAGCTCCGGCACCAACTGGCCGAACTGGAAGACGAAGCCGAAATCCCTGCGCCGCAACGCACTCCGGTGCGCGTCCGACATGGTCGCCACGTCGGTGCCGGCGTAGTGCACGGCGCCGTCGTCCGGCGCGACGATCCCGGCGAGGCAGTGCAGCAGCGTCGACTTGCCCGAACCCGACGGGCCCATCACCGCGACCACTTCCCCCGCGTGGACGGCGAGGCTCGCGTCCGCCAGCGCGGGCGTCGAGCCGAACGACTTGGTCAGCCCGGTCCCGCGCAGCAGCACCTGCGGGTCTGCGCTCGCGTTCATGCGTGCTCTCCTTCGGACGATCCGGGCGCGGCGGCGAGCTTCCCGGCGAGCCGGTCGAGGCGGGCCGCGGCCAGCTCCAGCCAGCGCAGGTCGGCTTCCAGGTGGAACAGGGCGTAGTCGCCGATCAGCGCGTCGACGAGGTCGCCCGCGCGTTTGCGCCGGGTCAGCTCGCGCATCACGCGCAGGTGCTCGGCTCGCTGGACGTCGAGCACGTCGGCGGCGTCGCGGCCGGACAGCAGCGCGAGCACGACCTTGGTGTAGAGGATGTTCTGCAGGTGCGCGACCGGTTCTTCCGGCGTGCGCAGCCACGTCTCGACGTCGGTGATCCCCGCGTCGGTGATCGTGTAGCGCTTGCGGTCCGGCCCGCCGCCGGCCTCGACACCCGCGACTTCGACGAGCCCGTTTTTCAACAGCCGCGACAACGTCGAGTAGACCTGCCCGTAGCGCAGCGGGCGGTCCTGGCCGAACCGTTCGTCGTAGGTCCGCTTGAGGTCGTAGCCGTGTCGCGGGCCGGCCTCCAGCAGCCCGAGCAGAGCGTGACTGATCGACATGACTGCGACTATACATGGCAGGTATACTCGAGGTGTATAGCTGAGTTTGCGCACGTCACGCACCTGGAGTGATCAACTGTGCCGCCAGGGCAGTGTTGGTTCCCCCTTCGATCCCGCTCGCTGAAACTCCCGTGAACGTCGCCACTTTCTTCCGTATAACGGCGGAAGCGGGAATGTCCGGCCGTCGGGCCGGTTGATTCCCGGCGACGGAGGGGGTGGCGATGACGCTGCTGACGGTGTGGCCCGACGACCAGCCCGGGCACGTGCTGCTGCGGACCGAGGACCCGGGGACGATCACGGCCGAGCTGGCCCGCATCGGGGTCGAGTTCGGCCGCTGGCCGGTGGACGGGCCGCTGCCCGGCGCCAGTGAGTCCGAGGTGCTCGCCCGGTTCCGGGACCGCATCGACTCGCGCACCACGGCCGTGGGCTACCACGCCGTCGACGTGCTCGCGGGCGACTTCGGCGCGGCCGAACGCAGCCTGCCGCGCGACGAGGACCGGTTCTTCGTGACCGGCTCCGCCGTCTGGTACCTGCACGCGGGCCGCCAGGTCCACGCCGTGCTGTGCGAGCCCGGCGACCTGCTCGGCATCCCGGCGCACACCCGCCACTGGCACGACGGCGGCTCGAACCCCGGCCACGTGACCATCCGCGTGCGCCACCCGGCTTCGGGCTCGGCGACGCCGTGGGCCGAACCATTGCGCGCCGGCGACTTCCCCGGTTTCGACGAGCTGGTGGCCGGCCGCGCGTCGACCTGGCCCGCGCTGAGCCACTGACGCCACCGACGCCACTGACACCACCGACGCTTCGGGCCTGCCTGCGCGCCGGGGCGCCGGCAGGCACGATGGAGCCATGACCACTGTCGCTTTCCTGGGCACCGGAATCATGGGCCACCCGATGGCCGCCAACCTCGTCCGCGCCGGCGTCTCGCTGCGCGTGTGGAACCGCACCCGCAGCAAGGCCGAGCCGCTGGCCGCCGACGGCGCCACGGTCGTCGACACCCCCGCCGAAGCCGCGGCGGGCGCCGACGTGCTCGTCACGATGCTGTCCGACGGGCCCACGGTCGCCGACGTCTTCGCCGCTGCGGACGTCAAGGCCGGCACGGTCTGGCTTGCAGATGAGCACCGTCGGCACGGAGTGGATCGCCACGCTGGCCGAGGCCGCGGAGAAGGCGGGCGTCGTGTTCGTCGACTGCCCGGTGATGGGCACGAAGGTCCCCGCCGAGCAGGCGCAGCTGCAGGTCCTGGCCGCCGGCCCGGACGACGCGCACGAGGCCGCTGCGCCGGTCTTCGACGCCGTCGGCTCGCGCACGCGCTGGCTGGGCACCGAGCCCGGCACCGCCACGCGGCTCAAGCTGGTGATGAACGCCTGGGTGCTGGCGCTGACCAACGGCACGGCCGAGAGCCTCGCGCTCGCCCGTGCCCTCGGCATCGACCCGCAGCTGTTCTTCGACGTGATGGAGGGGACCGGCTTCGACGTCGGCTACGCGCGCATGAAGGGCCCGCTCATGCTCTCGGGCGACTACCCGGCGAGCTTCCCCGCCGCGCTGGCCGCCAAGGACGCGCGGCTCGTGGTGGAGGCCGCGGGAGACACCGTCGACGTCGCCGGGGCCGCGGCGACGCTGGCCCACCTGCAGGCCGCCGTCGACGCCGGCCACGGCGAGGAGGACATGGCGGTGCTGTACCGGGCCGTGGCCAAACAGGACGACTGATCACCACCCGAACCCTCCGCCGGCTCGCCCGGTGGAGGGTTCGGCACGGGGCACAACCGCTGGTCGGAAGCGGTTCGGATGCGCTGAGTGACCGAGCGGCGGGGCGACACCGCCGAACGGCTGGCCAGGCGGTAACCTCACTGGCACCGAAGACCCGTGCAACCCCGAGGAGGGCCCGTGTCGGCAGGGCAGATCGCCGCGCTGATCGCCGCAGGAGCATTCGTCGTGCTGGTCTTGCTGCTGGCGATCCCGCTGCTCAAGCTCGGCCGCACGCTCGACGAGGCGACGATCGCGATCCGCAAGGCCCACGAGAACAGCGACCCGATCCTGCTGGGCGCCAACGAGACGATCACCCACGTGAACACCCAGCTCGAGCGCGTCGACGGGATCACCGCCAACGCGCAGGCCGTCACGGGCAACGTCTCGGCGCTGTCCTCGGTGTTCACCGCGACCCTCGGCGGCCCGCTCGTGAAGACCGCCGCGCTGTCCTACGGGATCAGCAAGGCGATCCGCGCGCGCCGCAAGAAGCAGGAAGCGAAGGCCCAGCGGCCCGCTCGCCGGAGGAAGAAGTGAAGCGTCTGTTCTGGCTCGGCGTCGGCGTCATCGCCGGCGTCGCGCTCACCCGCAAGGCCGGGGAAACGGCTCGTCAGGCCACTCCCTCGGGGTTAGCATCGAACCTGGGCGAGGCCGTGCGCGAGCTGGCCGGCGCCGTCGGTTCGTTCGGCGCCGAGGTGCGCGCCGGGATGAGCGAACGGGAACAGGAGCTGCACGACATGGTCGAGGAACGGACCGCGTACCCCGCGCCCCACGGCGCGGGCCGGCACGCTGCCGCGCGCCCCGTCCGGCGAGCTCGCCGGGCGGAAGGCTGAGCTTCTCGCGCCCGCGAGCAGCGTCCTTCCGCCGTCGCCGCCTCCCCCTTTTTTCCCGGTCCGATCTTCGCGCCGAGCGGTGCGCGGACCCCAGCCCGAGGACACACCCGTGGACACACACGAGATCACCGAACGATTCCTGCGCCACTACGAGGCGAAGGGGCACACCCGCGTGCCCAGCGCCTCGCTGATCCTCGACGACCCGAACCTGCTGTTCGTGAACGCCGGCATGGTGCAGTTCAAGCCGTACTTCCTCGGTGAGGTGCCGCCGCCGTACTCGCGCGCGACCTCCGTGCAGAAGTGCGTGCGCACGCCCGACATCGACGAGGTCGGCAAGACCACGCGGCACAACACGTTCTTCCAGATGGCCGGCAACTTCTCGTTCGGCGACTACTTCAAGGAAGGCGCGATCGAGTCGGCCTGGGAGCTGATCACCGGGCCGCAGTCCGAGGGCGGCTACGGGCTCGACCCCGACCGGATCTGGGCGACCGTGTTCGAGGACGACGCCGAAGCGGCGGGGCTGTGGCGCAAGCTCACCGGCCTGCCGTCCGAGCGCATCCAGCAGCGCGGCATGGAGGACAACTTCTGGTCCATGGGCATCCCCGGCCCGTGCGGACCGAGCTCCGAGATCTACTACGACCGCGGCCCCGACTACGGCCGTGAAGGCGGGCCCGTCGCGGACGAGGACCGCTACATCGAGATCTGGAACCTGGTGTTCATGCAGAACATCCGGGGCGAGGGCGCGGGCAAGAAGAACTTCCCGATCCTCGGTGACCTGCCGGCCAAGAACATCGACACCGGCATGGGTGTCGAGCGCGTGGCGACGATCCTGCAGGGCGTCGAGAACGTCTACGAGACCGACCTCGTCCGCCCGGTGATCGGCCGCGCCGAGGAGTTCTCGGGCCGCCGCTACGGCGCCAACCACGTCGACGACGTCCGCTTCCGCGTGATCGCCGACCACGCGCGCACCGGTGTGCTGCTGATCGGCGACGGCGTCACGCCGGGCAACGACGGCCGCGGCTACGTGCTGCGCCGGCTGCTGCGCCGCATCGTCCGCTCCACGCGCCTGCTGGGCGTGCACGAGCCGGTGCTGCAGGCGTTCGCCGAGGTCGTGCGCGACACCATGGGCCCGACGTACGCGAACCTGGTCACGGACTTCGACCGCATCTCCGAGGTCGTGCGCGTGGAGGAGGAGGCGTTCCTCGCCACCCTCACCAGCGGTTCGCGCATCTTCGACCTGGCGGCGGCCGAGACGAAGAACTCCGGCGGCGACGTGCTCGCGGGCGACAAGGCGTTCCAGCTGCACGACACCTACGGCTTCCCGATCGACCTCACGCTGGAGATGGCGGCCGAGCAGGGCCTGAGCGTCGACGAGGACGGGTTCCGCACGCTCATGGAGCAGCAGCGCACCCGGGCGAAGGCCGACGCGGCGCAGCGCAAGCACGGCCACGGCGACCTGTCCGAGTACCGCAAGCTGCTGGAGCAGAACGGCGAGACCGAGTTCCTCGGCTACACCGAGCTGCAGGCGTCCGCGAAGGTCGTCGGCCTGCTCGAGGACGGGCAGCCGGTGCGCAGCGTCTCGGCGGGCCACAAGGCGGAACTGGTGCTCGACCGCACCCCGTTCTACGCCGAAAGCGGCGGCCAGGTCGCCGACATCGGCGTGCTGCTCGGCGACGGCGTGAAGCTGAACGTGCTCGACGTGCAGAAGATCGTGCCGGGCCTGTTCGTGCACCGCGTGGAGGTCACCGACGGCGAGGTCGGCATCGGCACCGAGCTCACCGGCTCGGTCGACGCCGCGCGGCGCCTGTCGATCGAGCGGTCGCACTCGGCGACGCACCTGGTTCACGCGGCCGTGCGCGGCGCGTACGGCAAGCGCGCGGCGCAGGCCGGCTCGCTCAACTCGCCGGGCCGGATGCGGTTCGACTTCACCACGCCCGCCTCGGTGTCGACCGACATCCTCACCGAGGTCGAGGAAGAGGTGAACGACTACCTGCAGACCGACGTCGAGGTGCAGAGCTACATCACCACGAAGGACAAGGCGCTCGAGCTGGGCGCGGTCGCGCTGTTCGGCGAGAAGTACGGCAACGATGTGCGCGTGGTCGACATGGGCGACTACTCGCGCGAGCTGTGCGGTGGCACGCACGTGGACCGCATCGGCCAGCTGGGCCTGGTGAAGCTCGTGGGCGACTCGTCGATCGGGTCGGGCGTGCACCGCGTCGAGGCGCTGGTGGGCCCGGACGCGCTGAAGCACGTGCGCAAGGAGCAGCTGCTCGTGTCGCAGCTGGCGAACACGTTCAAGGTGCCGACCGACGAGCTGCCGGGTCGCATCGAGGACGTGCTCTCGCGGCTGAAGAGCGCGGAGAAGGAGATCGAGCAGCTGCGCACGCAGCAGGTGCTCGGCTCGGCGGGCGCGCTCACCGACAAGGCGCAGGACATCGGTGGCGTGTCGGTGGTCGCGGAGGTCGTGCCCGACGTCGACGGCAACGGGCTGCGGGCGCTCGCGTCCGACGTCCGCGGCCGCCTGGGCGACCGGCCCGGCGTGGTGGCGCTGTTCTCGCCGTCCGGTGACAAGGTGGCGTTCGTCGTAGCGACCACGTCGGCGGCGCGCGACCGGGGCATCGCGGCGGGCAAGCTCGTGCCGTCGTTCGCCGAGGCCATCGGTGGTCGCGGCGGCGGCAAGCCCGACATGGCGCAGGGTGGCGGCAGCAACCCGGCCGGCGCGCAGCAGGCCGTCGAGGCGCTGCGCGCAGCGGTCGCGGGCATTGGCCGCTAGCTCCCGGCGGGACCCGGATCGGCCCGGTGAGTCCGATCCGGGCCGCGGCAGGCGGCTCGGGGTCGATGTCGGGTCTGTCCGGGTGGGGGTGGCGCTCAGCGATCCCGCCCCCATCCTCGCGAGCCCGCTCGTTACCCTCTCCCGTGATGCGAAGGACGACAGCGATCTGGACAAGCTTGCCGAACTCGTCACCGAACACGAGGTGGTCGAGGTGATCGTGGGCTTGCCGAAGACACTGGCGAACCGAGCCGGACCCGCCGCGCAGATCGCGGTGGAGTACGCCGACAAGCTGGCCACGCGGGTCGGCGACGTGCCGGTGCGCCTCGCCGACGAACGGTTGACGACGGTCACGGCGTCCCGAATGCTTTCCCAGCGGGGGGTCAAGGGACGCAAGCAGCGGGCGGTGGTCGACCAGGCCGCCGCCGTCGAGATCCTGCAGGCCTGGCTCGACGCCGCCGCCGCGCAGCGCGCCCGGAAAGGCGAGTCATGACCGAGCCCCGCGGTCCCGAGAACGAGGGCGGCCGCCGACGACTGCGCGACCCCGGCACCACGCCGCCGGGCGGACCCCGGCGCGCCCGGCGCACACCACCGCCGTCCGGCGGCCACCACGCGGCCTCTGACCCGTACGACGACGCCCCGCCGCCCCCTCCCCCCAGCGGCGGCCGACGCCGCCGTCGCGAGGCCGCGGACGAGGTGCCGCCTCCACCGGCTCCACCGGGTCCTCCCGGACCTCCTGCACCTCCTGCATCTCCGCCGGCCACCGGCCGTCGCCGCCGTCGTGAGCCCGCCGACGTGCCTCCTCGCGACCTCCCGCAGCCGTCGGGTGACCCTCGGCATGGTGACCTGCCGCAACCGTCGCGTGGGCGGGGCGCGGATCTGCCTCAGCCTCCCGGCGACCCGCGGGGAGCCGATCTCCAGCCGCCTTCGGGTCCGCGTGGTGCCGATCTCCCGCTGCCTCCCGGGGACCCGCGCGGTGCCGGCGAGATGCCGCCTCCTCCGCCGGGCCCGCCGCCCGCCGCGCCGCGCCGTCGTCGCCGCGCCGAGCCGGGCGAGGTGCCTCCGGCACCCCCGCGCCGCCGCCCGCGCGCGGACACCGGCGACCTGCCGCTGCCCGGCGACCCCGGCCCCTCACGTCCGGTCCGCCGCCCCGCCGGCCCGCCGGACGGCTCGATGTCGCCCGACCCGCGCTTTGCCGGTCCGGTTGATGGTTCGATGCCTCCGGACCCCCGTTTCGGTGGCCCCGCCGATGGTTCGATGCCTCCGGACCCGCGGTTCAACGGTCCCGTCGATGGTTCCATGCCGCCGGACCCCCGGTTCGCCGGTCCGCCCGACGGCTCCATGCCTCGCGACCCGCGTTTCAACGGTCCGGTCGACGGCTCGATGCCGCCGGATCCGCGTTTCAACGGCCCCGCTGACGGCTCGATGCCGTCGGACCCCCGGTTCGCCGGTCCGGTCGACGGCTCCATGCCGCCCGACCCGCGCTTCAGCGGTCCCGCCGACGGTTCGATGCCGCCAGACCCGCGGCTCGGCCGGCCGGGCCCGGCGCCGCGGCGCCGGCCGCAGCCGGTCGAGCACCCGACCGACGTGATCCCGACCGTGCCGGACTCGGCGCCGCAGGAGCGTGAGCAGCTCGACGACCTGTTCGGCGACGACGACTACGAAGACGAGTACCGCGAAGACGGCGAGTACGACCAGGCGTACGACGACGAGGAGTACGGCGAGTACGAAGACGCCGACTACGAAGACGAGGAATACACCGAAGAAGCCACACCCGCCAAGAAAAAGAAGAAGCGCAAGCGCAGCAAACGTGCGCTGGGCTGGGTCGCGGCGCTGCTGGTCCTCGTGGTCTTTGCCGGTGGTGCGTACTACGGCTACCAGAAGATCTTCGGCTACAACGACTACGACGGCACCGGCGAAGGCAGCGCGCTCATCCAGGTCGAGGACGGCGACACCACGTCGGCGATCGGCGGCAAGCTGGTGGACGCGGGCGTCGTCGCGAGCACCACGGCGTTCGTGAAGGCCGGCGCGCAGAACACCGCGCTGAGCCGGATCCAGCAGGGCTACTACCTGCTCAAGCAGCACATGTCCGGCGAGAGCGCGGTGTCGATGATCACCTCGCCGGCCGCCCACGTCGGCCGGCTGGAGATCCGCCCGTACATGCAGCTCGACGACGTGAAACAGCCCAACAACACCGTCGCGCCGGGCGTCTACTCGCTGATCTCCAAGGCCTCGTGCGCCGAGCTCGACGGCAAGAGCACCTGCGTCTCCACCGACGCGCTGCGCAAGACCGTCGCGGACGCCGACCTCAAGACGCTCGGCGTGCCCGACTGGGCGGTCGACCCCGCGCAGAAGGCCCTGAGCAAGGACAAGCGCATCGAAGGCCTGATCGCCCCGGGGCTCTACGACGTCAAACCGGGCTGGACCGCGGCGGAGCTGATCACGAACCTCGTGAAACAGTCCGCCTCGGCGATCCAGGCCGCCGGCCTCACCACGCAGAGCACCGGGCCCAAGCAGACGCCGTACGAGACGCTGATCATCGCGTCGCTCATCGAGCGCGAGGCGATCACCCCCGACTTCCCCAAGATCTCGCGGGTCATCTACAACCGGCTCGACCAGAAGATCAAACTTGGCTTCGACTCGACCGTGAACTACGTGGTCGACAAACCGACCCTGCTCACGAACAAGGCGGATCGAGAAGCACCGGGGCCGTACAACACGTACCTGAACTACGGCCTCCCGCCGACCCCGATCGGGGTGCCCAGCACCGCCGCCCTCAAGGCGGCGCTCAACCCGCCGGACGGCGACGAGCTGTACTTCGTGAAGTGCGAGAAGGACGGGCACTCCTGCTTCGCCTCGAATCTGGTCGACCACAACAAGAACCGTGACCTGGCGCAGTCCCGTGGCGTCTTCTGACGGGCCCCGCAAGGCCGCGGTGCTCGGCAAGCCGATCGAGCACTCGCTTTCGCCGGTGCTGCACCGCGCGGCGTTCGATGCGCTCGGGCTCACGGACTGGACGTACGAGCGCGTGGAGACCGGGGCCGACGAGCTGCCCAGGTTCGTCGACGGGCTCGGCCCCGAGTGGGTCGGCCTGTCGGTGACGATGCCGGGCAAACGCCGGGCGCTCGACCACGCGGCCGAGGTCACGCCGCGCGCGGCGGCCGTCGGTGCGGCGAACACGTTGGTGCGCGTCGAAGGCGGCTGGCTCGCCGACTGCACCGACGTCGACGGCGTCACGGGTGCGTTGCGGGCCGCCGGTGGGTACACCCCTTCGCCGGGTGACCGGGCCGTGGTGCTCGGCGCCGGCGGGACGGCGGCGGCCGCGGTGGTCGGGCTCGCCGCAATGGGCGTGGCGGCCGCGAGTCTCGTGGTGCGCGAGCCGGCGCGGGCGGGGGAGACGCTCGACGCGGCCAAGAGCGCGGGCCTCGAGGTAGACGTGCTCCGGTGGTCCGAAGTGGACTTCCCGGCCCTGGCGGCGCGCACGGCCGTGCTGGTGAACACCGTGCCGCCGGAGGCTGTGCTGGCTCACGTTCCCGCGCTCGCGGGCGTGCCCAGCGTGCTGGACGTGATCTACCACCCGTGGCCGACGCCGCTGGCCGAAGCCGTTGCCGCCCGGGGCGGCCGGTTGGCGACGGGCCTGGACATGTTGCTGCACCAGGCATTCGGCCAGGCGGAGCACTTCACGGGCCGGCCGGCGCCGCGGGAGGAAATGCGCTCCGCGCTGCGAGCGGCGACGGGGGACATCCTGCCGCTGCCGATTTCCTGAGGCAGGCCTCGCGCCGCGCTGTTATTCTGGCCGACTGCCCGTTTGCCGAGTCCAGGGGGACGCATGTCGGAAACCAGCCAGCAGCCGCGCAGCGACGAGGAGATCCGGGACTCCTGGGTCGACGAGCCGCCGCGCCTCGACACCACGGTGACGCTCGCCGAGTACGACTCGCAGTGGCCGGTGTTGTTCGAACGCGAAGCTGAGCGGATTCGCACAGCGCTGGGGGAGAAGGTGGTGCTCCTCGAGCACGTCGGGTCCACTTCGGTTCCCGGTCTCGCCGCCAAGCCGATCATCGACATCCTGCTGGAGGTCCCGGACTCCGACGACGAGGACGCCTACGTGCCGGCCCTCGAAGCCGCGGGCTACCGGCTCGTGATCCGGGAGCCGGACTGGGAGAAGCACCGGTGCTTCTCCGGGACAGACCCGAGGGTCAACCTCCACGTCCACTCGCCGGGTAACGGCCAGACCGAGCGGTATCTCCTCTTCCGTGATCGAATGCGAACACATCCTGAGGAACTCGCAACATATCTTGCGAAGAAGCGCGCACTGGCTGCGAAAACCTGGACATACATCCAGCACTACGCGGACGCCAAGAGCGAGGTCATCGACGAGATCGTCGGCCGTGCCCGCGCCGCGCGGCTCGAAGCCGCGCAGTACGACGCGTTCAGCCAGGCGTATGCCGAGCACGCGGCGAAGAGCGTCACGAACGCGCTCTACGACCGGCCGGCGATCGTGGAGCTGGCCGGTGAGGTGGCGGGCAAGCGCGTGCTCGACGTCGGGTGCGCGGCCGGTCACCTGAGCGCGTTGCTCGCCGGTCGCGGTGCGGAGGTGCTGGGCGTCGACGTGAGTGAAGGCCTGATCGCCCTGGCGCGCAAGGAGTTCGGTCACCTGGCGAAGTTCGAGGTCGCCGACGTCGCGAGGCCGCTGTCCCTTGAGGACGGTTCGATCGACGTCGTCACCGCGTCCCTGGTCCTCCACTACCTGGAAGATTTCGGACCGACGTTGTCCGAATTCCACCGCGTCTTGCGCCCGGGCGGACAGCTCGTGTTCTCCGTGCACCACCCGGGTGAGGACTGGCACTGGTTCGACCGCGAGAACTACTTCGAGACCGAGCTGCTCGACGACGAGTTCCTGCTCGGTTCTTACCGTCAGGCGGTGCAGTTCTACCGTCGGCCGCTGAGCCGGACGTTCGACGCGGTGCGCGACGCCGGGTTCACCGTCGACCGGCTGGTGGAGCCGATGCCCGTGGCCGAGGCCGACGAGGCCGACCCGCGGATCGCCAAGGGGCTGCGGACGAAGCCGCGGTTCCTGTACTTCCGTTGTGTGGCAGGAGAAGCATGATCGTGGCGTGCCGTGCGGTGCTGTTCGACGTCGACGGGGTGCTGGTGGACTCCACGGCGTCGGGCGAACGGTCGTGGACGCGGTGGGCGCACGAGCACGGGCTGGACCCGGCCGTTGTGCTCGACGGTGTGCACGGCCGCCGGTCCACGGAGACGGTGCGGATGCACCTGCCCGAGGACCAAGCCGAGGAAGGTCTGCGCCGGATCGACGAGCTGGAGATCGGCGACGCGGGCACCACCGTCGCCATCCCCGGCGCGGCCGAGCTGCTCGCGAGCCTGGCCGGCAACTGGGCCGTGGTCACGTCGGCGTCGCGGCCGTTGCTCGAAGCCCGGCTCGCCGCCGCGGGGCTGCCGCTCGCGCCTGTGGTCGTGACCGCCGCGGACGTGTCGCGGGGCAAACCGGACCCTGAGGGCTATCTGCTCGGGGCGCGGCGGGTCAGTGTGCCGATCGGGGAGTGCGCGATCTTCGAGGACAGCGACAACGGCCTGGCCGCTGCGGTGGCGGCCGGTCCCGCCGCCGTGGTGGGTGTGGGCCGTGGGGCGCTGGATTCGGCTGCCGCGCCCGTGGTCCAGGACCTGTCCGGGATTCGCTGGACCGGCGCCGGCTTGCGGGTGGACGCGGTTCTGCGCGCGTGAGCGGACTACGGTGGGGCGCATGAAGATCGCGATCCTCGACGACTACCAGAACGTCGCGCTCACCTATGCCGACTGGGACTCCCTCGGTGCCGACATCGAGGTCTTCACGGAGGCCTTCACCGGTCCCGATGACGTCGTCCGGAAGCTGGCGGGTTTCGACGTCGCGGTGGCGATGCGTGAGCGCACGCGGTTTCCGGCGGAGGTTTTGGACCGGTTGCCGGATTTGCGGCTGTTGGTGAGTACCGGGCGGCGTAACGCGGCGATCGATGTCGCGGCGGCGAAGCGCAACGGGGTTGTGGTTTCGGCGACGGGGTACCTCGGGCCGCCGACGTTGGAGCACACGTGGGCCTTGATCCTTGCTGCGGCCCGGAATCTGCCGGCCGACGTGCAGTCGATGCGGGACGGTGGATGGCAGGTCGGGGTCGGAACCGTGTTGAGCGGCAAGACGCTGGGGCTGCTCGGATTGGGGCGGCTCGGGAGTGCGTCAGCGCGGATCGGGCAGGCGTTCGGGATGGAGACGATCGCGTGGAGCCCGAACCTGACGGCGGAGAAGGCCGCGGAGCACGGGGTGACGGCCGTCGGCAAGGAAGAGCTGTTCGAGCGCAGTGATGTGTTGTCGGTGCACGTGGTGCTGTCCGACCGCAGCCGCGGCCTGGTCGGGGCGGCGGAGCTGGCCCGGATGAAGCCGACGGCGTTGCTGGTGAACACGTCTCGCGGGCCGATTGTGGATGAGGCCGCGTTGGTGGCCGCCTTGCGTTCACGGCAGATCGCCGCGGCGGCATTGGATGTGTACGACGTGGAACCGTTGCCGGCCGATCATCCGGTTCGTGGTCTCGAC
The DNA here is from genome assembly GCF_040704195.1 of Amycolatopsis sp. NPDC047767. Classification (NCBI taxonomy): domain Bacteria; kingdom Bacillati; phylum Actinomycetota; class Actinomycetes; order Pseudonocardiales; family Pseudonocardiaceae; genus Amycolatopsis; species Amycolatopsis sp. NPDC047767. The sequence goes on from NZ_JBEYSJ010000017.1 coordinate 61,456, forward strand.
AATGTGATTCTGACGCCCCACGTCGGGTACGTGAGCCGGGAGACGTACGAGATTTTTTATCGGGATGCGGTGGAGGACATTGCGGCGTTTCGGGGTGGGGAGCCGATTCGCGTGATGGAGTGAGTGGTTTCCGCGGTTCTGTGTGGTTCTTTGCAGTTCTCGCGGGAGCGTGTTGCGTGGGGTGAGCACCCCGAAGCTGGACTGTAGGGACGCTTCGGATCGGGGTGTCGGGGAGGGGGCTGGGTGCTGGGTTCGGTGGGTGGGTCCGTCGCCTTGGGGGTGAGTGAAGCGCCCCAAGGCGGCGTTGGGTGCGTCTCATTTGCTGACATAGCCTCGATGGCATGAACGCCACACGCGATGTCAATGCAGGTCAGGTCGGTGACCGGCCGGTCGTGCTGGACTCGTACGGCCGGTTGTCGTGGGTACTCGAAGCTGGCGAGCTGGAGAAGGTCGAAACGCAGTGGGTCGACAACCGCAAGGTGATCGACCGGGTCGGCGCGACCCTCGCTGAGGAGTTCAAGGACGGTCTCTGCGCGTGGAAGCGCACAGCACCAATCCTGTGCGAGTTCGAGTCGCTGGAAAGGTTCGCGAACTCTCACTGGACGGGTTTTGAAGCCACGGCCACAGGCTGTCGCTGACCGGAGCGTGCGTCGGCCCGTAGACCGTGAGTAGACCGCAGGCGGCTCTGCGTACGTGCTCGGAGGGGCCGGAGCCCGGCGTGCAGGAGGCAGAATTCGTTGCCTTCTGGGCCGGCCAGGATGTGCGGGGCTGAGGACGAGGATGGGCTGCGGGCTGCCGAAGCAGCGGGTGACCAGGACCGCCAAGGATCCGGTGAAGCTGGCCGCCTCCTGCTACTCACCCGTTGAATCTGTCACAACTGAAACGAAATAGCCCACACGGACGAATTCCCGAGGTTGGCCCTGGTGGCAGGCAGGGGTCAACCCCTAGGGGTCACTTCAGGGTAAAGTCCCGGCTATTATCATGGTAGTGTCAAACGGTGAAATTTGAACCGAAGACTCACGAAGAGAAAGTTGCACTTCAGCAAGCACTTCTGCACGGTCAGAGATATGAACTTGAAGTCAAGGCCACGGTCATCGTCCTCAATCAAGACGAACTTATCCGCGACGCACTTCAGAGCATTGAAGATGCACAATTCTCGAATCCTGGAGACCGCGAACGCGTGATCAACGAGGTACAGGCCGACCCGGCGCAGGCGCTCGGAGTGCTGCTGCGGCCACAGCACGTACTGGAGACCAGAGGGGCAACCTGCCGGGAATCGTCATATACGATTCGCCTCCAATAAAAGTGTCACACGCCGGACGGGCGAAGAGTTCCCTTGCTCGAACACCCATTTTCGCAAGGTGTTCCAGCTTGGCTCGTCCCGATCGCAATCTACAGGCCAATCCCGAAATCTTCGCCATGACGAAACGCATCGCGGAATCAACGCATCGTGCCGGAGCTTGTCGTATCCAGCGCGGTCTCCAAACTCGATTCGCCTGCACTCCAAGTCTCCCATTGGGTCGCTTTCTCGGGTTGGATCGTTAGCAGGCGGGCAGCTGGTTCGATGTAAATCTGCACCTGGGCGAGCGGGCGGCCCCCCGGGGCTACTTGACCAGCCGGTCGGTAGAGGTGTCACATGATTTCGTGGCTGCCGATAGGCTGGCTGCATACGTCCGCGGAATCGACGGCGCGGTGTATGTGTGGGACACCGACCGGCACCGCTGAGGCTATCGGTCCTCGGTCGACGCGCGTCCACCGGGAGGTGATCACCTGTCTCGGTCCAGGCCGCTCGGTGTACGTGGTAGTGCGCTCCAGATGGGGATACCGCCTCGCGGCCCTTGAAGCAATCGAGCGGGACGGGTGACGGCACCCGAGCCGGATCCTCTCAATTCCCCCTGCACTGGGTTCCAGTGCAGGGGTGGGACGGGTTCGCGACAACCTGTCCCATCGACGTTTCTCCTGCTGGAAGGCCATCTGCACCTGCCCCGACGGGGGACAGTGAGTCACGTGCTCGACACCCACCCGTCCCACTAGTGCTGGGTAACACTCATGCAACCAAACAGGGCTTCGCCTCGGGTGCGTTGAGGCGCCGGGTGCTCAGCCCTTCAGTTCTGCCAGTACCGCGTCCGTGAACGGGGGCCAGGCGTCGGCGGCCCAGGGGCCGAAGGAGCGGTCCGAGAGGGCGACGCAGGCGTGGCCGGAGTCGGGGTCGACCCAGAGGAAGGTGCCGGACTGGCCGAAGTGGCCGAAGGTGCGTGGGGAGCTCGCGGAGCCGGTCCAGTGGGGGGACTTGTGGTCGCGCAGTTCGAAGCCGAGGCCCCAGTCATTGGGTTTCTGGTAGCCGAAGCCGGGGAGGACGCCGTTCAGTCCGGGGAAGGCGACGTCGGTGGCGGCGGCGAGGGTGGCGGGCGCGAGGAGTTTCGGGGACTGGAGTTCGGCGGCGAACACGAGCAAATCGTCCACAGTGGACGCGGCGCCGGAGGCGGGGGAGCCGTCCAGGACGGTGGCGGTCATGCCCAGCGGGTCGAGCAGGGCTTCGCGCTGGTAGTCGGCGAAGGGGATGCCCGAGTGTTCGGTGAGGGTCTCCGCCAGGACCTCGAAGCCGGCGTTGGAGTACAGGCGGCGGGTGCCGGGCGGGGCCATCTCCTTGTGCGCGTCGAACGCGAGGCCGGAGGTGTGGGCGAGCAGGTGGCGCACGGTCGAGCCCTCGGGGCCGGCGGGGGTGTCCAGCTCGACCACGCCCTCCTCGAGCGCGATGTGCGCCGTGTGCGCGGTGAGCAGCTTGGTCACCGACGCCAGGCGGAACACGCGGGCGGAATCGCCGTGGCGGTCGCGCACCTCGCCGCCGGCGGAAACCACTCCGGCCGCGGCGTTGTCCACCGGCCACTCGTCGATCAGGCGCAGGCTGTCCATACCCGCCAGCTTAACCGTGCTGCTTGGTGCCGATCCGACCGCCGTCGCGGCGGAAACCGTTCACTCGCGCGGTGACCGCCGGTCAGGGTGTCCGGATCGGCAAGCGGCCGGGAAACGTGCGAAGGGGCCACCCGGCACCGGAATTCCCGGTGCAGGGTGGCCCCTCCGACTGCCCCTGGAGCGGTACCTACTGAGCGTCGAGATCCGTGGCGACGAGCTCCGCCACCGCGTCGATCGCGGCGTCGGCGCCCTCGCCCTCGGCGCTGATCACGACCTCGTCGCCGAACGCGGCGGCGAGCGTCATCAGGTTGAGCACGCTGCCGGCGGCCACCGGGTCGCTGCCGGCCTTGGCGATGGTCACCGCGACGGGTTGCGCCGCGGCCGCCTTGGCGACCAGCGCGGCCGGCCTGGCGTGCAGGCCCACCTTGCTGGCCACGGTGACTCGTTTCTCCGGCATGATCGTCCTCTCTCGGTTTCCTTGTGGTCGAGCTTACTTAGCGGCCGTGCGGTCGAGGTCGGCCTCGATCGTGTCGTCCTCGCGGCCCGGGGTGCGCATGTTCCACTTCGTGATCACGAAGCGGAACACCACGTAGTAGATGACGGCGAAGACCAGGCCGATCGGGATCAGCAGCCACGCCTTGTGCGCGGTGTCCAGCGACGAGTTCAGGGCGAAGTCGATCGCGCCGCCCGAGAACGAGAAGCCGAGGTGGATGCCCAGCGCGTTGCAGACGGCCAGCGAGACACCGGTCATGATCGCGTGGAAGATGTACAGCGGCCACGCGACGAACATGAACGCGAACTCGATCGGCTCCGTGACACCCGTGATGAACGAGGTCAGCGCCGCCGAGATCATGATCGAGCCCACGATCTTCTTCTGGCCCGGCTTCGCGGTCTGCCAGATCGCCAGCGCCGCGGCGGGCAGGGCGAACATGAAGATCGGGAAGAAGCCGGTCATGAACGAGCCGGAACCCTGCACGTGGGTGAAGAAGTTGTTGAGGTCACCCCCGCCGAAGATGAACCACACCGGCACGTTGAGCAGCTGGTGCAGGCCGATCGGGATGAGCAGGCGGTTGAGCACGCCGTAGATGCCGCCACCGATCACCGGCGAGCCCACGACGGCCTGGCCGATGGCGTTGATGCCGTGGTCGACGTACTTGAAGACCAGGCCGAAGATCACGCCGAGGATGATCATCGAGAATGCGGTGATGATCGGCACGAACCGGCGGCCGCCGAAGAAGGCGAGCCAGCTCGGCAGCTTGATCCGGTAGTAGCGCTGCCACAGAAGGGCGGCGACGATACCGCTGATCACACCGGTCAGCACGCTGTAGGGCCAGTGGATCGGCGCCCCGTCCCAGCCGGGCTTGTAGCCCTCCTGGCTGCTGATCGGCGCGATGGCCTGGATGACCTTGTTGAACACGACCCAGCCGACGACCGCGGCCACGGCCGTCGAACCGTCGCCCTTGCGCGCGAAACCGACCGCGATACCGATGGCGAACAGCAGGGGCAGCCAGTCGAACAGGCCACCGCCCGCGGCGCCGATCACGGCCGCGACCTTGTCCCAGCCGAGGCCGGTCTTGCCGAACACGTCGTCCTGGCCCAGCCGGTTGAGAAGACCGGCAGCGGGCAAGACGGCGATGGGGAGCATCAGGCTGCGACCGAAGCGCTGCAGCCCCGCGAGCCCGCCGCCGCTCTTCTTGCCCTTCGCCCCCTCTGTGGTGGTGGCGCTCATCGTCGGGTACCTCCGTAGTGGGGTTGGTGGCCGGAATCCGGGGTGTTCCGGTCCAACTGCATGGTCACCTGGTAGTGATCTCCCCGGTACCAGGACGTCATGTCCTCCACCGGCTCTCCGCCTGCGCTGGAGACCCGGCGGAAGACGAGGAGCGGAGTGCCGGTGCGCATGCCGAGCAGGCGCGCCGTCTCGCGATCCGCGGACTCGGCCCACACCGTCTGGTACGCCTGGTCCGGCCGCAGGTCGTAGGCCTCGGCCAGCTGGGCGTACAGGGAACGGGTGAGGTCGAGGTCGAGCAGTCCGGGCGTGCGGCCCGCGTGGTACCAGCCGCGTTCCACGGCCAGCGGCACGCCGTCCGCTCGCCGCAGCCGCACCAGCCGGTGAGCCGCCACGCCCTCGGCGAGGCCGAGTGCGTGCGCCGAGGTCACCGGCGGGACCTCGAGCGACGTGGACACCACCTCCGTGGTGGGGGTGAGCCCGCGCCGGCGCATGTCGTCGGTGAAGGACATCAGGTAGAGCTGCAACTCCATGCGGCGCGCGGCGGTGAACGTGCCCTTGCCGCGCACCCGGGCCAGCAGGCCCTCTTCGACGAGCTTGCCGATCGCCGAGCGGACCGTGAGGCGCGAGACACCGTAGCGCTGGGCGAGCTCCCGCTCCGACGGGATCGGCGAACCGGGCGGGAGCTCGCGCTCCACGGACCGGCGCAGGATCTCGCGCAGCTGGGCGTGCTTGGGCGTGGGCCCGTTGATCACCCGGTCCACCCGGTCGACGCCGTCGGGCGGCGGGACGTGCGCGGCAGCGCTCATCGGTGTCACCCTCCTTCTGTCGTCGCACCGGGCGACCGGTGCTCGCGTCTTCGCCGGAAGATTGGTACGTTCCGGTCTAGACCAATAATTCCGATGGGGCAGGATGCTCCGCCTCGCGAGCGGGTGTCAACCACCGTTATGCGTTCGTGGCCTGCGGCGACGTGCATGCCGACGAACGGCGTAGTAGTGGTGGAGCGCACTGGCTCACGTGGGGAACCAACGGGAAACGAGGAGGCCGCGATGGCGGATGACAGGCCTGAAAAGATTCTCGCGGCGCTCGGCGGCGTGGACAACGTCGTCGAGATCGAAGGCTGCATCACGCGCCTTCGCTGCGAGCTGGAGGACACCAGCCTCGTCGACGAGGCGGCGCTCAAGGCCGCCGGCGCGATGGGCGTGGTGAAGATGGGCTCCGCGGTGCAGGTGATCGTCGGCCCCGAGGCGGACACGATCGCCAGTGACATCGAGGACCTGATGTGAGCCTCGAGATCCTGAGCCCCGTCGCGGGCGAGGTCGTCGCGATCACCGAGGTGCCCGACCCGGTGTTCGCCGAGGCGATGGTCGGCCCCGGCATCGCCGTGAAGCCGAGCGGCGGGCGCTCCGACGCCGTCGCGCCGGTCGACGGCACCGTCGTGACCCTGCACCCGCACGCCTTCGTGGTGGCGACCGAGGACGGGCGCGCCGTGCTCGTGCACCTCGGCATCGACACGGTGAAGGAGAAGGGCGAGGGCTTCACCCTCCACGTGGTCAAGGGCGAGTCGGTGCGCGCCGGCCAGCCGGTGATCGGCTGGGACCCCGAGGCCGTGGCGGCCGCCGGCTACTCGCCGATCGTGCCCGTGGTCGGGCTCGACGCCCAGGCCGACGTGCTCACGGGCCTCGAGCCCGGGCGCACGGTCGCGGCGGGCGACCCGCTGTTCGGCTGGAACGGCTGAGCTTTTCCGGGCTTTCGACGCCGAAGGGCCCCTTGTGGACGGTGATCGTCCACAAGGGGCCCTTCGCGTGCGTTGGGCGGTTTACGTCGTCAGGCGGTGACGACCTCTCCGTTGTCGACCTTCACGTTGATCTTCGGCAGCGGCTTCTCGGCCGGCCCGTTCTTCACCGCGCCCGTGAGCGAGTCGTACACCGAACCGTGGCAGGGGCAGTGGATCTCGGCGCCCTGCGGCGGGTTCACGGTGCAGCCCTGGTGGGTGCAGATGGCGCTGAAGCAGTTCACGGTTCCGGCGGTGGGCTGGGCCACGATCACGTCCTGGCCGTCGGGGGTCTTGGCGGACTTCGCCTGGCCGACGGGCACGTCGGCCAGCGCGATCACCTTCCCGCCGGGCTTGGGGGCGTCGCCGCCCGAGGAGCCCGAGTCCGAGCCGGCGCCACAGGCCGCGAGGGCGACGGTGCCCGCGGCGACGCCGGCGACGGTGGCCCCGGTGGTGAGGACGGAGCGGCGGGAAAACAGTTCGGCAGTCATGCCCCTACTAACGAGATGATCGTCCGTGTGGTTCACCCGTTCACCGCAAAGCGTTGCCCGGTGAACCGGATCGCCTGTGTTTCCGTGTAGTGGGGGAGAGGGATTCGGACGGGTGAAGGAGAACATCATGCTGGCCAACTGGATGCGAGGGTTGGGCGCGATCGGGCTGGTCGGGTCCGCCGCGGTCCACTTCTACCTGTACTTCGGCAGCGGCTACTCGGACATCGCCGTGGTCGGTCCGCTGTTCCTGGTGAACGGGATCGCCGGGATCGTGATCGCCGTCGCACTGCTGTTCTGGCACCACTGGGTGCCGCCGTTCTTCACGTTCGGCTTCGGCGGCGTGACGTTGCTCGCGTACCTGCTGTCGGTGACCGTGGGGCTGTACGGCGTGCACGACCAGTTCAACAGCCAGTTCGAGTACTGGGGCGTGATCACCGAGGCGCTGTGCGTGATCTGCGGCCTGGTGCTGCTGGTGCAGGAGGTGCGCGCCCGGCAGTCTTCCGGCGGGCACGCGGTGCCGGCCGGACGCTGACCGGGGCTCGCCGTGGGGAGGAGCGACGTCGAGGACCAGCTGATGCGCGCGCTGCACGAGGAACACGCGGCCGCGCTCTGGTCCTACGCCCTGCACCTGACGGGCGGCAACCGGAACCACGCGGAGGACGTGGTGCAGGAGACGCTGCTCCGGGCGTGGCGCCACACCGACGTGCTGGACCAGTCACAGGGCTCGGCCCGCGCGTGGCTGTTCACGGTCGCCCGCCGCATCGCCATCGACGGGTGGCGGTCGGCGACCTCGCGCTCGGAGGTCGTCACCGACGCTCCCCCCGAGCGAGCGGTGGCCGACGGCACCGAGCGCGCCGTGCAGGGCTGGCTGGTGGCCGAGGCGCTGGGCGAGCTCTCGGCCCGCCACCGCGAGGTGCTCGAACTGTGCTACTTCCAGGGGTACTCGGTGGCCGACGCCGCCCACCGCCTGGGCATCGCCGAGGGGACCGTGAAGTCCCGCACGCACTACGCACTACGGGCGCTTCGCCTGGCTTTGGAAGAGCGGGGGGTGACGCAATGACCGCCGACGAGTTCGCGACCTACGACGCCGCGTACGTCCTCGGAGCCCTGTCACCGGAAGACCGGCAGGCATTCGAACAGCACCTGCAGGAGTGCGACCGCTGCGCCGCCGCGGTCCGCGAACTGGCCGGGCTGCCGGGTTTGCTCGCCCAGACCAGGGGTGGTTCACCGGGGGGAGCCCTCGGGCCCGGCAACGGTGAGGGGGACGGTGCGGAGCCACCGCGGGATCCGGGGCCGGTGCCCGATCTGGTGATCGTGGCGGGTGCGGATCTGCCGGATTTGCCGGCGAGGGATGTGCCTGGGTTGGGGCCGGATGTGGCGGGCTCGCCGAAGCCAGGGCCGGACTTGCCGGCGGGTTCGCCGGTGCCGGATTCGTGGTCGGTGCCTGGGGCGGATTTGCCAGTGTCAGGCTCGCAGTCGCCAGATGCGGCGGGGTCGCGGTCGGTGCGTGGCTCGGATTTGCCGGTCGCGGATCCGGCAGGCTCGCGGTCGCTGCCTGACCGGTTGGCGATGCCAGCTGCGCCCGGGCCGGATGTGCCGGGTTTGCCGGTGCCGGGAACACGGCTGGGCGCGCCGCCGGGGCCGGAGCCCAAGCCGGGTTCCGATGTGCCGGCGAGGAATGTGCCGTGGCCGGATGTGCCAGGTTCGCAGAGGCCGGCCGCGGATGCGGCAGGCTCGCACTCGGTGCCGGACCTGTCGGCTGTGCCGCCGATGTCGGCGGGCTCGGACTCGGTTCCGGAACTCGGCCTGTCAGCGGCGCCGCCGATGCCGGGTTCTCAGGCGATGCCGGACTTGCTGCCGGTGCTGATGCGGAAGGTCCGCCGCCGTCGGCGGATCCGGAACGGGGTGACCGGGGGCGTGGCCGCGCTGGCCGTCGCGGCTGGGGTGGCTCTGGCGGTGTCGCTTTCGCTGCCGGACGTGTCGCCGCCGCCCGCTGCGCCCGCTGTCGCGGCGCCTGTGTCGCCGCCCGAGCTTGCCATGTCGGCCCTCGGCGAATACCCGATCCAGGCCGCGGCCCGCATCGACCCCCAGTCGTGGGGCACCGAGGTCGAAATGTCCTGCAGCTACCGCGGCGGCAAGGGCGGGGACTACTCCCTCGTCGCCCTCGGCCGCGACGGCACCGAGACCCAGCTCGCCACCTGGAAGGCCCTGCCGGAGAACACGGCCAAGGTCGTGGTGGGCACACCGATGAAGTCCCAGGAGATCGCCTCGCTGGAAATCCGGAGCGTGCGAACGGGGAAACCCTTGATGCGCCTGGTTTATCCATGACGCACTGACTCGCGAACCGGCTTCGGCCCGCCCCAATGTGGCGTTGGTTGCGTTCAACGCACCGAACGCCGCATTGGGTGCGTTGGGTGCAACGAACGCCACATTGGGGTGCTTGGCGCGGCCTCCGGGTGCCGCTAGCGGTCGGCTCGGGTTGTGGCGCGCGGCGGCCGGCCGGCCCGGGTCGTGGGCGCGTGCCCGCAGGGCCGGGCGGGCTCGGTCGTTGTGTGCCTCGGCTTGGTTCGGGTTCCGCCAAGCTGATGCGATGCGGTTTCGGGCGGCCCGTTCGCTCGCCGGTCGTGGCAGCGCGATGGCTCGCCGCGGCGTTCACGGGGCTGCGCGTTGCGCACGCGGCCGCCTGCCCGCTGTGGTGCCGAGCGGCCCGGGATGGTCGGCAGCAGTGGTGTTCTGGTTTGCCGCGCGGCCGGCCTGGGCTATGGGTGCTTGGCGCGGCCTCCGGGTGCCGCGAGCGGCTGGCTCGGGTTGTGCGCGCGTGCCGGAAGGCCGGCTCGGGTGGCCTGAGCCGGCGGCGGTTTGGGGGTGCTGCGCGGCCGGCTTGGGTTTCCCGGTCGGGTGAATCGGGGCGGTTTTCGGCGCGAGGGGTCCACTCGCGACATCCGCGGCTTGGCGGGGTGGGCGGGCGCTGTCAACGTGGGTGCATGTCCTGGGGATTGGTCGTGGCAGGTGGGGCGGTGGTGCCCCTCCTCGTGTGGTTGCTGAGGCGGGCGGGTGCGCCCGTGTCGGCGGTTGTGGCTGTTGTCGTGGTGGTGGCGGCGCTGCTTGTCGTCGGGTGGCGGTGGCGGGAGGGGCGCTGGGCGGAGTGGTGGTGGCCGGTGCCGTGGGTGCTCACGGTGGTCGGGGTGCCGTTGTGTCTGGCGGACGTCCGGTATCGGAGGTTGCCGGATGTGGTGACGTTGCCGGCGTATCCCGCGATGGCGATCGCCCTCGGAGTGGCGGCGGCGAATGGGGGTGGGGCGACGCTTCTCGCGGGCGCGGTGGAGGGCGTGCTTGTGTTCGGCGGTGTCCACCTCGTTGTCCACCGGCTCAAGCCCGCGCAGCTCGGGGCCGGAGACGTGAAGCTCGCCGGCGTGCTGGGGGCGGTGCTGGGTGCGCTGGGATGGGCGTCGGTGGCAGTCGCGGCAGTGGTAGCGGCTGGGGTGAGTGCGTTCGTGGCCGTGGGAGTGCAAGTGCCGGTCATCGCCAAGCGGGTGCGCCGCGCCGAACGAGCAGGCGGGCTTCGCCCACCGACCACCTCGCGGAAGACGGCACCAGGCGGCCTTGCGGCACCCGCCACCTCACGGAAAACCGCATCAGGCGGGCTTCCCCCACCGACCACCTCGCGGAAGACGGCATCAGGCGGGCTTGCGGCAT